>JBCAXK010000011.1:0-34551 GCA_038534095.1 Chlamydiota bacterium | reverse complement strand
GAAGAATGTGCTTGAGCTCGGATGGGCAATTTTGTGGATGATGATCATTTTTTGATCAGTAATAGGTGACTTTGAGCAGCGCTTTATTTTAATAATCAAGTACTTAGCGATTTTGTCCTCGCCTAAGTAGTTTTTTACAAGTCTTGTAAGGCGGTTGTAAATCTGTTTTATATCAAGTTTTTTATAAGTTTGGATTGTATAACGCTCCATTTACTAAAGAGTAGAGAGATAGTTAGGCTCTCTCTTAGTAGGAATTAATTGAAAAATTGTTATTATATTTAAATAAATATAAAATATAAATATTCATTGTAATATTGTTTTTTATAATTATTAAAATATGAAAGTTTTTGATGTAAATCCAAATAAATTAGCGGCTTGTCAGAGTGGAAATGGCCGCCTTCAAAGCCAAGAACATAGGAACAATTCTCTAACAAAAGAATGTGTTTGCTCAACAATCAACAGAATTGGCCAGGTCCTTTTTGGGGTTATTGTGAGCCTATTCACTACAAGTTTAGCCTTTTTTTCTCGATCGATTAGGGGTCTTTTTTTTCATAATAGGAAAGCTGCTGAGGAAAATGTCCCTATGAGAGAGCCCGTTCCTCCAACACCTGTGATCTCTTCAAAGGCTGAAGTGGTAGGCCCGGTGCAAATGATGAGCGTAAGAGAATCGGAAGAAGCCATAGCCATTTCTGAGGGGGCAATCGCAAAAATCCGCAGCTGCATGAGCAGTCTTCTTACGAAGAAAAAGACACCAGGAATCGTATTCCATCATAGCTCATTCAATCATTGTGTTTTTTCTTTAGATACAGATCCAAACTATATTTTTAAAATGAATCTCCCGGGTATGGATGCTCTGCCTAAAGAGTACTGTATGGAGGAACGTTACGAGCAAATCATTCGAGCAAGAACGGTTTGTAGAGTGCATCAATTGGGCCTTCTTGTTATTCCTAAAGTAAAACCATTTACCGTAAAAGTGGGGGATCAAGAGTATGGTCTTCTTGCTGAAGAGCGTCTAGATTTTCATGCTGATAGAGGCGCTCAAAGACACTACTTTCAACGTTACGCTTCAGATTTAACAGAAGCCATCAGGCAGCTGGCTGTTTTCATTTGTAAAACAGGCTATAGTGATGTTTGTTGGAGGAACAATCCCATTTTAGAGAAATCTTTAGATGAGCCGCGCTGTAGAAAAATCGGACTCTTTGATCTTGAGGAGATGAAAGGTGCCGAGATAGGCCTTTTTGGGCACACATCTGGAATTAGACAATGTTTGGTTGGATGTGTCACTGCAGAACAAGGGGAAATGGTTAAGAGAGTAGCAGAAGAGTATGGCGTTTCAACAGCTTGTTTTGCGAGAGCACATCACAAAAGGAAACAAGCCATTGCGTATGGGGAGCAGCTGAAGAGTGTCTATGCGGATCGAGGGATTACAGGAGATGAGCCTATTGAAGTGGATGTGAGCGCTCTTGAATTTCCTGAGTATCCCCAAAAGCAAGCAGAGATTCGGGAATGTGCAAAAGAAGTTGTTGATGAAATCAACCGACAAATCGAGCAGGCTCCACTCTGCGCAACCGTCAGGGGAAGAAGAATGATCATCATCGACGAGAATACTCCCATTGCCCAAGAAAAATACTTCACATTGATTGATCCAGCAAAAGATTTTGAGTGCAGAACGGCTGAAGAGTATTACTGGAATACCTATTTTGGTTGCGTAATAAAAAAACTACTTACATCACAAATTCTTCTTGACATCGACTACTACGTAAATGGTTGTGAATGTTTGATCCAAGTGTAATGATGGATCTTTCGCGTAATCCTTCATCGGATATCTACGTGAAACGGCGCGGGTGTCTGTGAAACATGCGCCGCAAATTCTTTTGCATCTATCGCTTTTCACTCTGGAGCTTTCTTTGCGCTAGATGATTTCTGGGCGCATGTTTATGAGCTTGGAGCTCTTATTCTTGTACAGTATCTAACAGCCTCTTACTTGGTGGTTCTTAACGGGGAACCTTAAGCTTATCCTTGTATTTTGCTCCGTCTTTCTGTGTTTTCGGTAAAAACGTCTCTTTAGCGTAATCGCAGGCTTGAGCCCCTTTCGATAGAGATTCTTTAAAGCTGTAAAAATACCTTCTTTTCGCTAAAATGAAAATTTAGTTAAATAAAGGTTTTTTCCTTAACGAAACCAGATGATTCGTTATGTAGAAATTCCCCAAGTATCGAAAAGAGGTGTTTGTGAAAGATTTTATCGAATATTTAATAAAAAATATTGTCAATCAACCAGATAGTGTTAAGATCACAGTGAAGGAAGAAAACAAAAAATCGCTCGTTGAAATTAGAGTTGCTCCAGAAGATGTGGGCAAAATTGTGGGAAAAAAAGGAAGGGTAATCCATTCTTTAAGAACCATTGCTATGTCGATTGGGATGCGCCTAGGACAAAAAATTCAGCTAGAAATTATCCAGGAATGAGCCTGCTATGAACATACAGATCGATGTTGAGGAAGTGGAAAATAAATACATTCTCCGTATTCAAGGGAGAATAGATACCATGACTACTCCTATTTTAGAAAAACGGATCGAAGAGCTTGTTAAACAAAATCATTGGGATCTTTTAGCCGATTTTACCGATGTGGAGTACTTAAGTTCCGCAGGACTCCGTGTTCTTCTTTCTAGTACCAAAAAAGCGCGAGCCCATCAAGGGCATTTTGTCCTTTTTTCCATCGATGAAGATGTTTTAGAGATCATAAAAATGGCAGGATTTGAGCGGGTACTTACGATTTGTACCAGTGAAAAAGACGCTCTACAATCTTGCGCATAGCGTAAAACAATGAACGATAATAGCAGCCTTCTTCAGAAACAAAACCTTGAAACGCTGCTTCTTAGCATCTACCTCCCTTTGCATAAAAAAGTCCCTCTGTTTGGGCCGAAAAAAAAGGTCATTGTTCTTGCAGGGCCAACTGGAACAGGGAAAACGGAGCTCTCTTTGCACCTAGCCTCTTTGCTTGGAGGGGAAATCATTTCTGCCGATTCGATGCAGGTATACAAAAACATGGATATCGGGACGGCAAAAGTCTCTACGGAAGTGCGACAAAAGATTCCCCATCACCTGATCGATGTGGTCGATGTGCATGAGCCGTTCAACGTAGCGACCTACTTTTCCCTTGTGGAAAAGACGCTACAAGAAATTGTGGCTAGAGGAAACGTACCGATCATTGTGGGGGGATCGGGCTTTTATTTAGAAGCGATTCTATATGGTCCCCCTTTGGGCCCTAAGTCCGATCCTGTGGTTCGAAAAAGCTTAGAAAACAAGATGGAAGAGTTGGGCTGCGCAGCGATGTATGAGCAATTGCAACTCTTAGATCCAGAGTACGCGAAAAACATCACGGAAAATGATCGTCATAAAATCATACGCGCTCTAGAAATCATGACCATCTCCGAAAAAAAAGTCTCTGACTTTAAACGGCCTTTGGTGATTAAAAATGATAAGTACGATTTCCGCCTTTGGTTTTTGTACTACCCTTTAGAAACGCTTTATCATAGAATTGAGAAGCGGTGTCTCGATATGATCAAGGAAGGACTGATTGAAGAGGTGCATCGTTTGAAAGAGGAAGGCCTTGCAAAAAATGCTATTGCAGCCAAAGCGATCGGGTACAAGCAGGTGCTAGAATTTTTAGACACCGACCGCACATCGGAAGATTATGATTGGTTAATCTATACTTTCAAACAAGTATCTCGTCATTACGCAAAAAGGCAAATGACCTGGTTTCGGAGGAAGCACCCCCCGTTTCGCTGGATCAATTTTGAAAAACACTCGAAAGCAAAAGTGATCGAGTGGATCCTCCAAGATTATGAGCAAGCCATGTGATTGTCATGACGCAAAACGGCTTTTATAAAAAAGCCTGTTTTTTTAAAATTTTCTGTTTTGTTGTGTAGTGCAATAAAAATTACTAATAGGAACATGTTTTGAGCTATAAAGAAGAGAGTATGGAAAAAAAAGCTTCTGAAAAAAAAGAACCTTTACTCATAGAAGACTCTTTATCCCAATATCCGGATGTGGAAGCTGCTTGGAACAAGCAGGCATCACCAGAAGACCGCATCCAAATGGCGATCTCTTTTATGAAGGAGACTTTATCCCAAAAACAGGCTCCCTTATTCAAAAAATTTTGGGACCTGCGCAAGATGGCTCTGCAGATTTTTCGGGAAGATATGGATCCGATCCATAGAACAAAGCTTTGGGGAGAATTTGTAGCCCTTTCTAATGAAGCGCGCGCTCTGAAAGCAATCTTTGATGAAAAATCCTCCTTTGCTGCAGAGCAGATTGCTCTTGCGATCGAAAGCTTAGAAAAAGATCTAGCTAGTTACGACGCTTTACTAAAAAACCGGGAGCGTATCCATCTCGATCTATTCGAAGAGTTAGAAACGCATCGGGAGTTTTACGAGGAGAAACAAACCGAACTGCAGCTCATACAGACATTTTTCTCGAGAGGATCTTCTCTTAGAAAAGAGTTGATTCATACCACCATGCGCATGAAGCAAAAAAATACTCTTTTTAAACGGCTGACGATAGCCTCCCAGACCATTTCCGAAAAAAGAGAAACGGGCACAAAGGAGGTTTCAGAGCGTTTTCGTGAAGATGTTGATCAGTTTGTAGACAAGTATTTTTCAAAAGAGCATAGAACGCCCTTTTACGCTTTGAAAGAAAAAATCAAGCTTTTGCAATTGATTGCAAAAAAGCTCTTTCTTACTTCCAGTGCCTTTAGCGACATTAGGCTTAAACTGAGCTCTTGTTGGGATGAGGTCAAAGAAAAAGAGCGCCAGTACAAGGAAAAAGTGCACGCAAAAAAACAGCAGTCCCAAGAAAAAAAGGGGGCATTTTTAGCCAAGATTGCCCTGATTAAAGAACAAAAAGGATCCCTCTCTTCAAACGAGCTGACAAAAGAACTGCGCAATGTGCGTCAAGAAATGAAGGATGCTAAGCTGCGTAGGGAAGATGTAGAAGAGCTTGAAGAACTTTTGCAAAACTTGCGCGGGGAAACCCCGATTGTTCAGCCAAGTGGAGCGTTCGCTTCCGTCTCCTTCACCAAATCCTTTGATCAAAAAATTGCGTCGCTTTCTGAGGAGAAAGAATCGATCCCCTTTGAAGATGCTTACGATCGCTTTGAGCAAATCGAACGTCAGATTGATAAAGCCCCAGCTAGCTACAAAGAGAAGTCACGATTACAAAAATCGCTGATTCCTCTCCGACAGTGGATCGATGCAACTTTGGAAAACACGATTGAAAAAGCCTCTAAAGAGGAGAGTCTCACCTTCAGTGATCGTAGAGAAATTTTGTTATTAGCCAAAAAAATCCGGATGAAAATCAAGAAGAACTTGGAAGAAGAGCGGAAGAAAAAAGGGCGCTCGGGACTCGATTTTGCTATGGCAATGGCGTACCAAGAGCGGCTAGAAAATGAAAAGAAGCGGGTAGAAAGGATCGATGTATCGATCGAAACATTAGAAGAGCGTCTTGAACAAATCGAACCAAACTGAGTCCCCATCCCTCTATGTATTTGATTTAGATCGCACCCTTATTCGAAAAAACAGCAGTTTGCAGTTCTTTTTTTATCTCGTTGAAAGGGGCATCTTATCCAAAAAAACCACCATTCAGGTCGGATATTATCGCCTGCGTAAAAGTTTTGGTCTGATTTCTGTACCTCTTCTCCATGCAAAAGCCTTTGAGCTGTTTTTAGCAGGTAAACATCGTCAGTTCATTGCAAGGCACGCCCAAGATTTTGTGGATAGGGAATTCCCACGGCTATTTTGTGATCGTCTTTTGCCGAAATTGCAAGAGATACAACGAAAAAAAGCCCCCTTGATGCTCCTATCGAGTTCTCCCCAATTTCTTGTGAAGCGTTTTGCAGAAAAATTTCAGATCCCTATTTCCCAAGGGTCGACCTACCACTATGATCAAAATGGCTGTTTTTCTGGGATTGCTTCGACCATGGATGGAGAAAGTAAGCGAAAGTTTGTGGAACAGTTTTGCGCCGAGCAGTCGATTCTTCTAAAAAATACCCTAGGGTTTTCCGATAGCTTTGATGATCTTCCCCTTTTGTTGCAGCTCGGGGAGGTGCAGATCATCCGCCCAAGCCTGCGCCTACGCACTTTTTCTCAAAAAAGGGGATGGACGCTTTTATGAAAAAAAGGGGCGTTTTTGGAGGAAGTTTTGATCCAATACATTTTGGGCATCTCTCCCTTTTATTGGATGTGTGGGAGAAAGGGTGGTTAGATGAGGTGATCCTCATGCCTGCTTTTTGTTCCCCCCATAAGCAGGGGAGCCCGCCAAAAGCGTCTCCTGAAGATCGGTTCAAAATGGCCCAAATCGCCATTGCAGACTTCCCGTTCCCCTGGACGGTTTCCCGATGGGAGATAGACAAACCGCGCGTCTCTTACGCCGTTGATACGTTAGAGGAGCTAGGAAAAGATCCGCAGGTTTCTCTCTATTTTCTTCTGTCGGCAGCCAATATGGCAGCTTTTCCCCAATGGAAAAATCCTAAGAGAATTCTAGAGCTCGCCACTCCCATTGTTGGCCTCAGAAAAGACCACCCCCAGCCGCAACTCTTTTCCTCTTCATTAGAAAAGTCTTTTGCTGATCATATGTTTCGAGTACGTACTATGGAGATTTCGAGTACAGATGTTCGGATGAGAAGAAAAAAGGGGCTAGCTATAGAACATTTAGTGCCATCGAAAGTGGTGGATTATATACGTAAAAAAAACCTATATTTGTGAATTTATGGAAATTTTAGACGATATTGCCCAGTGCATTTATGATAAAAAAGGCTTCAACATTCTAGCGATTGATGTTCGCGGCGTCTCTTCGACGACCGATTACATCATGATCGCTGAGGCGAACGTAAAAAGGCATGCGATCTCGATTGCAGAGGAAGTGTGTCAATTGCTCAAAGCGAAAGGCGAAGTGCCTGCTTACTCCGATGGTATGGATGATGGAGAATGGATTGTGCTCGATTTCATCACATGGATGATTCATATTTTTCTTCCCGATTTTCGGGCAAAGTATCAAATTGAGCGGTTATTTCCAGAAGGGAAAATCATAGATCTACAACTTAAGCTCACAAGTTGCGATGAAAAGATTTCTGGATGAACTAGCGCTATGTGCAGATTCTCAGGAAAAATGGGCCGCATTTTTAGAGAATATCTGTCATGAGCATTATAACGATGCTCAGATCGGGGCGTTTATTACGTATATAGAGCGTGAAGAAAGGCAGCTTGCCCCCTTTTTTTGGATCGTGAACTTTCTCTTGGGACATCGAAGAAACAAGCAAATTTCTGTTGTTGATCAAAGAGCGCCTATTGTGGGCCTTTTTGCTACCTGGATCCTTCTGGGAGCAGGATTGCCTGTCTGCTCCTACATCGAGAGGGCGCACCCATATGGATCGGGGGATTTGTTGCAAGCTCTTGGTTTTTCCCTAAAGTCTTTGGCAAGAAGCTCTGATGCTCCTTTTGCGTTTTGCGCGCATCCTCTTGAGATGCAAACAAGACTAGCTAGGAAAAGTTTAGGGCTAAGCACGGTGTTGGACACCGCTTTTTTAGCGGCTCATCAAGCCGATAAAGAGGTGATCGCCTTTCGTTCAAAAAAGGATTGGGAAAAAGTGATTTACGCGTTCCAGCAAACAAGAAGAGGGCACGCTTTCCTTTTATATGAAGGAAAATATGTAGAAATTGCGCAAGGCTCTATGCGCGACAAAGGAACCTACCCTTATCAAAAAAACCTTGAGAAACAAACCATCACAGAAGCAGCGCAAGATACTTTCCTTGCTCTAGAAGGGGACTCTGTCGCTGCGTTTTCCGCGTCCTTAGAGCTTCTCTCCTTTGTATTTTCGATGATTGAAAAAACCCCATTTTCTCAGGAAGAGGCTCTCTATTTTGCCAAAAAGGGGATGGATCTCAGTAAAAATAGTCGATCTTTAGAATACGTAGGAACGTCAGAACCTTTCAAAACATGGTAAAAATATGAAGAAAAAACAAGTAGTCATCACAGGCACCGGCCTAGTTTCCTGTTTTGGTAGCGATCCTAAGAAATTTTATGAGCAACTGCTCTTGGGAAAAAGTGGAGTCAAAACCATCACTGGCTTTGATGCCTCTTCTCAGCCGACCACGTTTGCTGCAGAAGTATCTGGCTTTTCTGTTGACGGATATATGGAGAAGAAACAGGCAAGAAGGGCCGACGCGTTCATCCATTATGCGATGGTTGCAGGAAAAAATGCGTTTCAAGATGCCCGTTTAGAAAACGTTACTCCCCAAAGAATAGGAGCCATTATCGGATCGGGCATGGGGGGGATGCAAGCCTTTTATGATGGCTCCATTGCTGTGCGTGATCATGGGTATAGGCGGCTCACCCCCTTTTTTGTCCCATCGATCGTCACAAATATGGCGGGAGGCATGCTGGCAATAGAGTGCGGATTTTTTGGTCCTAACTACTCCATTTCTACCGCTTGCGCTACGGGAAACAATTGCCTGTTAGCTGCTTTGGAAACGATTCAATTAGGGAAAGCTGACGTGATGTTAGCAGGTAGTTCTGAGGCCGCCATCAATCCGATTGGCATGGCAGGATTTATGTCGATGCGCGCTCTTTCCACGAGCAACGCTGCCCCAGAAAAAGCGTCAAAGCCTTGGGATCAAGCTCGGGATGGATTTGTCATGGGAGAAGGAGCTGGCGTTTTGGTTCTAGAAGAAAAAGAGCATGCAGAAAAAAGAGGGGCAACGATTTACGCAGAATTTTTGGGAGGGAGCGCCAACGGTGATGCGTACCATATTACGCAACCAAGACCTGGGGGGGAGGTCGTGATGGAGTGTATGAAAAGCGCTCTTGAATCGGCGCATATCCATCCCGAAGATGTCAACTACATCAACGCGCATGCTACCTCGACGCCTGTAGGGGATTTGTGTGAACTTCGCGCGATTCGTGAGTTATTCAAAGGGAATGCAAACCATATTTTGATCAATAGCACAAAATCGATGATCGGACATTGCCTTGGCGCTGCAGGCTCTTTAGAAGCGATTGCTACGATCATGGCCATGCGTACCAATCAGATTCATCCCACTCTTAATTTGGAGCATCCTGATGAAGAGGTCGCCGATTTAAATCTTTGTATGGGAAAGAAGCGTTCCCACGTTGTTAGCGCCGCTCTGTCCAATTCCTTCGGTTTTGGTGGGAACAACTGTTGCTTGGTGTTTGCTCCCTATGTTGCATGAAATTTCCTATGGGATCATTCCTCTTCGGTTCGATGGCGTTTGGCAGGTGTTTCTTGTCCAGCACAAAGGCTCTCTGCATTGGAGCTTTCCCAAAGGAAAGCCAGAACCGGGAGAAACGCACCTGGCTACGGCGTCTCGAGAACTTTTTGAAGAGACAAGGCTCGAGATGGATCGTAGGCTTCGAGAAGTGCCATTCAAAGAAGAGTACTCTTACCAAAGAAATGGGAAAGTTTGGAGAAAAGAGGTGTTTTATTACCTCGCCAAAGTTAGGGGAGTTCCAATTCTTCTACCTGCAGAAATTGTGGATGGAGCTTGGCTTGGCTTTGACGAAGCTTATACCAAACTAACCCATAAAAACACCCAAAAGATTTTACGAGATGTAGAGAATTATTGTGGGGAAAGTTCTTTCTGAAGCTATTGATCCAATTTTTCTCAAGAAAAGTGCGAAGGGAACAAATCAAAAAAATCAGTTCCCTTAATAATGGGATCGTAGTCGATTTCTTTCGACAAGAAATATACAACGAAAAGGGATCTACTTAGATGAATGGGCTCGTAAAAAGAGCAGTCAATTAGATTTGCTGTCTTTTCGATCTTCTTGGATAGGAAGAATGTTTTGCAAAGAATTTTTCAAGGTTTTTATACCCCTGGGTATTTTCTAGCTTTTCTAGAAAGGCTTCTAAAGCCTGTAAGACCCGAAAACCTGTGACTTTTTCCACGGTTGCGTTTTTAGGAGCGCATGTTAGGATGAGCGCTATTTTTCGCAGTTTTTCGAACATTTCTACTACAGCCCTCCCGATCTTTAGGTAATTTTCTATCGAAGAAGAGTTGTTTATCCTGGATATAGTGGAAATATTCCTGCTCATATTCTTCAAAACTTCTACAGGTTTATCTAAGTCATCTTGCTTATGTTTCCAATGTTTACCTAGCTGCAGATGCGTCTTGATGGTTTTTACACAAAGGGCAATAGTGCTAAAAAAACATGACCGGTATGGGAACGAAGGACTGAATGCTGTGGTCACGAGTAGAAATGCGTTAAAAGTATCTGTTTTCTGATGAGTGATGTATTGAAGATGGTTATTTGCTGCAGTGGTGATTCTTTTGAATTCAGATTCTGTGATTTTTTGGGACTCATCCAGCAGTTGTGGATGGGCTTTATAGGTGTTCAGCAAATCGTCTTGTAATGTAGAGTAACTTATTTTAATCAGTGTCATACAAGCATACTATTTATATAAAATTCTATTGATCGTAAGTGAATAAATATTTTCATTGCAATAAAAATATTTCTATTATTTTGATGATAAAAAACAATCGAGAGCGATCTTGTGGATTTTTCCACTAAAGCGATGTTGCAAAAAACAAGATTTCTTCAAGAGCCATCTTTGCATAACACTTTTTCTAGAAAGAATATGCTAGCGGTAACTCTATTTCGGAATATGTGCCTCTTGATGGAAAAAGGGGCGTAAATGTACAACTTGTTTCTAGATGTGTCATAGCAGTTTCTTTCTAAAAAATGATCTAATTGTTTGATAAAGGGTACAGGAGGGATCTTTGAAGAGCGTAGGTTTAGATGTTTACTAGGGGGTATGGTGGATAGGATCCATGGAAAACATCTACTACATCGAGTTGTACTTTATTCAGAAGGGTTTTCTAACCCTTGGGTTAGTGTGAGATTTCATCAAAATCAAGAGGGTCGTCAATGGCTAAACTTTCTTGTGCCAAAAAACTTTGCACAACACGTATTAAAAAAGCTTCCTTTCCCATACAAGTTTTCTTTCAATCATAAAGGGATACAAGGAGTCATCCAAAAAAATACAGAAAAAGGATTTTTTGAGACTTTAAATGAGATTTGTAATCAACATATACGCTCTCAACAAAGACTCACAAAACGTTGTTGCGTTATTACGTAAACATGATGGCTTGAACTGAAATGTTTACCGGAATAGTACAAATCCTGATCACAAGGATTTTTCTATTCTTCTGGTGCAGTGCGCAGGTTCCTATCCATTTCTATCGGTGACATCGGGCGTAGTAATGTCGCAATATCAGGAGGCAGTCCTTCACAGAGTTTCATTCTCATTGATAGAAATTTAGGTATGTAGTGGAAAACTGATCTCCAAGGCGCAAATACTTTGGTAGTATTGTAAGGCTACTTGAAAAATTCTCAAAAAACTTCAAGCTTATGATCTATGTTCTCCGCTCAAGGATTTCCCTTAAATAAAACTAAGAAGATTCTCTAGTCATTTTTTTTACTCACTGCAGATTGCTTTGGATCGTCAGAAGACTTTTTTTCAGCTTTTGAGCTTTGAGATGGTTGGTACGTTTCTAAGGGTTTCTTGCTTGGAAAAAACGTGATCTCACCTAGATTTACGACTGCTCCATTGATTTCACCGGAAAATTTTTTTGAGCTATCAGGTGGAGATTTGTGACAATTTCTTCCACAGCTATCGAGACATTTTGATGCGATATCTTTAACCTTTTTAAGATGTTTTTTCGAATCAATATGGATTTGCGGTATCTCTGCTGTATCTGCTGTCAAGGGCGAACCACGTAATGAAGTTAAATCTACAGACATAATTTTCCTACTTTATTAAACGAACTTCAAAAATTCTTACAAAAGAAAAATTATGTGTAAAGAAAAAAAATTCGTTGATTAGCATATTTTGTGTGCAAGTAGGCAGATATATCGCCGGCTCCTTTCTTGCATTTCCTTTCAGTTGAAAGCTCTACTATTGATAGTTTGCTTCGAAAAAATTCGAACAATTTTATAAGATGCGTACACTAGTTTATGAACAAACGATAACCTTGTACCTATTTCAAAGAAATCATGCCAAAAGATCAGTGTTTCATCAGTTCATTACCCAGTTTTAGGAATCCGATGCCGGATGATTTAGGATTTTTCTTTACTGGGAATCAAATTCTTACCTCTGCAAATCGAGCTGTCTATACATTTCCGCTTAGTCAGATATTTCTGGATTTAGCAGGAATCACAGTAAAGAACGCGCTATTTATTGAGGAACTTACAGATAAAAATTTGTTTGCCGTAGAGCTAGATCCTTCGAAGATTCCGATCAAAGATCCCTTTCGATTAACGCATGGGCGCGATGTATTAAAAACAATGAATGTTGCAAGTAGCGACCAACTTTGTCGCGCTAAGCAATTATTGTACTGGCACCGCTCCTCTTTACATTGTGGATTTTGCGGACATGCGACAAGCTTTAGTAAGCGTGAAGTTGCCAAAGAATGTGCGGAATGTGATCGGTTGATCTTTCCCTCCACGTTCCCCGCAGTGATTGTCTTAATTGTGAAAGATGATCAGATTTTGCTAGCCCGCTCTCCACATTTTCCAGACAAGATGTATAGTACGATCGCTGGGTTTGTGGAGGCTGGAGAGGCGCTGGAAGATGCGATTCATAGAGAGATAAAAGAAGAACTGGGAATCCAGGTAGAGAATATTTCTTACTTTAGAAGTCAATCTTGGCCTTTCCCCAATTCTCTCATGCTAGGATTTCAAGCAGAATACAAAAGTGGTGAAATTACGATCGATCAGCAAGAAATCGAAGATGCTCGGTGGTACTCTAGATCGAATTTGCCTCTTCTTCCTCCTAAAAGCAGTATTGCTAGACACTTAATAGATCACCATTTTCGGTCTTTAACAAGTAAAGTTTGTTAAGGAAGAAAGTGGTGATGAGAACTGGGCAAAAAGAGACTCTTGTTAGTAGATCTCCCTAGAGGTAAGTTCGTAGGAAATAGGAGAGCTCTTAGAGAGAGGCAAAGGCCCCTATAGATCCCATTTAGAGGCGAATTTTTGTAAAAATAGCGGCGTAAGTGCTTATGGTGCTGAAGGTAGGCAGTGCCTTACAACATTTTACTAGGGAGTACTACTTTAGCCTGAATTCTTACAAAAAATCTGGTTAAACAGGGGTTCGCTTCGGGGCAAAATGTTTATTCGATTTACCCGCCATTTTGTGTATAGGGTTTGAAGGGAATAGGTGTTTTGCTAGAATCAACCATTACCTGTCTATTTGTTAGCTTGTAATTGTTTGGATTGCAACCAATGCCTCCAATGGAGTGTATAGGCTTATTATCTGATACTACCTGTTCTACCTTAGCAGCAAGCTTTTTGACGCCATTAGATTCTGGGTTTTTTTGAGGAATTCCATCATTCATTGGCGTCTTAGGCGGTGTATTACTGATGTGATCAACCATCTTCAACTCCTATCTTATTTGTGTTATGTAACACCTTCTACAGAAAATAGGGTTTTTATGAAAGGATATTTTTTAAGATAGGCAAGGCAATATTTTCTACGATTTTTGCTGTTTTCATAAAATGTTCATGAGGGATTTCCCCAGTTTGTTCCGAGATAGACGAAGAAAAAATGGCTAAAAGACAGTAGTGGTTTGATTGGGCAGGTATTTCAGGCATTTAAGACATCTCCCTTTACTATCTTTGTATTTTTAGAATGTTTTATCTGTTTTTTATTATCAAGATTAATTGATAATCATTGTTTTAATAATGATTCTTAAAAATAGGCAGGGAGCATATTTTTATAGATCAAAACAAAAAAAAACGTAAAAATGGAAGAAAAACAGAAACATCCACTGAACAATGAAAACACCAATACTTAAAGTTGTCTGCTGGCTTCTTAAGGGAGTTTTATCCCTTCGGTACAAAATCCAAGTGCGCGGATTGGATGCTTTAGACGGAAAAACCCTATCGAAAAAAGGGGGCGTTCTGCTTTTGCCCAATCACCCTGCCAATATTGATCCGATCATCTTATACATTTACCTTTGGCCGAAATTTCAAATGAGACCTCTTGTTGTGGAGTACATTTACCGGCAAAAATTCACCCGATTTTTGATGAAGATGGTTAGGGCTCTTCCTGTACCTAACTTAGAAACATCGATCAATGAACTCAAAGTGAAGGTAGCTGAAGAGTCTCTCGAAAAAGCGATAGAAGGACTGGAAAAGAAGGAATCTTTTTTGATCTATCCTGCCGGAAGATTGAAAAAAGGGGCTAAGGAAGTCATTGGGGGAGCTTCTGCTGCCCATACCCTGTTGTTGCGCGTTCCCGATACGAATATTGTATTGATTCGTACAGTTGGACTTTGGGGAAGTAGCTTTTCAAGGGCTTTGGATCACAAATCACCCGATCTCAAAAAGACCTTTTGGAACGGATTTAAGATTCTACTCAAAAACGGCCTTTTTTTCTGCAAGAGGCGGAAAGTTACAATCGATATTTGTCCTAATCCAGAGGAATTTCCCTATGGGGGATCTAGGCTAGAATGCAACCGGTTTTTAGAGAATTGGTACAATCAATATCCAAGCGAGTCGGGTGAAAAGGGGCCTTTCGATGAAGAGCCGCTGACCCTCGTATCTTACGCATTCTACAAAGCCGTTTATCCAAAAATTCAAGAGAAGAAGCGGATAGAAAAGTCTTTGATTGGACCAGGTCTTACCGAAAAAGAAAAAGAGACCATTTTTCGAGAAATTGCGCATCTTGCAAAAGTGGAGAAAGAAAGCCTTCATAAAGAGATGCATCTTGCTTTAGACCTTGGCATGGACTCTTTGGACATTGCTAGCCTTGCGAGCTACTTGGCCGACCATTTTGAGATAGGAGACATTTATCCAGAAGATATCGAAACCATTGAAGATGTTCTCGAACTGTCTGCAGGCCAAAAGTACTCGAGCCGGGATGAGGAGGAAGAAGGGCATTGTTGGCCGCAAGAGGAGAACCGTCCTCCTGTTATGCCTCCGGAAGGGAAAAATCTTATCGATGCGTATCTAAGGATTTGTCATCGAATGGGAACTCACGCCGCTTGCGCAGACCACCTTTCTGGAGTGCTTAGCTACAAGAAAATGCAAAAAGCGGTGATTGCCTTAGCTCTAGAATTTCGCGCGATTTCTACAAAACATGTAGGCGTTCTTCTTCCCGCTTCATCAGTCGCTTATATTGTGACTTTGGCGTTAATGCTCGCAGGCAAGGTGCCTGTCATGCTCAATTGGACGCTTGGCGCAAAATTTTTGAATGACAGCCTCAAGCAAACCCACTGTGAGGTGGTGATCTCCTCGTGGAAATTTTTGGAAAAATTGTCTCACGTAGAATTTGGGGAGATGCTGAAAAAAATCCGGTATTTAGAAGATTACCGGAAAAACATGTCGATCAAAACAAAACTGGAGACGCTCATCACATCAGTGCGCTCTAGGCGCTCGATTTTGCGTAAATTTCGTCTGCAACACGTTTCATTAGATGATGTAGCTGTGATCCTGTTTACGAGTGGGACAGAAGCGCTCCCTAAAGGAGTTCCTCTAACACATGGGAATATTCTCATCAACGAGCAGTCGGCTCTGAAAAGCCTTCCCGTTACAAACGATGATATTGTTTTTGGGGTGCTACCCACGTTCCATTCTTTTGGGCTCTCTGTTACCGGCCTTTTCCCGATTCTTTCTGGATTAAAAACCGCTTTTTATCCCGATCCTACCGACGGATTTGCTCTTGTCAAAGGGATTCAACGTTGGAAAGCAACGATTTTTGCAGCCCCTCCCAGCTTTCTGCGTAGCGTGCTCCATTTAGCGAAAAATGATGAACTTGCATCGTTGCGGCTGATCATTTCAGGCGCAGAAAAACCGTCTCAAAATGTACTTGATCTCGTAGCCGCCTTAAAACCGGCTAGACATTTTGTACAAGGGTACGGAATCACAGAGTGTTCACCTGTTGTGGCGATGAACGAAACGGGCAAGCCCCTTATTGGAGTGGGCAAGCCCATTTCTTGCGTATCTTGCCATACGATACATCCTGAAACAAAGCAGCCTCTTCCTGAAGGAACGGAAGGGGAGATTTGTGTTTCGGGTCCCTCGGTCTTTTCTGGATACCTCAATCAAGTCAAGAGCCCGTTTACCGAGTTTTCTGGGAAGAAATGGTATATGACTGGAGATCTTGGGTATATTGATGCGGAAGGGAACATCGTTTTATCGGGAAGGCTCAAACGGTTTGCAAAAATTGGGGGAGAGATGGTGAGTCTAGGTGCTGTTGAGGAAGCCATTCGCGCGCAATTTCCTGCAGGGGAGCTTCCTGCTTTTGCCGCTTCTTGTTTAGAAAAAGAGGGGCTCTCGGTTTTAGTACTCTTCACAACAATGGATCTCGATTTGCACGTAGCGAATGGTATTCTCCGGTCGGCCGGATTTTCTCGCTTGGTAAAAATCAAAAATATCCATAAATTAGAGCAGATTCCTCTTACAGGAACAGGAAAAATTGATTACCGTAAGCTCCAAGACGAATTTTTAGTATGAGCTCTTTACTACTCCACAATACACTAACTCGCGAGAAATCGCCTGTTACTAACAAAAACATCACCCTCTATACCTGCGGACCTACCGTTTACAATTACGCGCATATCGGGAACTTACGCACCTATATGTTTGAAGATCTTTTAAAACGGGCGCTCCTTTTTTTAGGCTACCGGGTAAAGCACGTGATGAATATTACCGATGTGGATGATAAAACGATCCGAGGAGCGATTGCCAGCGGCCAGTCTTTGGATGCATTTTGTTCTACGTACCAAACGGCGTTTGCAGAAGATTTAGCCTCTCTACGTATTTTGCCTGCAGATGCCTACCCTAAAGCGACCGAACATATCCCAGGAATGATTCGTATGATTGAAACGCTCCTAAAAAAGGGGCATGCTTACAAAAGCCCTGATGGGAGTATCTACTTTTCTATTGCCTCTTATCGAGACTATGGAAAACTTTCTGGCCTCTCTTTAGAAGGGCTGCAGCACGGCGCTTCCAATCGCCTTGAGGACGAATATGACAAAGATCATGCGTCAGATTTTGTGCTTTGGAAGGCGCACAATCCAGATCGTGATGGAGCCATTTTCTGGGAGAGTCCTTTTGGCAGAGGGAGACCTGGCTGGCATATTGAGTGTTCTTGCATGTGCTTGGAGCACCTTGGGGATACGATCGATATCCACTGCGGAGGAGTGGATAATATTTTCCCCCATCATGAGAATGAGATCGCTCAATCAGAGTGTTACACTGGAAAGCCGTTTGTCCACCTTTGGTGCCACGCTGCCCACTTGATTGTTGATGGGAAAAAAATGTCGAAATCGAAGAACAATTTCTACACCTTGCGTGATCTTCTTGAGAAGGGGCATGCTCCAGCTACGATTCGTTACCTTCTTTTGCACGTGCACTACCGCGCCCAGCTCAATTTCACCTTCGAAGGCTTGAGCGCTGCGAACGCCTCTTTACGCCGGATTCGGGACTGTATCTACCGATTAGAAAAGGTGGAAGATGCGGGCTCCTTAGATCCCTCTTTAGGGGACCGCTTTCTAGAAAAGTTTCGTGAGGCTCTTGCCGATGATCTCAATATTTCTCTAGCTTTGAGCGCCCTTTTTGACTTGATTCGTGAAGCCAATTTATTGATGGATCAGACCAAACTCTCACAAAAAAGTGCAAGTCATCTCCTTGCTATCATCAAGATGATGGACTCTGTATTCGGTTTTTGCTTTTTTTCAGAAGAAAAAACGCCGAAAACGATCATAGACGCTCTTGAAAAACGAGAAGAGGCAAGAAGGAACAAACACTGGGAGGAAGCAGACCGGCTTCGGGATGTGATCCATGCTGCAGGGTACCTCATTGAAGACACCCCTTCTGGCGCCCGAGTAAAAAAACAGAGCTAAAAAATCGGTAGCTTCCTTGAGCCTTGGATTTGTAAGTATTTAGGTGCTACTCTTCTTGTGATTGTCTGATGAGACGCTCAAGGTGGACCTAGGCGCCTTCTACCTTCTTACGAGCTCTTTTCCTACTACTCGATGTCTTCTCATGAGCGCTGGCCTTTCTTCCTTATTGAGAAAGAAGTTTTTATCGAAAGGACGTTTCTCTGATTTCTTGGGAATAAGAGGGATTTTTAGGAGCCGTCTCTCTTGTAGTGAAGAGAGATGCAAAGGATTCTTAATCAGGAAAACACAAGGTTCTTTGAAGAAAAAATCACAAAGGGAAAAAGAGAACATCCTTAATTGAGGCCGCCTTGGTCAGTAGCATCACTAAGCGATCGATACCGATCCCTACCCCACCTGCTGGAGGCATCCCTTGGCACATCGCTTCAATAAAGTCTTCATCAATCGGATGGTGCTCTTCTCTCGAGGTTTGTTGCTCTTCTAATAAGGCTCTTTGCAATAGGGGATCGTTAAGCTCTGAGTAGGCATTGATGATTTCTGTCCCTAAAATAAAGCTTTCAAAACGTTCCACCAAGCCCTCTTTTTGTTCTTGCTCGCTCCGATGTGGCTTGCAAAAGGGCGTCGTTTCTACAGGATGGTCTGTAATGTGGTGGGGTTGTACCAAGTGTTTTTCTACAAGCTCTTCAAAAACCAGCGCCATCAAAGGGCCTCTGCTGTTAGAGCGATTTTTTGGTAGGGCTTCTTCGATCTCTTCTTTCGTAAGATTGGAGCGCTTGGTCAATTGCTCAGAGATTTCCTGATCGCTTAACGCATCAAAGTCGATGTTTGCGTAGACTTGAATCGATTCTTTCATCGACATTTTCTTCCAAGGAGAGGCAAACGAAAGTTCAAAAGGGGATCCTGATCCATCATCGACAGAAATAGAGGTTTTCCCCAAGACATTTTTTGCCACAGATTGAAAGAGTTTTTCGACAAAGTCCATCATTTGGTGATAATCCCAAAAAGCAGCGTAGGCTTCTAGCATGGTAAATTCAGGATTGTGCGTCCGATCGATCCCTTCATTGCGGAAAGTTTTACCAATCTCGTAAATTTTTGGCAGCCCGCCTACAAGGAGTTTTTTTAAAGAAATTTCCAAAGCAATGCGCAGGTACATTTCCTTATGCTCTGCTTGTAAGACGGTCTTGAAGGGGGAGGCTTCAGCGCCTCCATACACGCTTTGGAGAATAGGCGTTTCTACCTCTAAAAATTCACGATCATGCATGAATGAGCGAACAGAGTGGACGATCTTAGAACGCATTTTGAGACTTTCCATCGAAGAGGGGTTAGCAATCAGATCGAGCCAACGTTTATGGTACCGAACACCTTTGTCCTGCAAACCAGAGTATTTATCAGGAAGAGGGAGAAGCGCTTTGGAGAGTAGGGTGAGCGTTTTTACGTAGATGGTGAGCTCTTCTTTTTTTGTCCGAAAAATATGCCCTTCTACGTAGATAATATCCCCAAGGTCGAGTTTTTTTTCGATGAACTTTAGGGGGGTAATCGGCTCATCTTCTCCTAATCCAGTCACTTTTGTCAGTTCCCGGTTGAACATGAGCTGAAATTTTCCCGTATCATCTTGGATATGGGCAAACGCATTTTTCCCCATGGCGCGAAAGAGCACTAAACGCCCTGAAGCAGAAACAAGAGGACTAGAGCTTTGAGCGGCGTCATCTGCGGAAAATGACTCGCTATTTGCAAAACGGGTTTGTAAGGTCTCTAAGGCTGGAGAATCTGGGGAAGAATGGGGGTAAGGAGATACGCCCAAAGAGCGGATATCAGCCACTTTTTGAGACCGTTTTTGAAATTCTTCTTGATTGTGATAATCGGGCTTCATAAGACTTCTATTTTTATCTCTTATGGGATATTTGTCTATGCAATTTGACAAGAAAAACATGGACAAAAGCAAGTAATGGGTTCTTTAAGGAGAGCAAGGGGCAGTTGATCACTCCTTAGAATAGAAAAGCGGTTGCGTTTTAAAAAATCCCGAGTAGTGGGCATCGTATTTTGCTAGATTTTTTTGTTCATTGATCTTAAAATTTATGGTATTTATTATTCTTTTGGGAGACAATTTTCTTCTGATTTCTAAAGCAATATTTGGAAATTTCTCACTAAAAGTCTGTAAATATCCTGCTTGCCGATAAGGATGACCAGAAAAATTCCTCTCACCGAAGATGGTTACCCAATCGCAATCTGGATACACAATCCACTCTACTGATCTTTAGGAGGTGTTGATGAGCGGTTTTTGTAGTTTCACGAGTCTGCCGATGATTCCGGTAGCATCTCCATTTGTCTTTGTTTATCAAATCCGGCAACACCACCAAGAGATGCAACGATTCAATTCCAGTTCTGCTGACGGAATCCTCAACCGCGTGATTTCGAATCTCTCTAAGGCTGCAATAAATGTAGCAAATGTACTGAAAGATGAAAAATCGGTTACAGAAATTTCAGAGGGTGTCGCCAAGCAAAAAGCAAAAAAAGAAGCAAAGTTAGTGGAAATACAAAAGGCGTTACAAAAGCAAAAAGAATTGTATCGAAGTGGAGTGATTGGTGGGCTTCTTACGGTTGCATTATCAGTTGCTCTGTTTGTTACAGGGATATTTCCTTTAGCCGTTGCATTTACGATTCCTTATGCGCTTTATACGTTCCTTTCGCTCAACAGTTATTGGCAGGCTTCAAAAGAGGTGAACCGGGCACAATCCCATTTAAGCTCCTACCAGCCTGCATAAGAGAGAATTATAGAGTCGATAGACAATCTACATCGACTAAAATCCGAAGAGAGCGGGGCATTTTGATTTCTGTGAGCAGCGCCTTAACGAGAAGGCTCGTTTTGTTAATCTGCCCTGTTCGTATGAGGATATGGAGACGAAAACGGCCGCACACTTTTTCATGGGCCGGCTCTGTTATTGGATAAATGTGCTCTTTTTGCAGCTTTTCTCCAAGCTTTTGATGGAATCTTTCGGCCCAAAGGCGCGTTTCGTTTTGCTTAGGCGAAGAAATGAGCACTTTGATCATTCGAGAAAAAGGGGGGTATAAAAAGAGCTTTCTCCCTTCGATTGCCTCTTCGTAAAAAGGGGTATAGTCCTGTTTTTGTGCTAGGAGTAAGGTAGGATCTTCTGGAAGGTGCGTTTGGATCAATACTTCCCCTTTTAGGTCAGCTCTTCCCGCTCTTCCCGCAACTTGGGTCACTAGCTGAAACACCGTTTCAGGAGCGCGAAAATCGGGAAGAAATAACGTTCTTTCTGGGTGGAGAATGCCTACAAGAGTCACAGCAGGGAAGTGGAAGCCCTTAGCGATCATTTGTGTTCCAATCAAGACGTCCGCTTTTCCTGAGCGAAACGCGCGGAACAACTCTTCGTGTGAACCCTTTTTTTGCGTTGTGTCCCGATCCATTCGAAGCGTTCTGATCGTGGGAAGAAGCGCTTTTAAGGACCTTTCAATATGCTCTGTCCCAAATCCTTTGTACGTCACAAGATCAAGCGCATTGCAGTAGGGGCAGTTTCTCGGAGGCTTTGTCTGGAAGTGGCACAAATGGCACCGCATGAGATTTTCTTTCTTATGAAACGTTAAGGAAATATCACAAGAAGAACAGCGGAGAGGTTTGTTGCATTTCAGGCATACGCGTGAGGTGCGATAGCCGCGCCGATTGAAAAAGAGTAACGTTTGTTCCCCTTTTTCGGCCCTTTTTTTGATTCCTTCGATGAGAGGAGCAGAAAAGTGGGTGAATCCCCCCGCTTTTTCATACTCTTTTTCCATCGAGATCATGGTGATGGGGGCAAGAGGTGAGGAGGTTGCTCGCTCTTTCATAGAAAGCAGCGTGTATTTGCCACTTTTTGCTTTGTAATAGGTTTCTAAAGAGGGGGTCGCTGAGCCGAGAACAACAGGCAAAGAGAGGAGAGATCCCCGTTTAATGGCCACATCTCTTGCGTTGTAGGTGGGCATCTCCTCGCTTTGTTTGTACGAAGAGTCGTGCTCTTCGTCGATGATGATGATGCCTAGATTCTTGAGAGGAGCAAAAACGGCTGACCTTGCTCCAAGGACAATATGGAGCTCTCCACGTTCCATCTTTTTCCAGTCGCTAAGCTTCTCTTTTGGAGAGCGCTGGTGATGAATGATGCCAATAGGCTCTTGAAACCGCGATCGAAATTTTTCAATCAGTTGAGAAGTGAGGGCCACTTCGGGAACAAGAATTAGCGCATCTTTTCCCAAAAGGCGCGCCTTTTCTGTGAGTTGCAGATAGACTTCGGTTTTTCCGCTACCGGTAATCCCGTGGAGAAGAAACGAACGAAAACGGCGCTCTTCTAAAGCCTGTGTGATGGTAAGGTAGGCGTTTTTTTGCTCAAGGGTTAAGCTCTTTTTTTTTGAAGGGAAGAATTCCTCTTGTAACAAGAGTTCAGAGGCGCGAGGTATCGCCGTTTTTTTGAGCCATTTTTGTTTGCAAAGGGTTGCTACTTGAGATCGGAAACGAGCGACTTCTTGTAGAGGGAGGGGCGTTTTTTGGAGCGTTTTTTCTAAAACAAGGGCTCTTTTAGGAAAACAGGCGCGAAGCTTTGCAATCTCCTCTAAGGTTTCTTTCTGCGCGCGGGCAAGTACTAAGGCGAGTTGAGTGCGCTCCTCGGGGGGATTGAGAATAGACGAAGGGATCATCGTAAAGAGGACTTTACTTAAAGGAGCGCAGTAGTAAAGCGCCATCCACTCGGCAAGTGAAAGGAGGGAAGAAGAAACGCTCCCTTCTTGAAGATGGGCAGAAATGGGCAAAACCGTTGCAAACTCTGTCCTTTCTTTGATTTTGATGACGTAACCCACTTTTCTTTTTTTGCGGAAAAATACTTCAACTCGACTTCCAGTGAAAAGGGTTTCCTCAAGATCCTTGGGAATCGAGTAATCAAAAGCCATGGTTGGATGCTCGGGAAGAGCGATGAGAGCGTATTTCATAGATGGGGCAAGGTCGTTTGTAACTCGTTCCATAGGGAGCGTTTTTTGGCAGGCTCCAGAAAGTAGGAAGAGAGATCATCTAAAAATAGGATGGGTACGCCCCCTAAAGATGTGCGGCTTTGATCTCCATTTTCTTGATAAAATGGGAGCAGTTTTGAGCAGGAAAATAGGGAGCTTTTTTGCGCAATGAAGTACTTGCAACCGCTTTTAGTCACAAGCTCGGGCAGGTCCCAATCTTCTTTGTAACAGGCGAGTTTTGCAGGAGCGAAATAGGTCTGGATAGCAAAAGTGAGGTCTTCTAAGAAACGTTTTTCTGCTCCTTGCTCATGGGCTCGAAGAATGGTGATGGTCTTAAAATTTCCGCTATGAAGATAGGCCTGTTGTTTTTTTTTTGCCAAAAGATCGCAGGGGATCTCTTCGAGAATAGGGGCAAGGTTCCATTTTTTCATGGTCGCTTTTACGTCGGCAAAGGTATCTTTCGGAGAAGGATCTTTCTGACGGGCTTTTGGAGAAGGGTGGGGCGCAGGTTCCTTCTTAGCTGCGGGAGGATGGGGCTCAACCTGTTTGGGGACTTGGAGCTTGAGCGTTTTTTTCACAGAAGATTCCTTTCGAAAGGGGCCAGGCAGTAACCCTTGACCCTGCTCAAGGAAAACAGGAGGCTCGGTTTTTTCTAAGTAGGCTGTGAAATCTTCAATCCAAAGCAAAAGGCGCTTACGTTCTTCGTCCATAACCACTACTCTTTGAGCAGAGCCTCCACAAAGGCTTCGGGATCAAAAGGGCTGAGAGAGGATGCGCTTTCTCCTGTGCCCACGAAGCGGACATCGAGATTTTTTTTCTGTTTTAGCGCAACCACAATGCCCCCTTTTGCGCTCCCGTCGAGTTTGGTTAAAATGATCGATGAAATGTTTGTGTATTGATCAAAGATTTCTGCCTGATCGATCGCATTTTGTCCTGAAGAGGCGTCGATCACCAAAAACGTTTCATGGGGAGCCTCTGGTACTTTTTTTCTCACGGTTCTTGTGATTTTGGCCAGTTCTTGCATCAAATCAGTTTTTGTATGCAACCTACCTGCGGTGTCGATTAAAACCACATCGACATTTTTTGCCATCGCAGAGGTAATAGCGTCGAAAACGACGCTAGAAGGATCGGCTTTCGGAGCCGATTTTACAAGGTCCACACCGATTTTTTTTGCCCAATGCTCCACCTGCTCCACAGCCGCTGCTCGAAATGTATCGGAGGCAGAGATCAAGACTTTTTTCCCCTGCTCCTTATAGTAGTTAGCTAGTTTTGCAATGGTGGTGGTTTTCCCCGAACCGTTCACTCCGACCATCAAAATGATGTGGGGTGAGGCTAAGAGTGGGAGAGGCTTTGTAGGCATCAGGATCGACAGGAGCTCTTGTTTGATCGAGGCGATCAGTTTTTCTGGTGGTAGATCGGGATCTTTTCTATAAAGCAGGCGAACCTGATCGACCAAAGAGCTCGCCAGTTCTGCTCCAAGGTCGGCTTCAAATAAGAGTTGTTCCAATTCTTCAAAGGAGCTTTCATCCACATTTTTGGAAAAAATCTCCCGAATTTTGCGGCCTAATTGTGACTTAAATGAGGTAAAAGAGGAGCGAATTTTTTGAAATGTGCGTTTGATCGATTGAAACATAGTACCTTGGAAGATTTACCTTTCAGTTTATCACGCTACTGGCAAACCCTCAAGAAGATCCCTTTTTTCTTACGACCCTTTCTGCGAGAGGCGGCTCTCATTCCCCGTTCGCGTATTTGGAAGGGTGGAAACAGAAAAAAGGGTTATAACGCTCCCCCTTCTTTTTCTTCCGCCTCTTGCCAGAAAACACCGAGTACTGGATAAGACAGAATGGGAGGATGATGTACGTACAGGAAGATCAAGCCAAACACTTGTTGCGATCGCAAGGGTTCCCTCTTCTCCGCTTTGGCTCTGCGAAGACACTTGAAGAGGTCAACGTCTTTTTGCGGGGAATGGAAATGCAAAAAGCAAGCATTCAGCTGCAAGGAGAGTCGGCAGAAAAACAGGTTGGCCACTCTAAAGATGAGGTGCTTGCTATTGCTAGGACGTTGATTGAGCGGAATCAAGATGCGATGCCTGCTCAGCGACTCTTGTTACAAGAGATTCCCCCTTGGCCTAAGCTTGGAGAAATCCGTTATGGGATTTGCTACGCAAAAGGGGGGTATACAATAGAAGGGGAGTTCTTGAAAGTCCCATTTTCTTGGACGTTACTACCTGGAGAAAGGGTAAAAGAACGGGGGGTGAACATGCTGAAAAACCCCTCTTTTGCTTCTTTATTACAACAAGGTCTCGATCTATTTTGTACTCTGCATAGCACCTCTTTATCCGTGCAGGTAGTGGGAAGAAGCGGGGCAGGAGATTACGCTATTGCAGAAGTGGCGATGTATTTTGATCCAAGGTCGTGCGTCTTACGAGAAGAGCTAGCAAACCTTTACGATCCTTTGCTCTTAACTTTAGAGGAGAGGATCGCAGAACAATTTGATTTAGAATATCACGCTCTTGGGGGCAAGATTGGGTGCGTGGTTAGCGGACTGGGGATTGGTTACGCCATTTTAGATAGAATCGCGCAATTAGGGGAGGAGGCTTCTTGCTTGCTGAACGTGGAAAGAGGCGTGTCACTCGATCGTTTACACGCAGGCTTTCGGATTCTTCTTGCAGATACAAAGACCAAAGCTATTTTGCTCTATTTGACGCCCAAGCAGTTTTCTTGCCAGGCGTTAGACCGCCTGTTTTCTCAAGTGCTTTGCCGATCACCACGCAAGGTACCTGTGGTTTGCATCGGGGATACAGAAGAGCTCTATTTAGGGAAAAATCAGTCAAAAAACAGGATGATTGCCTGGGCAGAGCAGTTAGAAAATGGGATAGATATGGTTGTCAACGGGGTGAAACATTGAGCCTACTCATTGAGAAAACAACGCCCATCATTGCGCAAGGCATTACAGGTTATGAAGCTCTTTTCTCGCTAAAGCAATCCCTTGCGTATGGAATGAATATTGTGGGTTACATCGATCCTAAACCATTTCGGGACGGCTGGTTGGGCATCCCCCGCTTTTCTTCGGTAGAAGAGGCGCAAAACGGGACGCCTGTTTTTTCGAGCATCATTTTTTCCCCTCCCGAAAGAGCCAAAGAGGCGATATTAGAGGCGATCGCTTGCGCAATTCCTCAGATTTTTTGCTTTACGGAAAAAATCCCTATACATGATATGCTCCAAATCAAACAGCGCCTTCGATTTAGCTCTTCTCTCTTGATTGGCCCAAGTTCCTCTGGAATCATCACCCCAGAAGTTTGTTTCGCGGGGTTCTTACATCCTGGCGCCTATCAGCGTGGTAGCCTTGGCATCCTTTCTCGATCGGCATCTCTTGGATATGAGGTAGCTTGCGCCCTATCTAGGGAGCAGATGGGCATTTCCACCCACCTTTCTATTGGATCAGATCGTTTGCTGGGGATGGGTTTTTTTGATGCGCTTCGGTTATTTGATGAGGACCCTTGCACCAAAGCTGTTTTACTGTTAGGCGAAAAAGGGGATGAGGTGGAAAAAGAGCTTGCTGATCTTTTCGAAACGCCTTCTAAGCAGAGAACAAAAAAACCGTTGGGCCTCTACATTGCTGGGGAAAGAACAAGACACTTTCATTTAGGAAGAGATCGGCCTATTGTAGAAACTTTTGCCAAAAAAAGCCCGTTTGTAGCAGAAGAACTGGCCGATTTGGTGCCACTAGCAACAACCATCTTGGAGAATGCATTATGATCCGACTTCCTGGAAGAATTCCGCTATCGATCCACCCCTTGTTTTGGCTTGTTTCAGCGTTCATTGGGTACTTCTATACGCCCTACAGTTTTTTACTCGTCTTGACTTGGATGGTCGTCATTTTTCTCTCAGTGTTAGTGCATGAATACGGACATGCGATTACAGCTCTTTGCTTTGGGAAAAAACCAGAAATTACCCTCACAGCTTTTGGTGGAGTAACGACGTATGAAGCGAGCCATCTTAGTCTTTTTCGTCAGTTCTTGATTGTTCTGAATGGCCCTATTGCTGGAGTTCTTTTAGGGGCTCTTGCCTACGGACTTTTGTTTTTGAACTGGGCCTTTCCTCTGCTCGTGAACAACGCGTTGCAATACCTTGCTCTTGTGAACATTTTTTGGACTATTGTCAATTTACTTCCGATACTCCCCTTAGATGGCGGGCAGCTTCTTCGGATTGTTCTAGAGGCGCTGTTTGGAGTAAGAGGGATCAAAATGGCCTTTTTTATCGCCATGGTACTTGCCTCCTCTCTTTCTGCGTTTTTGTTACTAAGAAAAGCGTATATCGGAGGGGTTATTTTGTTCCTATTTGCTTTTGAAAGTTACCGGTCATGGGTAGCCTCTAAAGAGCTCTCCTCATCGGATAAAGATGAAGAGCTAAAACAGCAGCTTTTTGAGGCGGAAAAAACATTGCTCGAAGGGAAAAAGGCAGCAGCAATTGTCGCCTTTGAAGAGATCGTCGAACGGGCAAAAACGGGGATGATTTATCAAACTGCTTCACAATATTTAGGTCTATTGTACTACCGAGAAGGGAGAAAAAAAGAGGGGTACGAAACCCTCTATAAGGTGCGCCGCTTACTAACAAAGGACGCTCTTTATGCTTTGCATGATCTTGCCTTTGAGGAGGAGGATTATGTTCTTGTGACCGAGCTATCGACCGAGTGTTTTAAAGAGTTTCAAACAGTCGATGTTGCTCTTCGTAATGCGCGCGCTTATGGTCACCTTGGCAACGCAAAGTTTTCTGGTGGCTGGCTCCAAAGCGCGCACAATCTCAGCAAACTTCCTTTAGATGCTGTCTTATCTGAAACAGCGTTTAAGACGGTCGAAAAGAGCGCTGTGTTTCAAAAGTTCATTAGAAAATTGCGTTGAACTCTACTGCATTTGCCCTCTGATGATCTTTTTTCCTAGGCAAGTAGTTTCCTATTTCTAGATCAAAAGGGATCGGGAAAACGGGAAACCCCGTAAAAAAAAAGATCCACTAAGAACTGTGGGCTGAGCTAGAGGAATCTTTTCCTCTAGCTCGTCATCTTACAGAGATAAACAGCTTGAACAGCGCTGCTTTTCCTCTTTCCCTACGAAATTTTGAGAGTGCAGTAACGCTGAAAATTCTTATGTCGCACAATGAGAACGATGTGCTTTCTATCGCCTAGCTCTTTGAGCGCATCTCGGAGATCTTGTACACTCCCGATCTTCCTCTGATTATTCCAGTCGATGACAACGCCTGTGATGACTTGGCTCGTTGCAATGCCAGCCGCCTTTGCCGGGGATCCTTGCTGAACACCTGTTATAAGAGCGCCAGAAGAGCTTGGAGAGTGTCCATAACGGGACAAGACATCGGGCGATAGGTTTTTGAAATCTTCTACCTCAATGCCCAGCTTTTCGAACATCTGTTTTGCACTCTCTTCCAATTCGGATAAGACACCTAAGATGACATCGATAGCAAGCGTCGTTTCTTTCCTACGAATTTTCAAGGCAACAGCCGTCCGCGGAGGCATTAAGGCGATTTGATTCCGGAAGGTGTTCATGCTTTTGACCGGCGTTCCATTCATTTCTAGAATGATGTCTCCATTTTGTAGCCCCGCTTTCTGAGCAGGAGATCCTTGCAATACTTCTGTGATGAGAATGCCGCTATGCGCCGTCAGATTGGTCGCTGCTGCCAGCTCTTGATCAATATTTTGTAACATAATGCCCAAGTAAGCTCTATCGACCGATCCTTGCTCTACAATTTGATCGAATACGTATTTCGCGGTCATGCTTGGGATTGCAAAACCGATCCCGGTAAAACTTCCTGTATTTGAAGCAATAGCAACATTTACCCCAATGAGGTTTCCATCCCGGTTGAGCAAAGGGCCGCCAGAATTGCCCGGGTTGATGGCCGCATCTGTTTGTACTAGTCCGCCTAACTGCGTGATTTTATCAAGGTGATCGCGCGTTTTTTGTGTCGCGCTCACAATGCCTGCGGTCACGGTATGGTTCAGCTCATAAGGGTGCCCGATTGCCACAACCCACTCTCCTACTACAAGAAGATTGGAATCGGCAAACTCAATGCAGCTTGCCCCCTGTACATCTACTTTCAGCACAGCAAGGTCGGTTCTTGGATCTTCACCGACAACCGTTGCATCTAACTCTTTCCCATCATGAGTGACAACAAGGATTTTGTTCGCATTTTTGATGACATGATGGTTGGTGATGATGTACCCATCTTCTCTTGCAAAAAAACCAGAACCTGCGCCGTGGTAAGGATTGGAGGAATTTTCCATCCGATGTTCACCGAAGAAACGGCGTAAGAAATCCTCAAAAAATGGATCGGGATGTGGGCTGAAAAAACCTGAGGTGGGCCCTCTTTGTTTTTGCATTTGGGTTTTGATCAAGACAACAGCCGGAATATTTTTTTCTGCAATTTCTGTAAATGCCTTGGAGGTTTGTTCTAAATAGTCAAATTTTTCTGAAGGTTGATAACTCGCCGCAAAACCGAGGTGCGAGATGATGATCATCATCAAAAAAATAAAGGGATTCATGACATACTCCTCATACTTTTGCCTTTTTCATTATAGGAGATTTTGTAGAAAGCGCTACGTTTTTTTTATCGGAAGAGGCGTCTTGGTTTGCTGGTTTTCTTTTGCAAGAAACGCTTCACTCGCAAAGCTCACAAGCGTGGAAGAGCGGTTTCCCATGATCTGAGTAAGCGCCGCTTCAATGTCGGTTTTTGTGAGGGCAAGAAGCCGATCTCGAAGAGTTTGGTAGACGGTTTTTGTGATTCCTTTGCTTTGTCGCAAATAGGCGGTTAGCCCCTCAGATCCTGGAGAAATAGGTTGGTCGAGATCTTGAATCACACCTAAGATAGCGTCGTCTAAGTCTTGCTTAGTAAAGCGTCCACGTGAGATTTCCTCCACAGCTTGATGGAAAATCGAGACTGTAGAAAAGAGATGGGGATCCCGATAAGCTCGGAAGGTGATGTCTCCTCGCACAGGATCGAAGTCGGCTCCTGAGCCGTAAGCGCCCCCTTTTTCCCGGATTTCTTTGTGAAGTATAAGATTTTGCATGAGCTCGGCGCCGGCAAGAAGACCAGCGCAGCTGGGATCTTGATAATGAAGAGCGGGCATCGAAAGCGCTGTAAAAGCGACTGGGGAGGGGACGGTCCACCCTTCAGATTCCTGGGAAGAAAAGGGGACATCATCCATCGAAAAGGGGTTGGCGTCTTCTTGAGGCCTTTCAAGCAGTCCAAAAAAGTTCTCTTGCGCCAAATGCGCATAGTGCTCCTCGTCGGCCGTAATGACCCAGTCGATCTTTTTTTGGAAAAAAGATGTTTTCCACTTCGAAAATAGCTTGGATAAAAACTGGGCGCTTTTTTGGGGGTTCTTTCCAAGTTTTTCTACAGTTTGAAAGTAGCGAAAACCGTAGAGCAGATCGTGAAGATAACTACTTGGACTCAGTCCGGAACGGGCGCGCGATTTTGCGTAGTGCATCGCATGAGAAACCATCTGACTTTTGATTTCAACCTGTTCTTTAGCGAGAAGATGGGCTAAACGCTTTTCATCAGAAAAGTCGATTTCATCGAGCATTTCCTGTAAAAAAGCGCAAAGAGTTGCGCTGTTTTTATAGAGCGCTTTCCCACGGATCACAAGCAAAGGGGCCGCCTTTTCTGGGTCGCTGGCTTGTACGTTGAGAGAAAAATAGGCATCAATTCCTCCAAAATGGGCATTGATGAACGAAAGGTTTTGTTCAAAAGATCGTTTTTTTGTTCCGATTTCGCTAAAAAAGTCGGCAAAAAATGGTAGATAAGGAAGTTCCTCAGCGGGAATCCTTGGCAAAGCAATACAAGCATCGATGTAGACGATCTGATTGGTGAAAATGGGATTGTGCCAAGTAGCTTTCTTGTCTAGTCGGAGGTGTTTTGCTTCTGGGCGCACATCGCTGAGACCGATTTTCGGTAGGCAGTCTAATGACTGGTTTTCCAACTTGGCCTGATAGCGAACAAGAGCGGTTGCTCCCTCTACAATTGCTGCTGTTTGTTTGCTTGTCAAATGCTCTTTGATCGTGCGTAAAGTCGCCTGCTCTTGCTCCTCCTCCTCTTTGAGCAACAGCTCATCGGGGGTTAAAGTGAGTTTGACAAAATGGGGGTTGTCCAAGAAATACTTATGAATGAGTAGCGGAAGAAACTCAGGATTTTTTGTTTGGTTTTTGAGCTTAGAAAAAAGAGCATCGATTTCGAGAGCTTCTGGAAGATTGACACCATGCTGCTTGGGAAGCACTGTTCTCATAAAGAGGTGCAGTCCGTAAGGGTAGTGATCACCAGAAATTTCTTTTCGGGAAAACTCTAAAGAGTGGAGAGCTTCTTGAATCTTTTCTTGCGGGATGCGCTCCTTAGCAATGGCTCTTAGCGTAGAAAAAAGATGCTCACAAATCTGATCAGCGGTTTTCCCTTCGCAACCTTTACAAAGTAGCACAAAAGGAACCTCGCTGATTTCTGTTTCGAAATAGGCATCAACGGTTTGGATTCCAAAGTCTAAAAAAGCTTTTTTTAATGGGGAGGCATCTGTATCCATCAAAATGCTTTCTAAAAGTGTCAGAGCCATGATGGTCTGCAGATCATGAGTTCCGGTGGTTAAAAAGCCGATGCCGATCACATCAGAAGCCCCTTTTTTCGCAGGATAGGGGCGCTGGATAGTGATTGGCTCTGAAAAGCGGGGCTGCTGTAAAATAGGGGTCTTTAAAGAGACTTTTTCCGCATCTTTTAAGAGTTTTTCTTCCAGAAAATCCAAATGTTTTTTGGTGTCGATATTCCCGTAAAAATAGAAAATCGCATTTGCAGGAGAATAAAATTGTTGATGAAAATCGATGAGCTCTTCATGGGTGAGAAGTGGGATAGCGGCAGGGTCACCTCCTGAGTTGAATTGGTAGGTCAAATCGGGGAAGAGAGCGGAAAAAAGGTGTTGCCAAAAACGGGATTCCATCGAGCTCATAGCGCCTTTCATTTCATTGAATACCACGCCTTTATAAAGCAAAGGAGTCGCTGGATTTTGCGCTTCAGCAAATTCCAAACGGTGCCCTTCCTGCAAAAAGCTTTCTTTGGTCAAATTTGGGTAAAAGACCGCGTCTAAGTAAACATCAAGCAGGTTGTAAAAGTCGGTCACGTTTTCTGAGCTTGCCGGGTAACAGGTAAAATCCATTCCTGTAAATGCGTTCATAAAAGTGTGCAATGACCGGCGAATCATAGAAAAAAAGGGATCCTTTACAGGATACTTTTTTGAACCACACAAAACTGTATGTTCGAGTATGTGGGCAACGCCATTTGAAGAAGCGGGAAGAGTTTGTAGTGAGATGGAGAACACATTTTCTATGTCCTCATTTTGCAAATGGATGATCGAAGCGCCACTTTTTGTGTGGACAAGTTCTATCGAGTAGAGCGCTAAAGGTTGAATGTAGCGGACATCTTTTACAAGAAAACCACGGTAACGCTCGTGAGACGCAGAAAAAGAGGGCGTTGTCATCGTATTTGTCTATGGTTAGAGGAGTTTCATGAGGTCGTTCAATCGAGCTGCTTCTTGAATGAGTTCGTCGAGTTCAATGAGATCCATATCAATTTGTGTGGTGAAAAGGGCGAGTTCAGGGTGCCCTTCTTCACGCAGAGAAGCGGCTTTTTTTGCCGTGGCGATTTTTTTTTCTAGCAGCCGTTTTTTCTCCAAAACTACATCGAGCTCTCTTAAAAGTAGTTCCTTTTTTTCTGAAACATTCGTGTAATTTTCTTCGGAAAAATCATCGGGAAGTTTTTGAGAATTGCGCACCATGGAAAAAAGCCTTTAAAAACAAAATTGCATTGTAGAGGATTGTTCATTTTTCTCGAAATGATTTCGTAAACATCTTGCCCTTTCTTGGAAATAGGGTGGATTCTTCCTAATGCCCGATTTGGAAGGAGAGGAGAACGCTCTCAGAGGATTTTTTGGCTTAGCTTGTTTGTTAGAAGGAGAGGCAGCCGCGTTTCGTTTTTTCGCTGACCGATTGGCAACAAAAAGACGGTAAAGGCTCATGACCATCGCTTGTTCGTAAAAAGACTACGTGCATTTCCGGTAGATTTGCTATAAGCAATTTTAAGAGCAACTGGCATTAGTCCCCTTGGGAGCTTGTTTACGTTATTTGAAAAGCCGCCCCTTACGCAGCATTTGCCTAAGTATCTGTGTGATTTATGAAGAGTCACTGGAGATGATACAGCTTTTAGAATAGAAAACGTACATTTTCCTCCAAATGCAACAGAAGGAGACGGCGCTGAACAAAATATTTATGCAAGGCATGTAATTTATGAGAAAAGTATATCTATGGCTCGCCCTATTTTTTTTTCAGGGAGCATTTCTCTATTCATCGGTCTGGACTGTCGATAGTAATGGGAACTGGTCTTTTGCCAATAATTGGAATCCCAACAACGTGCCTGGCTCTCCGGGAGAGCCTACCGCGGATTTTGGCGCGATCATTACCCAACCTCGCACAATTACCGTGGATCAGAATTTTACCATCACAGGGCTCACCTTCAACAATACGGTTCCCTATACCCTGATTCCTCTGAACAACAGCATTTTGACAGTGAATGGAACGGTGGCGGTCCTGAGCGGATCACATAACATGAATGTGCCGATCAGAAAGGCAACGCCTTTGACCATGGATACGTCAGCTAATACGGAGATAACGGTTGGAGGCGTCATCACTGGCTCTGGGAATGTGATAAAAACAGGGGCAGGAACGCTCGTCTTAACCAACTCTAACAATAAAAACACCGTGTATGCCACAACGATTCAGGGAGGTATCTTATCGATTAGCTCTGGAGACCAGTTAGGTGGAGGCAATCTTGTTTTGAGCGGAGGAACGCTTGAGGCGACAGCCGCCTTAACGCAGCCCCATACGTTAGTTCTCACAGGGGGCGGGGGCATTATTGACACAGGGGCTTTCACCGTGACGCAGCAGGGCATTGTGAGCGGCCCTGGAGGGTTGACGAAGGTCGGAACAGGGAAGCTTATCTTAACAAATACGCTCAATGGTAGTCAGACGCTCTTTCCGACAACTGTTGAGGCGGGCATCTTATCGATCAGTTCTGGAAATCAATTGGGATCGGGGAATCTTACGCTAAATGGAGGAACGCTTGAGGCGAGCGCCGCGTTAACCCAACCAAATACGTTAGTTCTTACAGGGAGCGGAGGTACCATTGACACAGGGACTTTCACAGTAACGCAGCAGGGCATTGTGAGCGGCCCTGGAGGGTTGACGAAGGTCGGAACAGGAAAGCTTATCTTAACAAATACGCTCAATGGTAGTCAGACGCTCTTTCCGACAACTGTTGAGGCGGGCATCTTATCGATCAGTTCTGGAGATCAATTGGGATCGGGGAATCTTACGCTAAATGGAGGAACGCTTGAGGCGAGCGCCGCGTTAACCCAACCAAATACGTTAGTTCTTACAGGGAGCGGAGGTACCATTGACACAGGGACTTTCACAGTAACGCAGCAGGGCATTGTGAGCGGCCCTGGAGGGTTGACGAAGGTCGGAACAGGAAAGCTTATCTTAACAAATACGCTCAATGGTAGTCAGACGCTCTTTCCGACAACTGTTGAGGCGGGCATCTTATCGAT
>JBCAXK010000010.1:0-39173 GCA_038534095.1 Chlamydiota bacterium | reverse complement strand
CAAATTTCTACAGAGACTTATCCATAAAATATGACAGCTTGTCTGAAGCCTTTATCTCGCAAGAATCTATGGAATTTTTAGCTATGGACTCAGATCAAGAGGCTATGGACGTGTTCGCTGCAAACCCCAATAACGCGAGCTCTTCTACTGCTCACCGGCTACAGACGATCTTCAATAGGCTGCTAAGAGTGCGCAATTAGGCAAACATTCTCGGCATTCTAATTGCCTGTCTACTTGTCATCAACTGGCAAAAGTTGATGACATCTTTGATTGTACTCTAGCTATTCGCTATAGCTTTAATAGCTAGCCTTAGGGTGGAATTTCTACGCTAGGGCTTGGGTTCACTTAGCGGGATAATGCATTTAGCGATCTAGTTGATGCAAAAAATCCTACTTAAGCACAAAAATCTTACTCCCGATCTTGGAGTGAATCCGAGAGTTTTCTTTAATTTATAGAAAAATATATAACAGTCGAATTATTTATTGTTGTTTGAATAAATATTTTTTTATTTACAATAAATTGTTTTATTTTTATAATTACTTTCAAAAAAAGGGGGGGCTTTTATGGATGTAGTTAATCAGCAAAATAGAAACAATGCTTATTTCGCTTACCTACCGACTTTTCATCAAGTAAAAACATTTGCCAAATTTACTGTTCCTGTGGTCGCTTTGGCTTGTATTCATCAAGTGGTCCAAGCGCAAGGGGGGGGGGAAGAATCTTCTAGTTTGTCTGAAACCGATCAAGTAACGGACCTAGCTAAGTCAGCTATAACCGCTTTATCAAATACTGTCTTAAAAGCAGCGCAAGTGGGTGTGGGCATTTCCTACGCGCAAGCCATTTCTTATACGCAAGGTCGTTTCTTCAATTGCTCTACAGGAAGCTTTTCCTGTAATAATACGAGTTTGCAATCTACATTGAATTATCTTTGCAATCCTGGTAAGCATTCCATTTGCAGTCCATTGATTGGATCTAAGAGCGTGGAGCGTGACAAGGTGTTAAATTTTGCGCAAGGAAATGTTATCGCACGGCAATTTGCTCTGGATTTATCAAAAGATGAAAACTTGCGCTTGATTCCACTCAAGCATAAAGAAGAAGCAGACAGCATTGCCAGCAAAATATTTTCTACGTTTATCGACAAATATCGGAGTAGTGGTTTAACGGAAGAAAATGCTGTTAGATGGGGAAATTCCGACCGTCTTTCAGAAAGCCATCTTGACGTGTGTGACGGTGAAAACCGCTGGAATACATGGAATATAGACTTGTATGTGAAGAATCAGCCTTCTATGAGTGATTCAGCGCATTATCTACCGCCTAAACTTGTTGCTTATAAAGAATTGATGCGAATCGAGGAAATAAAACCTTATAGAAGCAGTATGTATACGCAATACGTTATCGAGAAGTCTATAAGCAGGATCGAACGCGAACTTTGGTTTGCAAAAGAGCCTATTCGAAAAATATTGAGTAATCTAGCAACGTTAATACAGATTGATGAAATTTTTAAGCAATCCGAGCAAATACCATTAAACGAAGTTGTTGATTACAAAAAGACTATGCCGCTTGGGAAAATTGCCAATTTCTATAGGGACTTATCCATAAAATACGACAGTTTGTCTGAAGCTTTGATTTCTAAAGAGTCTATGGATTTTTTGGCTGCAGAGCTTTATCGAGATTTCTCTTTTACTTTTTACTGGATGAAAAAAATCTTTAGTGATCTTTATATGCATAGAAGACCAGCAGGCACTATTGACGAAATCTTTTTTTTGTTAAGTCTGGCTATCATTGTGCTAGTTTTTCAGAGTCGAAATGTCCACGCTAGGGAGTGGTTGCACTTAGTGGGATAAGGCATTTATCCTTATTGGCTTCTGAAACAAGCCGTATAAAATGCATTTTTGTACGAAAAAGTTTTGCGTGTGATTTTTATGATTTTCCAAGGTTACATAGCATGGTAAGAGAAAAAGGTCATATGAACTCCGTTGAGCAAACAATGACACAACATCGCGCTTTCTAAGCGGCCCGTTTTTAAATAAACAAGACCATACAAACCTCCAGCTAGAAACACAAAAACCAACATCAGAGCCTGACTGACCCAAAACCAGTGGACCAAGGTAAAAAAGAGGGTTGTGACAAAATAGGACACAAACTGCGCTTGTTTTTTAGTGAGCTGGCACAAAAATGTGGGCAATTCTTTTTGCATAAATCCTCGATAAAAAGCCTCTTCAGTAGTCACCACAAAAAAAAGCTGGTTTGCGTAGCGTAAAGCTGGATAAGACGGGAGCGCTGGCGCAAATCGTACGATTTTGAAGAAAAGAGCGGGTAAGATCATGAGAGCAATGCCTGTCAAAGAGAAAAGCAGTCCTTGGGTACAGGTGACTTTCCATACGTTTTTTCCTCCTAGAGGGACAAAAAAACATAAAGGGATGAGGCCGACAAGGGTGCTATCTAAACTCAGGGCAAAATTTTCTGTAAAAAACAGGCGAGGCATGCCTGGAATGGCGTGCCATTTAAATAACGTACTAAACGCTAAGATGCAGATAAAAGAGATCAGGCGGATCTGCCGTTTTTTGTAAAAGCACCAAAACGTGCCTAAAACAAGTAGCGCAGCTACTGCCCAAAAGGAGGTTTGTATTGTGATGAAACAAAGGGCTGTACCAATAGTCATCAAGCAGAGCAAAAGAGCTTGCTTGCGATAGACCCATGATCCGATAACGCTGAGCATAAGAAAGAAAAATCCCGATAGAGCAATCAAGACAAGCCTCTTTTTTTTACCGGAAATCTAACGTGTACACCGATTTTTAGGCAATCTGTGATCGCTGGCATAAGAAAAAGAGGGGAAAAGGCTTATTTTTTATTTGCACATATACTGAAGATTTGTCATATTTATTCTACTTTAAAATGATTTATATGGAGACAATTATGTTTTTATTAGCAATCGATGCGCCAGAAATCGAAGCAAAAACGCCCGCTCAAGAAATGTCTATCGCGATAGACTCAGCTAAATTCACTGAAACAAATGAGATCACAAGTTCTTTCGTGATAAGAGAGCAAGCTGCGTATGATGAAGCGGCTGCCTTTGTAGAAAGTTTAGTAGAAGCTTTTCATAACGACAATCTTCAAGAATTTTCAGAGCTATTGCAAGGATGTTCCATCAATCTGCACGCACCTGTTGCGAGCGAAAGTGGTGAAGTGAGCTACCCTTTAGCTGCGTTGGTAGCAGAGCTATCAGCAAATGAAGAAGCTGGAAGTTTTATGAACGCTCTTGCGGCCTATAATGAGCAAGCTTTAGAAGAAGCTTAAGAATAAGGCCCACTCTGGTTTACGGAGCCTTGTCTCCGTAAACCTTGAAATTTGCGCCTTGGTGTCTACCAAATACTGAACGGATGTAAGCCGTTGCTGCCTTCTCAGCAGACACGGCGTTGATCCCCAAAAAATACTCTCTGTATTTTTCTTCCGACTCTTTGAGTAGTGTGGGACTTACCACATTGATCCGTATATTTGGGGCATCGCATGCTCGGACAAAACCAATTAGAGCGCGATTGATTGTGGCCATTACAGAGCCTCCCTCGATCAACTCATCATGAACACTTCCTGCAGTCAGAGTGATCGATCCCCCATCTTCCAAATAGTGAAGCGCTTCTATAGTGATCCCAATTTGGCTCCATAATTTGCTTTGAGCCGCCTTGTGGAAGTCTTCTACACGCAGCTTTTCTAATGGCTTGATCGATGTTGCAGCTCCAAAAGCGCAAATCACGCTATGAAACTTCGGAGCTGTTTTGAACGCCTTTTGTACAGAAACTTGATCATACGCGTCAAAGTTGAGATCACAAGAACTTCTGCCTCCAGTAAGAACTTCTACGTTTTGCTGTTGTAAAAGCCGCGCAATCGCTTGTCCTAAAGTGCCTTTACTTCCAATGACTAATGCGCGCATAATGCTCCTCCAAAGCAGTCTCTCTTACGGAAAATCTTTGCACGAAATGTAGCTGTTTTCAAAGTTTTTTTTGGAAAAGCGATTCCTCGTACTTCTCTAGAAGGAAAATTTACGAAAAGATGGCTACCTTTTGCAGGTAAAGATCTTCACTTCTAATCGCTTTTTAGTAAAGATAAGCAAGCCTTGCTTGATGAGAGTTTTTTTGAGACAATCGAGCTCACAACCCTTCAGTAGTTCTTATGGCGCAAGCCTTATTCTTCCTTATCAGGGAACACGGAACGTTCATACAAAATCCTAGCAAGGCTATCTAAGATCACCCCTCCAGGAGCGGCATAATGGCTCTCGCGTAATTTTGCTCCAGCTACTTCAAAAGATGGTGATGATCCTAGCACGCTTTGAATCACCGCTTCTTGGTAAGCACAAAAAGGCTGGTTAGAAATGAAGAGAGAAGCTTTTGCATTTAGGTTTCGGTTTTGCCCGGTTTTCCAGGCTTTTATCGTATCTTTTGTGTTTGGTCTTTCCCAATTTTCTCCGATCGGTTTCATATCAAGAGCTATGAAGCGAACGGGTAGATTCCGTATTTCTGAAGAAATGGTATGCGTTTGCCAAAGATGCCTAGCTGCCTCGTCTTCCGTAGCACAAGAGGGGGAGAAGTTTTTTTCAGGATCTCTTAAAGGGCGTTTTCCGGTTAGAAAGACAATGTTGTTTGTTTTGATTCCTTGCAAAAGGAGTTTTTCTGCAAATCGAAGGCGAAGGGCCATGGTGTGCACCTCAGCTCCTAAGATGATGATCGTGTCGTAAGAGGTTTTTTGTGGGAGCCATTTGTAATAGCAATGGTGTTTTTTGGCCCATGCTAATACTGTCTCTTTTTCCTTTTCTGGCAGCGGAGAAATCGTAAAACGCTCAGAGCCTTTTTTTCTAAGCCACCGCTTTTGCGTCTCTTGCACTAAAGAAATCGAAGGATCGACTCCCAAAGTTTTGGCAAGAGTTGCGATATCGGTATTGGAAACGCGGTCGATTGAAGAGGAAAATCCCTTTGTAACAACGCCGAAAAGTAGCAAAATCAAGCTAAAAACACCATTCCAGAATTTGCTAGTATTCTTTTGCATGACGTGTCTATGATTACTGAGTAAAAAATTGAGGGATATATGTTATACAAAATTCTATGTATTTTATTTAGTTTATTTCTTAGCAAAGGAAACGCGCATATGGCAAGCACTTTTTCTTTAGAGCAAAAATATCTGGTCAAAGATCCTGTGGTTACCCTATTTGAAGAGCCTACTGAAACCTCACCCTTAGATTCTCAAGCCATTTATGGACAATCTATTTACATGATTGAAGAACTTGCCAATGGTTGGGTATATGCTGAAACGGTAGAAGGGTACCGCGGGTACTGTAAAAAATCGGGGCTGACTCCAGATCTTCCCCAGTGGAGATCGAGCAAATATTTAGCTAGAGTCTCTTCTCAGGTTGGCATTGTCTATCCTACGAAAGATACCGTTTTTTTGCCCGTTATGCGCCTGCCTTTTGACGCAAAACTCGAAGTGCTCGAGTCTCTAGAAGATTCCCAAAAACGCTGGCTTCCTGTACGTCTTTTGGGCGGCGCTTCAGGATGGATTCAAATAGGTGACGTGGAGAAACTAGCGCCTAAGACCTTATCGGAAGTTTTACTATTGTCTAAGGAATTTTTAGGGGTTCCCTATGTTTGGGGAGGAAATTCTTCTTTTGGGTACGACTGTTCTGGCTACGTACAAACGCTTGCTAAGCAAATGGGAATAATCCTTCCTCGCAATAGCAGTCAGCAAGCAAAGAGTCCATTATTACAATCTTTGCAAGAGCCGCAAAATCCAGGAGATCTACTCTTTTTTGGAACCTCAAGAGTGATTCATGTCGGAATCTATTTAGGGGAGGAAGAATTCATTCATACAGGAACAAGAGATTTGATTCCTAGAGTTGCTGAAGGGAATTTATCCACAACGAACTATTCACTAAAAGCAGTAAGGCGTCTCTCTCAGCCCAAATTCTATGGAAGAATTTTTCCCATTACCGATGAGATTGCGAAAAAAATGACCTATTCCTGGAAGGAAAATCCTGATATACAGAAAACCGATCTTTGTTATTTGCAAATGAATCACTGGGGATTTGATGGGCTTGTCTATGATGGAGAAATGGTTGTTCATAAAGATCTTGCTCAAGAGGTTGTAGAGATTTTTTCAGAGCTCTTTGCAATCAGATATCCGATTGAAAAAATCCGTTTGATCGATGCTTATAAAGCGCAGGATCGTTTGTCGTGTCAAGATAACAATACTTCCTGTTTTTGTTATAGAGCTGTTGTGGGGAGACCCAAAGAGAGTTCGATGCACGCTTTCGGGCGCGCTATCGATATCAATCCAGTCCAAAATCCTTATCTTTGGAAGGGGACAATCATTCCCAAAAACGGAGAGATTTTTCTTGACCGTACCATTGCTTGTCGTGGGGTCATTACACAAAAAGATCCATGTTGTCAAGCCTTTATCAAACGGGGTTGGAAGTGGGGAGGAGAGTCCCTAGAGCATGGAGTGATCGATTACCAACACTTTTTTAAAGAGATTGAATAAAGCGTTGAAAAAAGATTCCCAGTTCCGTTTTTTTGGGGCTGGGAATGGTTTTCTTCAACAGGCGGCTTGTCATTTCGGATGCTTCCCCTTGGGTCTTATGGGGAAAATAGGGAGGAATATTTCTAATGCTTCACTATCGGCAAAAGAGTCTTAAAGTGTACTAGGCAAGATGCGATTAGATCGTTTTTAGTAAAAACACAAACGAAATGGGTTTAAGGCAGTAAGTAGGCCTTGCACTTATGAACAATAGCATTACGAAAAATAGGGCTTTAAGAGGCTGAAAAAAAAACACGGATCCTCTCAAAGAATCCTTTTTTTCTTGGGTGATTTTCAGCGGTTTCTAACTCAGCAAATTCTTGTAAGAGTTCTTGTTGCCGTTTGGAAAGAGAAACGGGAGTTTCTACAAAGAGTTTGACCAAAAGATCTCCTGTTGATCCTCCATGAACGCTAGGAAATCCCTTCCCCTTGACACGAAGAACGGTCCCATTTTGCGCTCCCTTGGGAACAACAATTCTACAAGTTTCTTTGTAGGGAGTTGGGATCTCTTTTTTTGTGCCTAAAGCAGCCTCGGCAAACGTGACCGGGAGATGTAAGTATACATCGTCACCTTCTCTTTCAAATGCTTCGTGAGGTTTGACTTGAATGACGACATAAAGGTCACCGCTAGGGCCTCCGTTAATTCCAGCATCTCCGTAACCGCTCATTTTTAGACGCATACCAGAGTCGACGCCAGCAGGGATGCCGATTTTTACTTTTTCTTTCTTTTTAACGCGCCCTTGACCGTAGCATACGGGACAGGGATTGGTGATGATACGCCCCTCCCCATGACATTGAGGGCAGGTAGAGGACATGGAAAAAAAGCCTCTACTTTGGAAGACTTGCCCCTTGCCTTGGCAAGTGGGACAGACTTGAATATCTTTTGGGGATTTTGCTCCTTTTCCTTGGCAAGCCTCACAGGTCACAAAATTGGTGATGACGAGTTCTTTTGTACAACCTAAAGCAGCTTCTTCGAAGGTAATTGTGATGGAAACCTTTTTGCTAGCGCCTCTTCTGAGTTCTTCTCCTTGGCTTTGCGCAGATCCGCCGCCAAACAGAGAATCGAAGATCGAATCGTTCCCTCCAGCTCCAAACGCTCCCATGAAGGTTTTGAGAGCTTCTTCCATAGAACTAAAACCACCTCCAGGTCCGCCAGCGCCTCCTGCGAATCCTTTTAGTCCCTCTTCCCCATATTGATCGTAGACTTTTCGTTTATTCTCGTCGCTCAAGACCTCGTACGCTTCAGACACTTCCTTAAAGGCCTGTTCGGCATTAGGATTTCCCGGATTTTTATCGGGATGGTGTTTGAGGGCTTTTTTTCGGTAAGCTTTTTTGATTTCTTCTGCGCTTGCTGTGCGTGAGATACCAAGGGTACTATAATAGTCGGTCATAAAAAATGGGGTGTTAGGGTTTGTCTACTATTGTAGGAAAAAGTATATTTTTTTAGCAATCTAAGAAGGCGTTTGCTAATACCCTTTTTTCTTAGCCGTTTTTGCGCGTTTTTGAGCCGCTTTGGATTTGGCCCGTTTTTTTACAGAACGTTTATCATGAAATCGATGCGCTTTTGCTGATTTCATAATTCCTTCTTTGTCTAGTTTCTTTTTTAAAGCGCGAAGAGCTTTGTCAATAGGCTCTCCAACTCGTACTCTAACGCTTGGCATTCTTTCCTTTCCTAATAATTACAGTGAATTATCTTCTATCATAGCAATGGAATTTCATTTAGATCAATGGATTTACGTTTTCTAGAAATAAATGGCTTCCAGGGAGGCCGCTTCTTCCGGAGAGAATCGGGAAGTGGCCGATAGGTAGGGCTTAGCGGCAAATAGGGGATTTGGGTCTCTTTCGGAAACGGTCGTTTTTGGCAGTTTATCTTCCAAAGGAGCGGAGTTTACAGAAAAAACTTGGCAATTGTCTAACGATTGTAGGTTGTTTGGAGGAAGGAGAGAGACCTTGTTCTCTTGATAACAGTAAATTCCCCGCTTTTTCGCATCGAGCACAGAAATTTCTTCTGCGCTTTTTGTGACAAATGCGAGAGAGGGGACTCCCCAAATGGGAATTTTTAAAGAGTACGCTAAGGTCTTTGCAAGAACAATACCTACGCGGGTTCCGGTAAAACTTCCAGGACCTAACCCTACAATGATGCCTCGAAGGTGGGAGCGTTCATCTGGAGATAAAAATTCTTGGAATAGCGGATGGATGTTTGAGGAAAGGGTAGCATCTCCCAGTAAAACTAGGTGTTTCTTGATCCTTCCATTTTTTATGAGAGTGAAAAAAGCTTTGCGAGCGCTAGTGTCGAGGGAAAAAAAGGTCATCAGATTCTCTTGTAAAGGTACGCCGTTCTTTCATGTCTTTGTGAAACCGCGGGGAGATTTGTTCTACAAAAAGCTTTGGTGTAGAAATCTTCTATTGGCGCAACTAACGGAAGTAGCGCAAGGATTGAGCGTGATCGAGAGGGGAAGACTATTAGGTACGTGTTTAAAGGGTTTTTCACAAGCAGTTGTATCCTTAGGTTTCATAGGCTCCCTAGATTGCGAGCCATTTCTTCGAGTATAAGAAGGGCGTTGTACTATTACATATACTGGTTACATATACTGGCCACACTGCTACATAAGGCTCCTCCCATTGCTTTTCAGCAGACTTGGACGCTCCTTGCGGTATTTTAATTTAGCTGGTAAGATAATGTCTATTTTTTAATGGCAAATGCTATCGTGAGGAATTTTGAACAAGAAAGCGAACCCCACTCCAAAACAAGCGAAATCTCCAAAAGAAAAAAAAACCACTCCAAAAAACAAGTCCGTTTTAGGTCGCAACGAAGCCTTTATTCTCCCTCTTAGCCGCCGCCCGTTTTTCCCCGGGATGGCAGCGCCGATCGTGATCGAGCCGGGTAGTTATTACGAAGTCTTAAAAATCGTCGCCCAAACAGAAGAAAAATTGGTCGCGCTTTTTTTGACCAAAGACGAAACAGCCAATATTTATCAGATCGATGTTGATGATTTCCATAACGTAGGAGTGCTTGCGAGAATTCTTAGAATCATTCCTTTAGAGCAAGGGGGAGCTCAAGTAGTCCTCAATATGGAAAAGCGGATCTCTTTACAAGGCAAAGCCAAAAAATCGGTATTTTTAGCAGCAAAAGTTGCTATTGAGGAAGACATTTTACCAAAGAAAATGGAAAAAGAGCTCAAGGCGTACACGATCAGTATCATCACCACGATCAAAGAGCTTCTCAAGCTAAATCCTCTTTTCAAGGAGGAGTTGCAAGTCTTTTTAGGCCATTCTGATTTTACCGAACCAGGGCGCCTCTCCGATTTTGCCGTAGCTCTTACGACCGCAAGCCGGGAAGAATTGCAAGAAATTTTGGCCACATTTGATGTGGGAGAAAGGGGAGCGAAGGCACTTGCTCTGTTAAAAAAAGAGCTAGATCTAACTAGGCTACAAAGCAGCATCAATCAGACGATCGAATCGACGATTTCTAAAACGCAACGGGAATTTTTCCTTCGGGAGCAGCTAAAAGCGATTCGTAGAGAGCTCGGCATGGAAAAAGATGACAAAAGCCTTGATGTGGAAAAATTTCGTGAACGGTTGAAGAAAAGAACTCTTTCTGAGGCTGTTGCCAAAGTCATCGATGAAGAAATTGAAAAGTTGGGCGTATTAGATGTTCAATCTGCTGAGTATGGCGTTTGCCGCAACTATATCGACTGGCTCACCTCTATTCCTTGGGGCATGTTAAGCAAGGAATCGAGTGATCTGAAGCTTGCTGAGAAAATTCTTGAAGAAGATCACTATGGTCTGAAAGATATCAAGGAAAGGATCCTTGAGTTCATTAGCGTAGGAAAGCTGACTGGAGGTGTGAAGGGGAGCATCATTTGTCTTGTTGGCCCTCCCGGAGTGGGTAAAACCAGCATTGGAAAGAGCATTGCTAGGGCTCTTAACCGAAAATTTTACCGGTTTTCTGTCGGGGGGATGCGTGATGAAGCAGAAATCAAAGGGCACAGGCGCACCTACATTGGATCTATGCCTGGCAAAATGATCCAGGCTCTTAAAACCGTAGGGACCATGAATCCAGTCGTGATGATCGATGAGGTGGATAAAATTGGCATGAGCTACCATGGAGATCCCGCTTCGGCTCTGTTAGAGGTGCTAGACCCTGAGCAAAATGGAGCCTTTTTGGACCATTATTTAGATGTTCCTTGTGATCTTTCTAGAGTGCTGTTTATTTTGACAGCTAACGTTTTAGATACGATTCCAGAAGCGCTAAAAGATAGGATGGAAGTCCTCCGGCTTTCAGGCTACATTGAAGAGGAGAAAGTAGAAATTGCTAAGCAATATCTCATTCCTAGAAATCGGCGCGATATGGGACTCAAAGCAAAGAATCTTTCTTTTACCAAGCAAGGTCTTTCCCGAATCATTCATGGTTACGCGCGAGAAGCAGGCGTCCGTAGCCTCGAGAATTACATCAAAAAAATCATGCGAAAAATCGCAAAGAAAATCGCAGAAGAAGAGAAAAATGCGTTAAAAAAACTCACGATTACTGAGAAAAATTTAATGAACTATTTAGGCAAGCCCATTTTTACAAGCGACCGGTATTACGATGATACCCCTGTTGGCGTTTGTACAGGTCTTGCTTGGACAGCTCTTGGAGGAGCAACCTTATACGTAGAGTCCTCAAAATCTCCTGCAGAAAAAACTGAGATGAAGCTTACAGGTCAAGCTGGAGATGTCATGAAAGAATCGGCGCAAATTGCTTGGAGCTACCTTAGCTCCACTTCGAAAAAATACGCCCCCGACGCTCTCTACTTTCCAAAAGAAAAAGTGCATATTCATATCCCTGAAGGCGCTACTCCAAAAGATGGTCCTTCCGCAGGAATCACGATGGTCACCTCTCTTCTGTCTTTATTAAGAAATCAGCCGGTCAATGCGGATATTGGAATGACAGGCGAAATCACCTTGATGGGAAAAATCTTACGTATCGGTGGGCTAAAAGAGAAGTTGATTGCTGCAAAACGCTCCGGATTAGATACCCTCATTTTCCCTGTCGATAATCGGAGGGATTATGAGGAACTACCCGACTACTTAAAAAAAGGCATTGACGTCCACTTTGTCGATACGTACGATGAAGTAGTGCCCCTTGTCTTCAAACACTTAGAGAAAGCTTCTAATGAGCCCCTGGGAAAAAGAAAGCCAAAAAAAGCAAATTGATCCAACAAACTTGCAAGGTGTGATCACCACTCTTCGTGAACAAGGGAAAACGATTGTTACTTTGAACGGCTCTTTTGACCTTTTGCACGCAGGGCATTTGCACATCATTTATGAAGCCTCGTTGCAAGGGGATATTTTGCTCGTTTGTCTCAATAGTGATGCGTCGATCCGCTCCTACAAAGGAGCCTCTCGTCCCATCATCCCTCTTAAGAAACGGATGCAGATGATGAGCGCCTGTTATTTTGTGGATTATGTGACCTCATTTGATGAATCTACCCCCAATGCAATTCTCAAGATCATTCGCCCCAATGTCCATGTCAACGGAGCAGAATATGGGAAAGATTGTATCGAAGCTCCTGTTGTGCGCTCTTGTGGAGGCAGGCTGCATATTGTCTCGTTAGTCCCAGGATGGTCCACGACCCAGATTTTGGAGAAAATCAAACAATGCGTATGATTGGCTCGCTATATGATCCGCAGAAAGCAAAAGCATTTTCTGCGTATTTACGTACGCTATCGATTGAAAATACTTGTGAAATTGCCTTCAACAAAGAGGAGGACCGCGTTGTTTGCTCCCTTTGGGCGCATGATGAAGATGCGATTGAGAAGGCTTTGGCCGCTTTTGTAGCGTTTCAGGAAAACCCGAACGATTCGAAATATGATCTTCCCCCCGAAACCTCTGCGCTCCATGTCTCTGCCATTGAAAATCCCCACTACCAAAAAAAAACGGCTAAAAGAGAGGCGATTTTTGGCATCACGACCTTTTTCATCGCTCTATGTATATGCATTTTTTTATTAGACGCATTCCAGCAAAACCTATTTTCTACAGATCGCAATGCTCGCTATGTTGTTTTAAGCAGCGTGCAAGAGTGGCTCCTTTATGATCTTCCAGAAAAGTTTCTCCTTTTGGATCAATTGTTTTCTGAATATGGGATTACCCGAGCAACCGATTGGGGAAAACTCTCTGAATCTGCAAGAAACGGGATCAATGCTGCAAGTAAGATGCCCTATTTTCAGGGTTTTTATACCTATTTTATCTACTTCCTAGAAGGGCAGTCCATAGAGATTCCCTCCATGTGGAATAAAATTCGGGAAGGGCAGCTGTGGCGCTTTTTTACTCCTGCTCTTCTGCACAGGGATATTTTCCACATCCTATTCAATATGATTTGGCTATGGATTTTAGGAAAACAGATCGAAGAGCGCCTTCCAGCCATTCGATTTCTCTTGTTGATTGTCATTGCAGGGGCTTTTTCTAACTCGATGCAGTATCTAATGAGCGGGCCTCTCTTTTTGGGATTTTCTGGCGTGGTGTTAGGTATGGTCGCCTTTATTTGGATGCGGCAAAAGGTAGCACCTTGGGAGGGGTATCCGTTGAGTAAACGGACGCTCGTTTTCATCACATTTTTTGTATTAGCAACGACGCTCTTTCAGCTGATCACCTTCTTTCTCGAGTTATCGGGGCAAGGAGCGAATTTTCAGATTGCAAATACGGCTCACCTAAGTGGCCTGCTTATTGGAGCCATTTTAGGAAGAAGTTCCTTTTTTTCTTGGAGAGTGGATTGAGCGCTCAAGAGCTCATCGTCCTTGGTACCTCTAGCCAGCAGCCAACGAGGTTTCGCAATCATGGAGCCTATTTTGTGAGGATGTGCGGAGAAGGGTTTCTTTTTGATCCAGGTGAGGGGACGCAGAGGCAGTTCATCTTTGCCGATACAGCGCCTACAGGCGTTACCCGTATTCTGATTAGCCATTTTCATGGAGACCACTGTTTGGGAGTGGGGTCTATGCTGATGAGGCTGAATCTAGATCGGATCTTGCATACAGTACACTGTTACTTTCCAGCAGCTTGCCAAAAGAATTTCGACTACTTAAGAAAGGCGTGTCTCTATCATGAAAATATTCAGATTGAAGAGCATCCAGTAGCCCAAGCGGGACCAATGTTAGACACAGAGACCTATACGGTTTCCGCAGAATTTTTAGACCACGGAGTCCCTACGCTCGGCTACCGCATTCAGGAAAAGCCTCGCCGGAAGTTTTTTCCTGAAAAATTGCGCGCTTTTGGTGTTCGTGGTCCTCTTGTTAAAAAACTTGAAGAGGAACAGCGCCTTGTTCTTGGGGGGAAAACAGTCACATTGGATGAGGTGTCTTGTCTGCAAGAGGGGATCAGCTTTGCCTACATTTTAGATACAAGAATTTGTCAAAGCGCGAAGGTTCTGGCGCAGAATGCGAGCATGGTGTTAGCAGAAAGCACCTATTTGGAGCAGCATCGGGAGCTTGCTGAAAAATACGCGCACATGACTGCCGCGCAAGCGGCGCGTCTTGCCGAGGAAAATGGGGCAAAAAAACTCATTTTAACCCACTTTTCTGCTCGCTACCGGGATGAAGGTCTCTTTGAAGAAGAAGCTAGGCGCATTTTCCCCGCGTCGCACGCTGCAAAAGATCTCAGCCGATTCTCTTTTCCATCAAAAGCCATAAAAAAATCGTAGCAAGAAAAAGGAAACTCTTCATCATACCTCTGTAAATAAAAATTTTGAGGTGATGTATGTGTAAGGTAGTCGTTCACTCTTTTTCCGCAAACGCGGCAAGCGAGCTTTTTGTCCAGATAAAAAACAGAACCATCGATGGTGCGCGTTTTCTCTGTGAAAAGATCTCGAGGTATCTCTTTGCGTTTTTCCGTTTGCTTGAAACGGTTCTACCAAAATCTTTATCGGTCCGCTTAGAGTCTGCTTGTATCTACTTACAAAACACCTATTTCTCTTGGAGGAATCGGGTCAGGGTAGCAAAAAGGGAGGAAGAGCTGCAAAGCAAGAAAGCTGTTTGCAGAAACATTCTTGCGAAAAAACAGATTGTTTTACAGGCAGCAAAAAAGGAGCGAGCCCAATTGCAAGTAGCAAGTCAAGCGTTTGCTAAAAAAGTCGAACAAGCAGAAACAAGGAGGGAAACGCTTGTGAGAAAGCGGGAAGAGTTAACCCAGCAGGTTGCACATTACGACGCGACCAATCAAAGATTGCAAGAACGGTTAAATGGCCTAATTGCTTGTTACGCAAACCTTATCAATCGTAGTCAGTTAGACACTAGTCAGCTCGCTAGCGATCGAGGCGCTATCCTTTCTCAGATGCTGACTCGCGGTCATACCGGCTTTACGCCTTCTCTAAGAGGGTCTACTAAAAGAGGTGCTCTTGCAGATAAAATCTCCCATCGCATTGGGTAAACAAGAAGAAACTTTCTTAAAAAAACAAAAAATTTCTTGATAACAATTGGGTAAAATTCGTATGAAATTAAAAAAATTTTATCCAAGGTCGTTAAGATGATCGTTTCACGAGTGACTCCTGTTAGACCTACAGAGTCTATCAAAAATTTCCAGTATTGGTATTGGGAGCGGTTTTGGAGACAAAGCCGCGCCCTCTTTTTCCGCTCTATTGTGCTGATACAAGAGGGGGCTAATACTCTTTACGAAAACATTACGGTAGTCGCTTTTTTCTTTTTTCGGACGCTTACCTACATTCTTCCACCTTGGCTTGCCTACAGGTTAGAAGCGGCTGTTGGTTACATGTGTTCTTATTCCTTAAAACAGCAAGAGGAAAGAAGGGAGCGCCTCCACCAAGCTGCGATCTCCCAAATAGAGCGCGCGTGCAAAGAAAAAGCGCAAAGAATCACCAAACAAACCGAAGTGATCGAGGAGGAAAATTCCCATTTGCGTCAGCAAGTGGCAACATCTCGTGAAGCTCATACTGCAATCGAGGCGGAAAATGAGGAGCTTGAGCGGGAAATCGAAGCTCTGAGCAGAACAAAAGAGGAAAAACAACAACAGCATGAGCAGCTACAGCAACAAATTGCCCAAGTCCAAGCAGCGATTCTAGAATGGAGGCGTTTCCATGGTCAAAATCAGCCTGCCCACTTGTTTTCTCTTGCCGTAAGCCAAGAGGCTTTCCCACCAAACAGACAAACGGTAGGTGTCTTCTAAGACAAGTGCCTTCTTTTACAAAGAAATTTCTGTGAAGTGTTGTTGCATTCATCTTATAAAATAATTTTTTTTGTTGTTTTTTAATCATAAAAAAATAATATTTATTCTTTTTATAAAAGAGAATTAAATGATAAGCGAAATTCCTAAAGAAGGGCCATTCCGAGTTCTTCCGGACGTAAATCCTTCTGCAACAGTCGATGAAGAAGCGTATCCGAAGCCGCCAGGCGGGCCTAACATAGGGCAGGGTAGAAAGAGTTCCCTTTCACTCGAAAACATTTATACAGAGTTTTACACCCCTCATTTGAACAACATTTTGACCATTCCATCAGAAGAGATTGCAGAGCGTTTTGGTCAAAGGTTTATCGTCGAGAATTCCTGTAAAAGTGGTCCTACCTTAGGTTCTTCTGAGCGCTTTGTTACGGACATGCGGGCTTGTTACCAGAAAATCCCTGGCTATCAAAAACTGGAATGGGCGTTTTTGTGGATCTTCCGACCAGTTCTTGTTTTGGTGGGATTTTCTTACTTTTTTTCCTATTTTTCTTTTTTTGGTTTTCTGGCGTGTTTGCCTATCACTTTGCCTGTAGCCCTTGTTACCGTAATCACTGTATTTAGAGATGTCATTCGTGATTATATTCTGGCGTACTTGATTCTCCCTGCTGTTCATATACATTCGCAAGAAAAAGTGAAAAAGTGGCAAGACGTTTTGGAGGCATCTGCTGCTACACCTCGAGAATCTTCACCTGAGCTGATACGACTAAAGCGTATCAACTTTTCCGATCGGATTTCCTCCTTTTATGGATACGAGCTCACAAATCCAGACGCAAAACCGGGAAGATATACGATCTGTTATTTAGGCAATGGAGATCTTGCCGAATCAACGCTTTTATCTGGAGAAATGATCCGCGTAGCTAAAAAGCTTCGTAGTCATATTTTGGTGATGCAGCAGGCAGGTGTGGAAAGTGATGCTAAACCCAACTTAAGAACAATGGGAAGTGTGACTCATTGCGCCCTCAACTATGTGAATAGTCAGGCAGATGTCCGAGAGGTGATTGTTCACGGGCATTCTTTGGGTGGTACGATGGTTGGGCTTACATTCGGAAACCGCAAAATCAAGCTCAATCCAGATGTCAAATATTCTGCTATCTGTAGTCGCACCTTCGACCGTTTATCCGATATGGGGAAATTTATCGTGAGGCTCGTGCTAGAGAATAATGCTTGTATTCAATCGACTCTCTCGCGGATTTCCTGTGGGCATTTTCCTTGTATGAAACAGTTTCTTATCGCTTCTGTTCCCTATCTCGTCTGGTTTTTTGGCTGGAAAATTCAGGTGGCTGAGTTATTGAACCGCGCTCCTAAACGTGTGCGCAAAATCATCTTACAAACTGGCGAAAACGGGTCTGTAGTTGATAGTGATGGTATCATCACAAAAACGGCTGCTTTAGCAACGGCCTACAAGCATAAGCCCCAGGAAAATACGTATGTCCAGCTTGTCCGTGAACGGCATGATAAGCAGCTTGAAGATGGGACATACACAGATCTTAGCGATCTGATTGATGCGCCAGAGTCTTCTAGCTAAGCTCCTTGGCAGGGGGGCGAATCTCACTGAACAATACTGCGCTCTTCCTTTAAAAAAGGGATTTTTATTCGGTATTATTTGTCGCTATCTTCAGTAAGCTCTCTTGCTTAGGAAGAGAGCTTGCAATCTTTTGGGCCGCGATAGCAAAGGCTGCCGCTGCGTTGATGGAATTTTTCCTTCCATAGAGGGGAATCGTGATCAGGTAATCGATTTTTGCCAAGACAGCGTCAGAAATGCCGTATTCTTCATTCCCAATAATCAGAGTGAATTCTTCAGGAAAAAGAAAGGAGGACACGTCCTCCGCATCTTCCCCTGTTTCAAGAGCAATGAGGGGTTTAGGAAGATGATCAAGATCAGAAGCGATGAAGGCAGGCACATCTTTGTAGGCGCCCATAGATACTTTTTGTACTTTATCGTGATCAACAAAAGGGGTTTTGGGATGAAAATAGACAGGGCCTAAACGGAGAGCTTCCACGGTCCGGAGAATATTGCCTACATTGTAAGCCGATCGCATCTGATCTAAGTAGATAGCTGCTTTGCCAAACGGGCGGAGAGGTTCACGATCAGACTTGCGAATTGGAGGGAGCAGGTTGTGTTCTTTTAGAGAGATCTGACTTTGTAAAAGGTGCCAGTGGTACTGATCTGAGAGATCTTTCGGGGTTTTAGAGGAAAAACAGGGAAGTTGCATCCACTCGAGGAGGCAGGCATACTCGAGAAAATTTAGTGGGGTTTCACTGAGGGCATCTTCGTAAAGAGAGCGAAGAATGCGAGCGCAGTGTTTGTGTTGTTGCCTTTGTTCTAAACGCAAAAACTTCCGCTTTGTGAACATTTAGTGCGCCTTCAAATACTCTTGGAGAGTGCTATCGACAAGGCGAAGGGTATCCTTCTCAAAGACGAGGAGTTTGGTGGCAAAAGCGTCGATCAGGTCTCGATCATGAGCGGCAGCGATGACGGTGCCTGGGTACTGACTACTTTTTAAGCTCCAGGCAAGGGCAGATACCGATTCGAGGTCGAGGTGGTTATTGGGTTCATCGAAGATCAGAACGTTGGGGCTTGTGAGCATGATGCCTCCTAAGATGAGGCGAGCGAGCTCCCCTCCAGAGAGGTTTGCAACGAGCTTGAACGCATCATCGCCGCTAAAGAGCATTTTTCCTAAAACGCCCCGAATCTCTTGATCGTATACGCCAGCTTCCCGCTCTTTTAGCCAATCAAAGATGGTGATTTTTTGGGTTTTATCGACAAGATCTAAGTGGTTTTGGGGAAAGTACCCAATCGAGGTGGCGTGCCCCATTTCTACAGCCCCCGAAGAGGGGGTTAAGTGGCCAGCAAGGAGTTTGAGAAGGGTTGTTTTGCCAGCTCCATTGTTTCCGATGACCCCAATTTTATCACCACGCTGAATTTCTAGATTGAGGTGAGAAATGACATGATTTTGTTCATAAGACTTCGAAAGATCTTTGATCCGAAAAACGATCTGACCCGAAGATTTTTCTGGCGTTTGAAAACGGATGTAAGGGCGTTGTATATTCGATTTTTTTAGGTCCTTCGGCTCAAGTCGCTCAATCTCCCGGACTCTTGATTGCACCTGTGACGCTCGTGAACCTGCGCCAAACTTTGCCACAAATTCCCGAAGCTGAGCGACCTTTTTCTCTTTGGCTTTGTTGGCCTGCTCCGCTCTTTCCCTCACAGAGGTTTTCGCGTGAAGCATTTGATCGTAATTGCCAGGATAGACAATAAGGGTCTCGTAATCGATATCAGCGATGTGGGTGGTTACTGCGTTTAGAAAGTGGCGGTCGTGACTCACAACAATCAACGATCCTTTGTATTCAGACAGAAATTGCTCGAGCCAGCCGATCGACTCCAAATCTAAATGGTTGGTTGGTTCATCGAGAATGAGCGCTTCTGGATCACCAAAGAGCGCCTGGCAAAGAAGTACTCGGAATTGTTTGTCTAAAGGGATTTCCCTTAGGGTCTTTTGAGCAAAAGCGAGGTCTACGCCCATCCCTTCGAGTAGCATTTCTGCGTCGGCTTCAGCAGAGTACCCGTTTTCTTCAGCAACAATCTCTTCGAGTTCTCCAAGGCGCATCCCAATAGCGTCGGTCATCTCTTCTTCATAAAGGCGATCCCGCTCTTGAAGGGCTGCGCTCAGCTTTTCGTTTCCTGCGATCACGGTATCGATCACTAGCTGCTCTTGAAAATCTGCAATATTTTGGCGCAAGAATCCCACCTTTGGTGGGAGAGAAACGGTTCCTGAATTGGGAGTTTCGATCCCCATGATGATTTTTAGTAAGGTCGATTTTCCGCAGCCGTTGGGTCCTGTGAGCCCGTAACGATAGTTGTTGAATGTGATGGTTACATCTTCAAACAGCGTTCTTCCGCCAACGCGTTTGGAAAGGTCTTGGAGAGTAATCATAAATTTTGCTAATTTTCTGACCAATATACCAAAAAATGGGGGCACTTTCAAGGAATTCGGACATGCAGGATAAGGTTGAGGATTTTTTAGATTATCTAGAAGGGGTCCAGCGCTGCTCTAAAGAGACGGTGCGGGCTTATGCAAGAGATCTGAGAGAGTTTTTTTCTCTAGAAAAAGAGGTCTCTTTGACAAAGGGATTTTTGAGAGTCTATCTTATGACTCTTCATGAGAAACAGATCAAACGCGCTTCTCTTTTGCGTAAAATATCGGCTCTACGATCTTTTGTCCGGTTTTTGCAGAAAAAAAAATGGATCGAGCAAGATCCTTTTGCAGGGATGCGTATGCCCAGAAGGGAAAAAATCCTTCCCAAGGCGATCACCTATTCAGAAGTATTGACTCTATTTGCGCAGCCAGACACCGCTACCTATTTAGGTCTGAGAGATCGTTCGATCATGGAGCTTTTGTATAGCTCTGCTTTGCGGGTATCGGAGCTAACGCAGCTGTCTAGGGAAGACTGGAAGCGCTCTAGACGGCTCCTTTTAGTGAATGGGAAGGGGAGAAGGCAAAGGCTTGTCCCGATCACGGAAAACGCAGCCTGCTGGTTAGAAAAATACCTGGGGCATCCAAGTCGTTTGCTCGATACGAATTCCCATAAAAAGCAGAAAGATGCAAACGCGATTTTTTTGAATAAATGGGGAGGAAGGCTCTCATCCCGTTCGATTGATCGGAGTTTTGCGCAGTATTTAAAAAAAAGTGGCCTCAGCGCAGCGATCACTCCCCATACGGTTAGGCATACGATAGCTACCCACTGGCTAGAAAATGGGATGGACTTACAAAGTATTCAAAAGCTGCTAGGGCATAAATCGTTAAAGGCGACAACGATTTACACCAAGGTGTCAAAAAAGTTGAAAAAAGGGGCCTATGAACAGGCCCACCCAAAAATGAAAAAAACATGTGAAAAGCGGTAAGCCGGATTCTGTTTACGGCAATCATTCCTCTAGGCCCTTTGTCTCCAAAAGGCTCAAGCGATCAGTGGAAGAAAACGCTTCGAAGAAGAGCTGATGTTTTCTTCTTTCTTGCTTCAGATAGGGTTTGCAGCTCCCCTATGTTGCCATCAGGGGAGGCTAGCTCCTTAAGCTAGCATTTTCAGTCTGTCCGAAAGATTCGGCGATGTGTTTTCTGTTGCACTTTCCGTAGCCTCGCGGCCCCCAGTCTTTCACTGGTATCCTCTTCTATGAAGTCCAGACTTTCCTCAGGAGACCGTAAGTTCTCCCGCGATTGCCCGCTTTTCACATGCGCCTTTGTTCCTTTTAGAGGAACAAGCGAATTACACTGAGGTGGTAGAGCGTCTTCTGCGCCGTTTTTGCGTGGTCGTTGTTCCTGCCTCATCAAGCCAGTAGTGGATCCGAGAGCAATGTTCACAAAAAATGAGCTTTTCTCCTTTTCTGACTAGATTCTCATGCTGGGCAGTAAGAGCAATATGGCATCCAGAACAGGTCCGATTTTCGATAGGTACAATCACCCGGTCTCTGCGGTTTCTCAGTAACCGTTCATACACTCCTAAGATCTCTCCGTCAGCGCCTTTTGCTAAAGTGTCCCGCTGCTCTTTGAGAGTCTTTCCCTCTTCATTGATCGCTCGGATACTTGTGAGAATTTCCTGTTCAAGCGCCTTGCTGCTATCCTCAGATTCTTGCAAACTATCTTTGATTTTGCCTAAAATCTCCTCTTCGAGGGTCCGCTTATCGATGAGATCGGAAGTGGTTTGTTCTGAGCTCGCCTTATCTCTTTCTGCGACGGTGATTTCTTGAGTCAAAGCATTGAACTCATCCACTTTTTTGACGCTGCTTTGTTTTTGTTCAAGCTTTTGAATTTTTTCTTTCACATCTTGGATGTGAGATTCTTTGGCGGTGATTTGCAAAGATAAATCTTTGATGTCCTCTTCCTTCTCTTTGAGCTGTTCTTGTAAGTCGAAACGCAAAGAAGCGATGTGGCGGAGTTCTTTTTCCCGGTCCTTACGCAGTCTGAGGAGGCGAATCATTTTCATATCGAATTCTTGAATCTCTAAAATGACTTTTAATCTTTCTCGCATCCGTTTATCCTACTGTAATTAACTAGTTAGTACTTTACTAAAAATAAGGGAATCTATCAATAGTAGGTTGAAAAAATTCTCTAAAGGTCTCTTGCAAAGGCCCCCTTCGGCAAGAACCTGCTGCAGGTATTTCTCAAGCATCTCCGCGGGGTTTAAGCGGATAATCTATTAAGAGTAAATGCGTTGCATGTAAATCTCTGCTTGCGCGAAAAAGCGTGCGCCCCTTAGGCGCTGCAGCTTGCCAAATACGTATGCAAGATCGTAGAAAGAGGACAAAAAATCAGGTAAAACGAGGCCTATGAAATATTTAGAAATTTATTGGAAAACCGTTCCTAAAGATCGGCAAACTTCTCAAGCTATAGCGTTTATCGCTTCTCTCGATGCGATTGAGGAAACAAGTCCTACTCTCGCGCGTTCGATTCTTCAAGAACTTTTTGATCAAAGAACGTATTTAAAAATGATCGCCTCTGAAAATTATTCCTCTCTTAAGGTGCAACTTGCTATGGGCAATCTTTTGACCGATAAATATAGCGAAGGGTCGATTGGGAAGCGTTTTTACGCAGGGTGTGAAAATGTGGACGCTATTGAGGCGCACGCCGCCTCTTTAGCAGAAAAGCTGTATGGAGTAGAGCATGCCTATCTGCAGCCTCACTCGGGAGCCGATGCCAATCTCATCGCTTTTTTAGCGATCCTCAAAGTGTGCGTGCAAGATCCGTACATCCAGTATTTGGGGAAAAAGTTACAAGACTTATCAGAAAAAGAATACGCCTCTTTAAGAGAGCTTTTGTTCAAGCAAAAAATGATGGGCATGGCCCTAAGCTCTGGAGGGCATTTAACGCACGGATACCGTCATAATATTTCTTCAAAACTCCTTAGCTGCTCGTTTTATGAGGTCGATCCAAAAACTGGTTTGTTGGATTACGAGCAAGTCGAAAAACGGGTTTTGGAAGAAAAGCCGCTCATTTTGATCGCAGGCTATTCCTCTTACTCGAGGAAAATCGATTTTGCAAAAATGCGCGCCATTGCTGATGAGGTGGGCGCGATCCTTTTAGTCGATATGGCCCACTTTTCTGGTCTTGTCGCAGGGAAAGTGTTTAGCGGAAAGTATGACCCAACAGAGCACGCCCATATTCTGACCTCAACAACCCATAAAACCCTTCGCGGTCCAAGAGGAGGGATGATTCTTCTGCCTAAAAACACGATTAGGTACAAGCCTCGATTGAAAGAGGCGGTCGATCAAGTTCTTCAGGAACTTCCTTTAAAAGAGGCGGTGGACCAGGGTTGTCCCCAAGTGATTGGGGGACCTCTTCCCCACGTGATTGCTGCTAAGGGGCTAGCTTTTCAAGAGGCGTTAGCCCCCGAATTTGCTCTTTACAGTCAGCAAGTTGTAAAAAATGCGAAGGCGCTAGCCTCGTGCCTCCAAGACTTAGGAGCCAAAGTGATCACTGGGGGCACCGAGAACCACATGGTGCTAGTAGATGTGCAAACATCCTACGGAATTACTGGTAAAGCGGCAGAAGCAGCCCTTCGTAAAGCGCAGATTACGATCAATAGAAATGCCATTCCAGAAGATCAAAATGGACCCTGGTACACCTCAGGCATTCGCCTCGGGACCCCTGCAATGACAACACTTGGTATGAAAGAAGACGAGATGCAAGAGATTGGAAAGGCCATTCATGCTCTCTTACAGACGGCCAAACCGGTCTTTCAGACGCGCGGCGCAGAAAAGCGGCTGATGAAATCGACCTGCACGGTCGATCCTCGAGCAGAAAAATCTTGCGCCCAGGTAGTTTCCTCTCTGCTGAAAAAACATCCCCTGTACCCAGAGCTCCCTTCTAACGAAGAGCTTTGTCAAACAATATAACCGTGTGCTATAAAGAAAAAAAAATATCGGAGACTCTATGGAACAAGATACGGCTCAATCTTTCAAATTCATCAACGACCAAATTGAGGAAGCTTTTTTAGAAAAAAGAAGAGTATTCCTGGCACGAGAGGTCGATGCCAATTCGGCAAAGGATCTCGTTCGCAAGCTTTGGTATTTGGAGTGGAAAGACCCAGGGAAGCCCATCTTTTTTTTCATCAACTCCCCCGGAGGGTCGGTCGACTCAGGTTTTGCGATCTGGGATACGGTCAAAATGCTCCGCTCTCCTGTCACGACTGTGGTCTCAGGGCTCGCAGCTTCCATGGGCTCTCTTCTAAGCTTATGCGCTGCAAAAGGGAGAAGGTTTGCGACTCCGAATTCTAGGATTATGATTCACCAGCCTTTGATTGGAGGCGTTATCCGAGGACAAGCAACTGACCTTGAAATTCAAGCAAAAGAGATGTTGAAGACGCGCGCACAAATTGTCAGTATTTACGCAGATGCTACCGGAAAATCTCCTGAAGAAATCGATCTTGCGATCGATAGAGACAACTGGATGTCTTCAGAAGAGGCTTTGGATTTCGGTCTTCTCGATAAAGTCATCTTGTCGGGTGAGGAGCTTGAGGCGGCTTGTTAAGGGTATGATGCAACAAGTCCCTTTTTGGAAATACGAATCTTGTGGCAATGATTTCATTTTTATCGAAGATCATGCCAAGACTTTTGAAAAGGATTGCCCTAAAATGCAATCTTGGATTCGCCACCTTTGTGCTCGCAGATTTGGCGTTGGGGCAGATGGTCTTGTTGTTCTTCAAAAGCAAGGGGAGCAGCAGTTTACCATGCTTTACTTCAACGCAGATGGGAGACCAGCCGATTTTTGCGGGAACGCTGCTCTTTGCGTATCCAAACATGTTGGCGAAAAAGAGCTCAACCTCACTTCTGGAACCGAAGAATATATCACCGCCTCTCTTGGGGAAAATTGGCATAGCGTTTCTATGCCAGGCAATGCCCAAGTCTCTTTACAAGAAAAGGCGCCAGCGATCGAAGAGGCGATTCACTTGATCACCTTAGGTGTAAGGCATGGGGTGATTTTTCAAGAAACGATGCAAGATTTGCCGATAAAGGCCCTCAGAAACGCTTTTGATGCAAACATCAGCGTGGTAACCGATCGGGAAGGCTCTTACCACGTCAAAACCTTTGAAAAAGGGGTGGAAGATTTTACTTGGGGGTGCGCGAGCGCAAGCGCGGCTATTGCATCGATTTGTTACTTTTTGCATAATGACCCAGGTCCATTTATGTTTCGATTCAAGGGGGGATGCTTGCATGTGCATCTGCGACTGCGGGAGCATCCTGAACAAAAACCGACCATCGATTCAGTAGAAGTGCTTGGACTACCTAGATTAGTGTATAGAGGGTTTGGAAAACATTATGAAAATTGGGATACCGAAAGAAGTCAAGAATCACGAATACCGAGTGGGGCTTACGCCTGAAGCGGTACGCATGTTCACAAAAGCCCATCATGAGGTTTTTGTAGAAAAGGGTGCCGGAGTAGCCATCGGGTTTACAGACGCCCTTTACGAGAAAGCGGGAGCGAAGATTCTTGCTACAAAAGAAGAAGTCTATGCTACGGCCGAAATGATCATCAAGGTCAAAGAGCCGCAGCCTGAAGAGTATCCTTTGCTTCGTAAGGGGCAGGTTTTATTTTCCTATTTACACCTTGCCGCTGATCCTAAGCTAGCTGAGGCGCTTGTTCGACAAAATGTTGTCGCTCTTGCTTACGAGACGGTGACCGATGAGCAGGGGAGACTCCCTTTGCTTGTTCCGATGAGTGAAATGGCAGGGAGAATTGCTCTCCAAGCAGGAGCCAATGCGCTGCATATTGCTTCTGGAGGAAGAGGCGTGCTTTTAGGAGGCATTCCTGGGGTATTGCCTGGAAAAGTCGTTGTGATTGGTGGAGGCGTTGTTGGAACAAACGCTGCGTCGATGGCGATTGGCCTTGGCGCAGATGTGATCATTTTAGACCGCTCTCTTCCAAGACTCCGCGAATTGAACGCCCATTTTGGCTCTCGCCTGCGGACCGTATTTTCGACGCAACAACATTTAGAACATGTGATTCAAGAAGCCGATCTTGTCATTGGAGCGGTTCTTCTGCCAGGCAAGGCTGCTCCTAAACTGATCACCAAAGAGATGCTTGGTATGATGAAAGGAGGTTCTGTGATTGTGGATGTAGCCATTGATCAAGGCGGGTGCGCAGCTACCTCAAAACCTACGACCCATTCGAAGCCCACATTTGTCGAGCAGGGCATCGTCCATTATTGCGTCACAAACATGCCCGCTGCTTGCTCCCGAACAGCGACTTTTGGTCTTTCGAATGCGATTAGTCCTGTCGGGCTGTACATTGCCAACGTGGGATACCGCGAGGCTATTTTATCCGATCCCCATTTGCAAAAGGGTCTCAATGTATGCTATGGACAAGTAACGAACGCAGATGTTGCAGCGGAACTCGGCTACGACTATGTACCTCCAAGAGAGACTTTGTAGTTTACGTTCTTCAGCAGAATAAAAGGGATGGATGAAACCACCTTCTCCGATTGATCAGTATTTGTCGGACGCAGAAAAACTGAAAGATGCGATCCAAGACATCGTTTTTTCTGAGGGGACCTATCAGGTTGCGGTGTGGGATCCAGAGGAAAAAACAGCTTACTGGCCTTTTCTACAGTTTGATGATACGGGAAAGTTGCTCGATTTTTTCTGCTCCTGCAAGCAGTCAGAAAGTTCGGGGGCTTGTGCTCATTTGGCCTGCGCTTTTTCTGCCATTACTCGCCCCTCTCTCCTTCATGTGCGTTACAAAAAATCTTTTTGGCAAGCTCTTTTTTCTTCTTTGGCAAGCGTTGCTGGTTACCAAACAAGCTTGCTAGAAAAACAGGAAGAGGGATACCAAATTGTCCATAAGGGCGCTCCTTTATTTGTCATCAAGTCGCATGGAGTTGATGTTGCCTCCACCTTAAAGCAGCTTGTCGAAGAGCGCGTTAAGGAAACAGAGGAGACCTCACTCAAATTTTCCAACCTTTCTTTAGAAGAAATGCAGGAATACAAAGAGGGGAGGGCTTCTGCTGCTCTCCGCTTTGAGCTCTCGTTTTGGTCTGATCTTGCTAAATGGTGTTTTCTGATGCAAGAGAGGGGGGAAACGTATACGATCACCTTTTTTGCTAAGGAGAATGCGTTACCAAACAGGGTAGAGGGCGCCTTTGCAGGGCTCACGTTTTCTGCCTCGATTGAGGAGGGCGCTTGGCCCCTTCTGATCGAGTCTTTGACCACGGTCCATTCCTCTTTGGACGTAAAAAATACGACGATCTTATCTCTGCAAAAAATTGTCTACAATGAAGAGCAGAGCTGTTTTGTATTGTATCGAGAAAAGGGAGCCCCAGATCTTCAGAAAAAAGAAACTAGCCTTTCTGTAGGCAGCTGGAGATACATTCCTTCCCAAGGATTTTTTAAAGAGGATGATCTCTTGCAAAAACGTGTGATTGAAGAAGAAGAGATTGACCGTTTTTTACAAGAGTACTCTTCGTTACGTGCCTACTTAAAAAATGTGCGCGTCGCAGAAGAGCTCTCCCCTGTTTGTTATACTTTGCGTGTCGATGGGTCTGCGGGGCTCATCATCACAGCCTACCTTTTTACTCCAGGAGACCTCTGCCAGCCTTACGCAAAACTGTTTGCTTCTTATGCCTATATTCCCGGGCATGGATTTTTCCCCATCAGTGAGAAGCTCTTCCCAGACATTGAGACAACCATTGCGATCAGTGAGCTTGGCAGCTTTGTGACCAATCACCGCGCTTGGTTGCAGCAATTCCCTGGATTTACCACCCATTTTGGAAGCGTAGAAGCCAAATTTGATTATCAGGTGAGCGCGGAAGGAGACCTCTCTTTTACTTCAAAATTTTCCATGGAAGAGGGGCTGCTAGATTTGGGACCTTGGATTTTTATTCGAGGAGAGGGGTTTTTCCCGAAAAAAGGGGGAAAAGAGATCTTTGTACTCCGTTCGGGAACCACAGTGCCTCAAGAGAAGGTGGCCCCATTCATTGATGAGTACAAAGAAGAGCTTTTAGAGGTGAAAAACTTTTTTTTGACAGATGAGCCTCTCCTAAGCTCTGGGCTGAAGATTTTTCTCAGTCAAGATGATGAAGTTTGGGTAGAGCCTGAAAGAAGTTACGCTTTAGGGATCCAAGAGGCAGATGTGCGATTTTTTCAACATTACGGCTATGTACGCGATCAAGGGTTTTTCCCACTTGCTCCCAAACACACGTTTCCCGAGCCCTTTGTGCAAAAAATGAAGATTACAAAAAAACGGGAAGAGTTTTTTTTGCAGTATGAAATTGAGAGGCTCAAGCCGTTTACTTCCCACCTAGATGATCGGCTCAAAAAACCGCAGAGTTTACAGCTTCATGTCCGTTCCATCAAAAAGGAGAGAAAAAAAAAGAAAAATCTTTGGATTGTTGATCTCTACTACCTCTCAGATATAGGGATTCGTGAAGCTGTCGACCTGTGGGAGAAGATTCTTCAAAAGAAAAAACAAGACTACTCTCCGGCAGGGCTCCTTTTTCTAGAGGATGCCCGGTTTCATTGGCTCCGCTCTTTGGGGAAGAGGCGACTACAAAAAAAGCAAAGGCTCCTAAGACTCTCTACGATTGAATGGATGCGCCTTTGTATTATGGAGAATATCCAAGAGCCAGAAGGGTCTTCTCCGGAGGAGGAAGAAACCAGGAAAACCATGCGGGATCTCACCTCCTTCGAATCGCAACGTTTGCTCGATATCAGCGCTTTAAAATCGACCCTACGCCCTTATCAAGAACTGGGATTGCAATGGCTTTGGTTTTTGTATTGTCATGGTTTATCAGGACTTCTTTGTGACGAAATGGGTCTTGGGAAGACGCATCAGGCGATGGCGATTTTGGCCGCTGCTTGGAAAGAGCAGATGGGGAGAGACTGTAAATTCATCGTGGTTTGCCCCACTTCTGTGATTTACCACTGGCAAGATTTGCTCGAACGGTTTTTGCCCAACCTGCGCGTTTTGACCTACTACGGGTTAGAGCGCTCTTTAGCCCAATTTACGGCAGATTACGATCTTCTTCTCACTTCTTATGGGATTTTGCGTACAGGGAAAGAAAATTTACAGCCCTACGTGTTCGAGCTCGCCATTTTTGATGAGATTCAAATTGCGAAGAATCATCACTCCCAAACCCACTCGGCGCTTTTAGCTGTCGAAGCCACGATGAAATTGGGTCTTACAGGAACGCCCATCGAAAACCGGATCCGTGAGCTCAAAGCCATTTTTGATATTGTGTTACCTGGCTACCTTCCCCGTGAAAAAGGATTTCGGGAGCTCTTCATCAACCCCATTGAAAAACACCATGATCCTGAAAAAAAACGCCTCCTCCAAAAACTGGTCAAACCATTCATTTTGCGTAGGAAAAAAGCCGAAGTGCTGTTAGATCTTCCGGAAAAGATCGAAGAGATTTCCTATTTAGATCTATCGGAAGAACAAGCGGAGCTCTACCAAAATATCGCTCAAGAAAGAACCAAAGAGATCTTTGATGATTTTGATGAGAAAAAGCCGCTCCCCTACATGCATATTTTTTCTCTTTTATCGAAACTCAAGCAAGTGTGTGATCATCCCAGCCTAATCCACGGAGATTTGAAGTCGTATCACAAGCACAGTTCGGGTAAATGGGAATTTTTTCAAGATCTCATTGAAGAGGCGAGACAGTCCCAACAAAAAGTGGTGGTATTTTCTCAGTATCTGGGGATGCTTTCTATTATGGAAAGCTATCTCAAAAAGCAAAAGATCGGATTCACTTCGATCAAGGGTTCAACAAAGAATCGGAAAGAAGCCTTGCAAACTTTCCGAGATGATCCGAGCTGTCTTGTATTTGTTGCCTCTCTATTAGCAGCGGGCGTTGGCATCGATTTATCGGTAGCATCGATTGTGATTCACTATGACCGGTGGTGGAATCCAGCGAAAGAAGACCAAGCGACCGATCGCGTGCATAGGATTGGGCAAAATAGAGGCGTACAAGTGTTCAAACTTGTTACAAAAAATACGATTGAAGAGCACATTCATCAGATGATTGATGCAAAAAAGCATCTTATTGAAAGTTCGATTGGGAAGGACGACTCAGATCAAATACGCCTCCTCTCTAGAGAAGAACTGATGGATGTGATGAGGAAAACGATTTTGTAATGTTGAGAAACGTCTAAAAATATTCCTTACGAGTTCTTATTTCTGGATCTATCTACCGCCCTTAAGTAGCCCTTTGTCTCTAGCGTAATCCCTGTTTTGCGCCTAAATGTGATCTATCTTTAAACAGTCTGCGCGTATTTAGGGAATTTCCCAGATCGGATAAAAAGGAGAAAAGTCCCTTGTAAAAAAAACATCAACCAAGATAATTGAAAGGATTTTTTACCCAAAGATGCAGCGTTTTGCTGCTAGTTACGTAGCTTCGATAACACGATTCGGATCGATTATATCCACATGAAGCTCCTGCACTAAGGGTACTACGTAGAAGAGAGGCTGCGCAAAATTTGGAGGTTGTGCCGTGTCATCGATTGAACCAGAGAATAGAAGACCTCACAGGCAAGATTTGGAAGATACGGCTTCAATCGTTGCATTTACAGAAGGCCCAGATTGTTCTTCCTCCTCTGATGCTGTGCATCCAAGAGGTAGACGAACGTATAGCGGGGAGTCTCGACCCCTAGACGATGCTACGCAAGGCACGCAATCAAATAGACTCCCTAGCCCTAGAGAGCTTACTCCTAACCAAAGAATGCTACTGAAAGAAGGGTTAAAAGCTTTGCTTGTAACACCAGATGCTTCTTCCCGTGACTCGAGCTCTGAGCGGAGCAGGAAGAAATCGGCTAAAAATTTTATGAGAACCCAAGTAGTTAGGGTTGCCTACTATATCGAAAAAACTCTTGAGAAGCGATGGGAAGAAGCGTCATTTTTTTCAAGATTATGGTATCTTTTTTCCCCCTCTTACGCAAAAAGAATGGGCACAGGATTATTCGTTCTCAAATATGGGGAAACACCCTCTGTGAAAAATACAGGTGAGAAGATTTGCTTTGCAGTGAAAGATAGGCGCATTATCTATAGGGGGCCGTTTCCAGCAACTTGGTACACAAAGCTAGCGGACAAATGGATCGCGCTGAGAAAGCGCGTATCCTCCTGCTTTGTTCTACTCCTTGCAAAGATACGCAGAATTTGGCAAGCCTATTTTGTTTGGGCGCGTTAAATTGTGTGGACAAACCTTCGAAGAGCTAGCACAGCTCCACAAAAGAGTATCCATAGAAGAATAGTAAAATGCACCTTCTGGGGTTTTTACCAAAAACCACGATGGCCTCTCCCAGGAAACGACTTTGAAAGCTTTTTTGCAAAAGAGAAGAAAAGCATTTTTCTTGGAGTAGGGCTTGCTTAGCCATCAATTCGATGAAGGCCTATCTACATATATTAGACGTTTTTTTCTAGGGGAGCGCCTTCTAAATACCCGGGGTTTTGGGGTTAGGCTCCTTGTATCAGTATCGGTAAGGATCATTTTGGTCCGGGGAGAGGGACTTGTATCGGTAGAATTTTTAGGCGCCGGCTTCAATGTTTTATTGATGTAGGCGGAAACGCGGATAGGAGCCCAAATACAGGTTAAGAATAAGGTTATGCCAAGAATCAGGCTCAAGGCTCTATACACAATATGAAACACTTTTTTGTAGATTTCTGTGTTAGGTTGCCACCCTTTTACAATTTTTGTGAACGAGGGAAGGGGAAAGAAAATACTTTCTATGGCTGGGTGTTTGGGAGTAAGCAATAGGGACATTACTGACATAAGAAAGTCTGCTATAAAATTTTTGAAACATCTTAGCAAAGGCTTTTTTTTGTGCGCAAATCCTTTTTTTCACAAATTTTCTACAAAATGTTTCAAATTGTTCTTTTGGTCTGCTTGTGGTAAACTTGCTTCTGCGTAAAGAACTGTTCTTCTTTTAAATCACTCCATTCATAGGTATTTTTTGCGTCCAAGAATTACGTTAGCCATCATTGGCAGGCCCAATGTGGGGAAGTCCTCACTGTTTAACCGGCTTTGCAAAAAAAGAATCTCTATTTGTCATGAAGAGGAAGGGGTCACAAGGGACCGTATTTATGGGGAAACGGAGTTTTTTGGAACCCCGCTGACTCTGATCGATACGGGGGGCATTGCAGAAAAAGGGGATGATTTTCAAAAAACAATTGCTAAGCAGGCTCTTTTAGCCTCAGAAGAGGCCGATGCCATCATTTTTGTGGTCGATGGTAGGTCGGGAGTCACTCAGCTCGATGAGGCGGTTATTCGGAGATTGCGCCGTTTTGATAAAAAGATTGTTCTTGCGGTGAATAAAGTGGACGATTCCTCGCAAGAAAACTGGATCAGTGAGTTTTATTCGTTAGGGATCACCGATATGGTCCCAGTTTCTGCCATCCAAAATCGGGGGATTGAGGAGCTTTTAGAAAAAGCCACTGGGTATCTTTCAGAAGAGGAGACCCACGAACCTTCCGATCAAGAAGGTGTAAAAGAGATTTTTGTAGCGATTTTAGGTAGATCGAATGTAGGGAAATCGACCCTTCTCAACAATTTTTTGCAAGAAGAGCGCTCGATCGTGAGCGACGCTTATGCAACAACAAGAGATCCCATTGACGCGTCCATCATCGTTGATAGTGGAATCAAGATCACCTTCATTGATACGGCAGGTATTCGGAAGAAAAAATCGCAAAAAAATCCTATTGAAAAGTTCGCAGATATCCGCACGCAAGAAGTGCTAAAAAGAGCCGATGTGTGCCTATTTCTGATCGATAGTCAAGAGGGGCTGACTACAGAAGAAAAAAAGATCGCTAGTTTGATTGAACGTTCCGGGAAAGGGTGTCTTCTGCTTTGCAATAAGTGGGATCTTGTCAAGGGCTTCCGCCAAGAGCATTGCCTGCGTGCGATTCGTGAAGATGCCCCCTTTTTGCGCCATATTCCAACCCACTTTATTTCCGCTAAAACCCAAAAAAACTTTGATAAAGTATTTCAGAGCATTTTTCTTGTGGAAAAAAATCTCCATACAAGGATCACGACAGGAGAGCTCAACCGTTTTTTAGAGCGCGCTGTTGCAAAATCGCCTCCTGCTATGGTGAAAGGAAAACGGCTAAAGATCTACTACATGACGCAGCCAACCGTACATCCAGTACGATTTGTACTTTTCATCAATCGGATCGATCTTGTACAAAATACCTATACGAAGTATCTTATCAACCGGTTTCGAGAGGAGTACCTTTTCACAGGAGTTCCTTTAGAATTCAAGTACAAAGTACGTAGTAAAGGGGAACAAGCGAATTCTCCACCAAGTAGAGCGCAATAAACCCCTTTTTAACAGCAATCTATTTTAAAAAAAAGGGTTCAAAGTATCTTCACCCAAAAGGGTGCTCACTCCAAAGTCTTTCGTCGATTTACCCATGGAAGGGATTTTCTAGCATGGTCCTTTAGAGAGGGATGTCGCATGCTTTCTCCTCAAAAGACGTAGAATTCTTTACATGGAAAACTGCCTATGATTGTATATAAAGAGTTTTTCTATTATTTCGAAGAATTTAAGGGGCCTCATGCCAGTATTTTCTGATCTTCAGTCCTACTCTTTTGCTCATTTGCGTAAGGATCTTTTAGCCGGGCTTTCTATTGCATGTTTGGTCATTCCCCAAGCCATCGCGTACGCCCTTTTGGCTGGTCTCCCTCTTTCAAGCGGTATCTACTCTGCAATTTTTGGGGCATTTCTTGTAGCCCTTTTTTCCCATGCGAGAGGTTTGATTTCAGGGCCATCTACCGCGATTGCGATGTTAGTGCAAACTGTGGTGACTAGCATAGCAATACAAGAGATTCAAGGTGATCTGATCGAAGTGTTAGCGCACCTCTTAGCTCTTGTAGGGCTTTTGCACCTCTTGTTATCCCTATGCAATATTAGCAAATGTCTACAATTTGTGAGCAGGTCTGTCATGCTTGGATACTTTAGCGGTCTTAGTATGGTGATTTGCGTCGAGCAGCTTTTCCATTTTTTTGCTTTGAAAAAGCCAGAAGGATCTCAAGTGCTGATTCACAAAATACTCTACTTGATCGGGCATGGATCTTCCATTTCTTACCTTCCCATCCTCTTTGGAACGATAGGACTAGGATTCCTTTTTGTGGTTCGTAAGAAAGCGCCAGCCTTTCCGGCAGCTTTATTTCTGCTTGTTGGATCCTCTCTCACGTTTTCATTCTTTCCGCAGATAGAATCTTTGCCAACATTGAGTAGATACGCTCCGCTAACATTTTCTGTGGATCTGTATTTTCCCAGGTTTCGGCTAGACTTGCTACAACAGCTATTTCCTTTAGGATTAGCAATCGCTTTTTTAGGGGTGCTAGAAGTCTTTTCTGTAGCCAAAGCTCTTTCGATCACGACAAAGGAACCGGTCCGCTGCAATCAAGAAGTATTTTCTTTAGGTGTGGCAAATCTTTTCCTGAGCTTATTTCCTTGTGCCATGCCTACTTCTGCTAGCATTACAAGAAGTCTTCTTGCCCAAAATATGGGGATCAAAACAAGAATCGGCGCTCTTAGTTCCTCAGTGTTTGTTTATGGCCTTCTTGTGTTTTTTTGGTCGTACGTTGCTTACATACCCGTTGTCTCCCTCTCTTCTTTACTCATCTTTAGCGCCTTTCGTATTATTGATTGCAAAGCCATCAAGCTCTGTTTGAGAGCAACGAAAGAAGATGCGTTCATTTTTCTTTTCACCTTTTTTCTTTGTATGATTTTCCGTTTAGATATTGCGTTCATCATAGGTGTATTGTTTTCGATTGGTTTTTATCTCCGCTCTGCAGCAACGCCCCATTTTCAAGAGTATGCCTTTGATTATGCAGGGAGACTATCGATCATTCGACCAAATACAAAAAAGCATAGCAAGGTGCGGATCATTGGGATTGGAGGGGAGCTTTTTTTTGGGATGGTGGATGTCCTTGAAGGAGTTATTGCGAATATCGCTAGGGATCAAGATGTGAAAGTTGTTGTGCTCCGCTTGAACAATGTACATTATGTCGATGGATCGATGTGTCTTGCCATTGTGCAGCTCCACGAGCATTTGCAATCGACGGGAAGAGTTTTGATGATTTCGGGATTAACAGAAAAGGTTTGGCGCACACTATCGAGAGCAAAAGTGTTAGAAAAAATGCAGCCAGCCCACTTTTTTCTTCGTGATGAGACGAGGCCGCAGCTCTCCACTTGGAAAGCTTGCCTTCGAGCAGAAGAGATTCTGAGCGATCAGGAACAGCGCTTTTCTGTCTCGGTAGATGAACATTTGTAAGAGAGGGTTGTTTCTTGTCCGGTCAGATAACCGGACACCTCTTTATACAAATAGAAGATGTTAGTTCAGAGAATCTAGCAGCCGATTCACCAAAGAATTTCTATCAAAGGGATCGCTCGCAGGAGCTTCTAGGACAAATCTCTATTGAGAGGGGTGGTTATCGGGGCGTTTCTCTTTTGCCGTGATCATTGTTTATTGTTGCATTTTTTATCAGGAATCGGCGCTGAAAAGAAAGCATTGGCTGCGCTCTTACTCGCAACTGTGTTTTTGGATTCCTTTGCTTCTTGTCTTCCATTTGGAAATACGACGGTAGTCAACGTGTAGGGCGTGCTATGGTTGTAGCGTTTGCTTTTCATATGGTTTAAGGTCTCTACATGGCATTGTTGTAATTTCTCGGACCAAAATGTAAGAAAATCATCGCAGTTTTTGCACCGGTCGCTTGCGAGCTTTATGAATCTATGGACTTGCTGCTCGTCAAACTGTCGCGGCTGAGCGGACTGGTTCAATTGATTTAGGTTGGATATGATAAATATTGCCGATCTCAGCAAACTCCCCATGTGAGCAATAGGATGGCTATTCAAATGTTCACCAATCTTTTTTGGGGGAGGCTTGCCGTTTAGTTTTGTCAGAATAGCCCATGTTTTTTCCATAGCTACGTGTTCTGTTTGCAAGTTTTCGAAATTCCACTCTATGTTTTTAAGGCGCTGAAAATAAGCATCTACAATAGGCTCTAAATCAATGGTATCCCTTTGTACCGATTGCTGCTGCATGGAAGTACTTTGAGCACGCGCCACTGCTTGTTGCAAAGACTGCAAAGTAGGGGCCATTTTCTTCATAAGCGCTTCCTGCTGCTTTTGCCAAAAATTTAGATACTTATGACAGGAATTGATTGCATTTTCAGCGCTACTTTTTAGCTGCAAGACACGGTTGATTTGCACTTCATTAAGGGGACCGCCCCCTAGAACACAATCCTTAAAAGGCGCTATACTTTGGATGCTATTTTGCATGTAATAGCAAAGTTTTTTCATCTCTTCAGCATAGTTTTTTTTTAGGTAAGCATGTATTGAGCATGTGGCGTGGTCTATTTGAATTGCAAAATGCTCCATTGTCGCGACGATTCTTGCCTGTTTTAAAGTAGATAATGTGTTCGTTACTTGTTTGTCTTGAGAGAGTAAATTTTCATACGAAGAGTGGATTTCTTGAAGTTTTGTTGAATAAAAAGCGGTAGCACCGATTAGGTCAATCTCTTTAGTGCGTGTTTGATTAAAGAAAATAGATGTTTTTTCTATTGCCTGACCGATTCTTGTATTTTCAGAACTTTTTCTAAACCCTTGGGATCGTGTTTTTAGAGCACGGATCCTGTTGAGAATAGGTAGAGCTTCGGCAGAAGAAAGGGAGGGTAATTTATCCAGCAAGTTTAGGAATACTTCCGTGATTCTGCAATGTTTCAGGAGAAATTTGTCGACATAATCTGTAATCTCAGCTGCATTACGTAGCTGTTGTACCTGATCAATAGGATGCATAGTAGAAATAGGCGCCGAGGTCCTAGTGCCTTGAGTAAAACTCATAAATTATACCCTTTTATAATTCAGATAATTATAAATAATTTTATATTTTATTTAAATAAAAATATACTTTGTTAATTATATTAAATATTTTTATAGCATCTTAATTAAAAAATCGTTTCTAAATCTAATGCGCATTGATATTTTCTAAAAAACCTTAAGTAGCTAAAAGTTAGTTATTTGAAGTTTTTAAGAAAATATTTCTTGAAAGTTTTTTAGACGGCGCCTGTATGAAGGGTAGTATTAATTGAAAAATAGGGGCGTTTTTAGGCTGATTACTAAAGTAGTTTTTTCGCCTAGAAATGTCCTGATCTTTCATCGATGAGCGTTTTACCTGACCTTCCGAGCCCCCTTGGTCAAGATGAATAGCGCCCGCTAACTAGGGAAACTGACGCAAAAACTCCGTATAATCAGATAAAGTTAAGATTCCTTAAGGAAATAGAAGATGTTATTTAAGAGCAGCTATTATCCGATTCACCTAAGAATGTTCATCAAAGATATTGCTTGCAGAAGTTTCTGGGGCAAGTCGCTCTTTAGAGGGATTGTTGTCGGGATGTTTCCCTTCTATCGCCATTATTTGCTGCGTTTTTTCATCAGGAATCGGCGCCGAAAAGAAAGCATCGGCCGCGCTCTTGCTCGAGTCTGTGTTCTTCGATTCCTGCGCTTCTTGTCTTCTATTTAGAACTACGACGGTAGTCAACGTGTGCCTTGTTATTTGGATATGTTTTAAGGTTTCTCCATTGAGCTCTTGTAATCTCTTGGACCAAAATGCAAGAAAATTATCACAGCGTTTGCAATTGTTGCTTGCGAGCCTGTTGACTTTTACGAATGTATGGATCTGCTGCTCGTCAAACTGTCGTGGCTGAGGGGATTGGTTTAATTGATTTATATTGCATATGATAGTTAATGCCGAGCTCAGCAAACCCCACATATTAGCAACAGGCTTTGACTGCAAATATTCACCGATCTCTTTTGGTGGCGACTTGCCGCTTAGTTTTGTCAGAATAGCCCATGTTTTTTCCATAGCTACGTGTTCTGCTTGCAATTTTTCGAAATTCCTCTCTATTTTCTTAAGGCGCTGAACATAAGCACCTACAATAGGCTCTAAATCAATGGTATACCTTTGTAGCGATTGCCGCTGCATGGAAGTCTTTTGCGTACGCGCCATTGCTTGTTGCAAAGACTGCAAAGTAGGACGCGTTTTCTTCATAAGCATTTGCTGCTGCTTTTGCCAAAAAATTAGATACGCATGACAGGAACTGATTGCATTTTTAGAGCTGCTTTTTACCTACAAGACACGCTCGATTTGCTCGTCATTAAGGAGACGGCCTCCTAGCACGATCCTGTTAAAAGGATCCATGCGCTTGATGCTATTTTGCATGTTATGCCAACGTTTTTGCATCTCTTTAGCATGTTGTTTTTTTAGGTAAGCATGTACTAAGAGTGTAGTGTGGTCTATTTCACTTGCAAAATGCTCCATCGTAGCGACGATTCTTTCCTGTTTTAAAGTAGATAATGTGTTCATTACTTGTTTTTCTTGAGAGAATAAAGTTTGATACTTAGAATTCATTGAATAAATTGTTTTTGAATAAAAATCAAGATAACCGATTAGATTTATCTCTATATTTTGCGTTTGATTAATACAATTACGTGTTTTTACTATTGCCCGATCGATTTGTACATTTTCAGAGGAATTTCTGAGGGCTTGGGAGCGCTTTTTTAGAGTATGAATCTTATTTAGAATAGATAGAGAATTCTTATATGGGAGGGATAGTAGTTTATCCGCCAAAATTAAGAACACTTCTTTGATATGGCAAAAGTTTTTGAGGGAAAGATCTACGTAGCGCGCAATCTCATCGGCAGTACGTAGCTTGTTCACCTGATCAATGGAATTTATTTCTATATGAGGAGGGCGCGTTGAGCCTCTCTGGTCTTGAATAGAAGACAAGCGGTGAGATCCTTTAAAAAAGCAAATCATCTTAGTAAAACACCTATTTAAACAAGAGCGGTTTCTTTGCTGCATGGCGCAATCATGTTCAAGAAACTGGTTTTTTTGTGAAAGTTGATTAGAGGAGATTTCCTTATGAAAAGGGGCTTTCAAAAAGCCTTTACAAGAAGAGCCTTGTAAAAGCTTTTGATACCATGATAGAGTTTTCTCCCAAAATGCATTGAGGTGATCTATGATCCGTTTTTTACTGCTATTTCTGTCGTTTGTACTTGTGATTGCAAAGGAAGGAAGAGGGCAAGAGGTGCCAAGCAAAGATTTTGGAGAAGCGCAAGAACTTGTAGCATCCTATCTCAAAGATTTGGAAGAGCTGGGCTATTGTGTGATTCCCAAAGTATTTTCTGATGAAGAAACCACGACCCTTTATACCCGCGTCTGGAGTGAATTCATTGAAAAAGCCTGGTCGAATTGTACGATGCAAGATAGAAGCAACTGGAAAGATAGTTTCCCAATACACAATAAAATGGGCATTTTTTCTGGTCCTGCTGGGCAAACTCAGGTGATGTGGGATCTAAGAACCTGTTTAAAATCCCTTTAATGTTGTATAAACGCTACCTTTGTAATTTTTTTAGAGGTAGTTA
>JBCAXK010000009.1:0-42616 GCA_038534095.1 Chlamydiota bacterium | reverse complement strand
TTTTCAGGCTGTTTTGTCCAGAATTGAATTATTGACTCATATTGAGTCAATAATTCAATTCTGGACAAAACAGCCTGAAAAATTTAAGATTAATCCATACCACCACACTCTGGGACCAAACACCTAGTATCACGCTAGTTCCTACGTATAGGATTCAATCGAATTCCCTCTTAAATCTGGAACTTGGTTTGGTATGACTAGCAATCCTTCAGGAACAGATTTTAGTCGATTATTCGCTAAGCACAAATATTCCAATTTAGTTAAATTTAGGATTGTATCTGGGAGGCCCGCGATTCGATTGTTCCTTGCGCTCAGCACTCGCAAACTCCTTAATCTACCAATCGTACTAGGGAAAGATGTTAAGGCATTATCGTCAACAGAAAGCATTGCAAGAAAGGGCAAGTAGCCAATTTCAACGGGAAGCTTTTGCAAGTGATTACCATTTAGGCAAAGAGTCCTTAAAAAAGATGAAAGGCTCCTAATCTGCGGCGGTAGAAAATACAAGTCTTTATTAGCCAAGGTCAATGCTTTTTCTCCAAAAAAGTGGGTCATTGCGGTTGGAGATACGATTTTCGAGATGCATTTGAAGATCTCTTTTGAAGGCGTGAGAGGGTTTTTCCCCTTAGAAATCAATAAATCAAACAATGATTTTTTATGAAAATCTTTTGGAAAGGTAGCAAAAATCTGACGTATGAAAAAGAACCGCTTATGCGGAGGTTTTGTCAATTTAATGCTAAAAATTCGATGATTCTTTGAATTTTTTTGCTCTCTTTTCAAAGCAAGGGTACGAAACTGCTTGGCTTCTTTACAAGGCCCTTCACTTAGTGGGATAAAATTACTCACTTTTGCAATTTCCTCTTGATTAGAGCCGCATAAAAAGAGGTAGGAAGCGATCATCGAACAAATATTTTGGTCTTTAAATAGAGAAACACGCACGCCAAGAGCGCTAAAATCTTGCCATAAAAAAAGCATCGCATGGAGAAAATCTTTTTTTGCCTCTCCCCTTGATTCTACATCAACCGTTTTTTCTATCAATTCTCCATCAATCGTTACTATCCTATTTGGCGCGCAAAACCCCTCCCTGCTTAGAAAGGTCTTTCTGTTTTGCCGGCTACCTTCTAAGGCAATGCTTGAAAAATTCTCTTGAATACGCGCGCATAGACTCTCAGGATTTTTCTTACTTTCATCATGATTCCTTCGAAGAACCCAATATTTCGCCATATCGTATAAACGGGAAAGCCAAGGAGCATTCTTCTTACTTTCGCAATCATTCCTTCGAACGCCCCAACATTTCGCCATATCGTACAAACGAAAAATTGAGGGGGAATGCTTCGCTTGCAAGTTTTCCCAAACCCAAGGATTCACAAAAACAACCGTTATCCCTTCTACAGATTTCGCAACACGAAAAAAAGCGTAATTACTAGAGTCGTTTTTGTTGACTTGCTTTATAAATCGGATGATCTGAGCGCTTTCGCGATGCTCAAAAATTTTTTTCAAATAATGCTGGGTATTCTGGCCACCCTCCAATTCAGGAAGATAACTGGAAATGCTGCTTACTATAGGATCAAGGGAACTTTCGAAGCAGTTAGCAAAAACCGGATTGCAGACCAATTGGACGGTGGCAATCATATGATCGAGCCTACCCTGCATTTCTAAAGACGTAGCAAAATGTTGTTTTCTACCATCCACTCCGGTAATAAAAAAACTACTCAAAATTGTTTCTTCAAGGTTATAAATATTTTAAATTGCTTTAAGACTGGCTTATAGATAACCAAGAATCTTAACAAAATTACCTTTACAGAAAAATAAAAAACGCTCTTTTGGAGAAAATCTTTTCTATCTTACCAAACCAACTCAGCGATATAGAGACCTTTCGGGAACAGCTATTCTATTCTGTTCATCAGATGAACACAACTACTGCGCGCATGTTGAGTCATTCGCTTTTCACTTGGGAGATCATCGCCTACAAGCAATCTCCTTAGACAAAAAAATACTACCTCTTATAACAGTATGAGCATAGATTGTGCTCAGTTTGAGAAGCATAAGAATCACTGGAGGCTCTTCTTCCCTACATTGCATTCCTACTACTATTTTAGGAGTCTTGCAACCGCGCGCATGCAGGGATTACTCCGTTTTTGCTCCCATTACACCCATGTTGAATCAAGCATTTGCGTTCGTAATTTTTTGTTCAAAATAGGTTTATTACATCCCTATGAGCATTTCCTTCCAGAACCTAGGCGTAAACTTTTCATTTCAGGTTCTAATGTATTACAGGGAGCAGAAGATTTTATACCTAAGTAAGCATCTTTAAGAACCTTCAAAGCAAGGTCAAAGATATTGCCAACTGTTTGCGCGAATTTCACAACCATTCCGTTTTGACCCTCACCCGTTTCAAATTCCAGCGCTCCGTGCTCTATCTTGCGAGCCTTATCGAAATTTTGAATCACTACTATTGGCTTCAGAAGGCATTCTAGGAAACATAAGAAAAACGGTGTAAAATCGATGCAAAACCAATTCTCTATCCATGAAAATACCCTTGAAGAAGTTTTTTGCAAGGAAGCGCGCCAGCTGCGCTCTTCCTAATCTCGGAGGCCACTTGACGAAATAGCTCTGATTGCAAAATACTTGCTGAAATAGTTATGCAAGAAGTGTAATGAGCTCGTTTGATGCCAAAGACTTAGGCCGTTATCCCACAAAAAGCGGCGTTTACCTCATGAAAGACCTAAAAAAACGGGTCCTCTATGTAGGCAAAGCGAAAAATCTTCGCACGCGAATTCGTCAATACTTCATGAAAAGCGGCGATGATCGGGCGATGATCCCCTATCTCATCAAAAATACCGATAGCATTGACGTGATTGTCGTGCCTACAGAAAGAGACGCTCTTTTACTCGAAAGCACGCTCATCAAGCAACACCAGCCTAAATACAACGCGCTTCTCAAAGATGATAAACGTTACGTAAATATCGTTCTAACGCGCCATGAATGGCCTAGGCTCACTATCGAGCGCCATCGGAAAAAAGCGAAAGATATCCGCAACACCTTTGGACCCTACACAAATGCGCGGGTAGCTAGAGAGGTTCTCGATCTGATGAACCAAATTTTTCCGTTAAGAGAGTGCTCAGATCAAGAACTCATTCGAAGAACGCGCCCTTGCCTATTGCATGGCATCAAACGGTGCGCTGCTCCTTGCGTCTCTTTATGCAGTAAAGAATCCTACCTAGATCTCGTTCATTCGGTGCGCAAGCTTCTCCAGGGGAAAGACCAAACCATTTTAGATGCCCTAAAACGGGAGATGCAAGCCGCATCAGAGGAGCTCTTATTTGAAAAGGCGGCTTCTATTCGAGATATGATCGAAAAGATCGAACAGATCCTATCAAAACAACATGTGGACAATAGCGCAGCCAAAAACTGTGACGTTTTAGCGCTTTATAGAGAAGCTGACCACGCTGTGGTTGCAAAGCTACTTTTTAGAGAACACAAACTGATCGGTTCTGAGCACTTCCCTTTTTCAGGTGTCTTGTCTCACACAGAGGAAATTCTTGAGATGTTCCTCCTACAACACTATGAAAAAGAGGAGATTCCGAAAGAGATTTTTCTTCCCGAGCAGCTAGAAAATGCGTCTCTATTGGAGGAGATCTTAACAGAGACCTTAGGAAAAAAAGTGCGGATCACAAGCCCTCAAAAAGGGGATAAAAAAGCTCTTGTCCGCATGGCTTACGACAACGCTGAGGCAATTTTCAAAAAAGATCAAACGGGGAGAGAAAACAGAGACCTTGTGCTGTTACAACTACAAGAAACTCTTTCTTTACCGAGCTTACCCCGAAAAATTGCCTGTTTTGATAGCTCCCATACGCAAGGAGAGAACCCTGTCGCAGTAGCTGTCGTTTTTGTCGATGGAAAAAAAGAGAAAGAGCTACAAAGGTACTTCTCTTTAGAACAAAAAGGGGCGCCCGATGACTACGCTTCCCTTAAAGAGGCGCTCACAAGATACTGCAAACAGACAGAAGATCTTCCCGATCTAATCATCATTGATGGAGGGAAAGGTCACCTCAATGTAGCGACGAGAACCCTTGCAGAGAACAATATCGTAGGGATCGCTGTAATCGGACTTGCCAAAGAGGCTTCTTTGCACACCAAAGGGATGACCCGGGAAAAGGTGCACCGCCCCTACGAAGAACCGATTCTACTACCAAAACACTCCCCTGTCCTGTTTCTTTTGCAAAGGATTCGGGATGAAGCGCACAGAGTTGCTATTTCTTTCCATCAAAAAAAACGGAGCAAAAGTCGGATCAAAAGCCGCCTGGAAACAATTCCTGGGATCGGCCCCAAAAAACGGGCCCTTTTACTCAAACAGTATGGATCGATGGCAAGAATCGAAGAAGCGCTCAATAAAGAAGATTCCTCTTTATTTACGATCAAGGGGATAACAGAAAAAGACTTACAGAACTTGCGCGAGTTTTTTTCTAAGAAAGATGCATTGTAATGTAGAATTTTTGATGATAATCCAAAAAACTGGCTAAAATTTTCCCAAGTCCATATTCCGACTTCTCGAGAAATTGTTTTTTTTCTTCTGCGTCCATAGATCCTAATTGGACCGCAATTTCTAAGGTATTATCGGGTAAAATATAGAGATCAAACGCTTGCACCGCATGGGGGAATTCTTCCTTCCAAAATTGCTCTACGTAAGTATGAATGACTTTGCAGTCGATATCCACTGTATGCGGGCTCATCAAAAATCGGAGCTCTTTTTTATAAGAAAACAGGGATAAAACGAGGGCTCCAAAGCCAAAAAAAAGCGCTCCGCCTCCAAAACTATACGAAGGATAATCGAGGAAGAGACGGAAACAGTGGTAGCGGTAGGTTGGGAAAAAGCTTGCCGCAAAAAAACCTACGCCGCCGACAAGGAAGAAGAAAAAAAGGAACACATGTACCGCCGAAGCGTAAGTGTCTCTTGAGCGCACGCTTCAAAACTCCTCTGTGTATTCGTCTTGCTCTTCTTCTAACGATTCTTGCCCCTCTTTTGCCTCTGCTTCTTTTGTGCTTTGGGTGATTAGACTTTTAAAAATCACATGCACAGAAGCGACGTGAAGGCCGGTTAATGAGCTTACCTCCTCTACAATTTTCGACTGAATTTCTTCGGACTTTTTGGGAATAGGAATTCCATACTCAATATTGATTTCAATCCGAACACGTACCGAATGTTTTTTCTGGTCCTGCTCTACATAAATCCCTTTCACACGGTCAAATTCCCTGCCTAAGAGAGAGTCAAATAAATTATTTTCTAGGAGGCTGATCCCTTCAATTTTTGCAAGACATTGCAGGGTGATCGCTTGGAACACTTTACTTTCAATATCTCGGATGAATGTAGTTTCTGGAAGCTCCAGTTCTTTGGAGTCCATCTCTTTCAAGGTATCGTACATAAAAATCCCTTCAAAAATTTTTCAAGTTACGTATATAATAACAGGTGTATTCCCGTAAACCAAGACCCTTTTTATAAAAATGCTCACTACAGAACAAACCTTCGGCTTTATTTTTCTTTTGCTCTTTGCTACGTTAGCCGCAGAACTTGCTGCAAAGAAAGGGCTTCGTTGGAAAGCTTGGTTTTTTTGGACCCTGCTATTTGGTCCTCTTGCGATTGTCGTCCTCTACTTATTACGAGGGAAAGAGCAGAAAACAACGAAAAATCTCAAATTTTTTTCTATTGAGGTTGAGGGGCTTTGGTTTTACCTCGATGAGAAAAGCAAGCAGATGGGGCCTGTAAGTTCTCGTAAGATTCAAGAGATGCTACAAAAGGATCTTCTATCAAAAGATTCCTATATCTGGAGCGAAGGGATGAAACATTGGGAAAGATTGCAAAACACCCCGTTCAAGAATGTTTTGCAAGACGAAATGTAAAAAAAGCTTCTACCAAGAAGCTTTTGTCATACCTGGAATGTATCCACTTAAAGCAAATTCTCGAAAACAGAGACGAGAAAGTTGAAATTTGCTCATATATCCCCGACATCTCCCTGTAACAAGACAACGATTGCGAAGTCGCACTTTGGAAGAATTTTTTGGCATCTTGTTGAGTTTCATCATCGCTTCGTGCCGCTCTTCATCACTCTTGGTAGGGTCAATGATAACTTTTTTTAAGTTTTGTCTTTTAGACCACTTTTCATTGACCATTTTTTGTCGTCGTTTTTGCTTTGCGATTGCAGATTTTCTCGCCATACATCCCTTCCTAATTATTTTTTTAGAGCGGGCCCAGTTTGCCGCTGTTTACGATTCGGGTCTTGTTTATTGATGACATAAACTCTTCCGCGGCGGCGCACAATTTTATCCCCTTTGGAAGGATCGGCTTTTACAGATGATTTACACTTCATAAAAATTCCCTAATAATTCAGTAATAATGCTCCATTTATATCTTTTTTCCCTTTTCGAGGCAATCTTTTCTGTTGAGAATTTTTCCACTTGTTTGCTATTTTTATAGTAATTTTGGAGACGATCTATGAAAAGAACATACCAACCTAGCAATCGGAAAAGGAAAAGAACACACGGCTTTCGGGCCCGCATGCAAACTGCCTCTGGCCGAAAGATTCTGCAAAGAAGACGGCAAAAAGGGCGAAAATCCCTTGCTGCCTAAACGCTTGCGGATCAAAAAAAGAATCGAATATCGGAGATTATTGAAAAACTCTTCGCGGAAGCAGGGAAAGTTTTTTTTTCTAAATGTGCAAATGACAAATCAGCCCTACGCAAAATTGGGCATCACCGCTCCCAAAAAGTTTGGGCATGCTCCCGATAGGAACCGGTTCAAAAGAATTGCAAGAGAGGCGTTTCGAGCGATCTACTCTGACCTTCCCCCAGGATCCCTGATTCATGTGTCCCCCAGGCAAAAAGCCAAGGAGGCAAAAATGACCGATATCGCGCAAGAAATGACCACTCTCATCCATGAAACTCAATCCTGAACAAAAAAAAGCGGTCCAATCGTTTGGAGGGCGCGTCCTCGTTCTTGCAGGAGCAGGGTCGGGCAAAACCCGGGTCATTATCCAAAGAATCCTCCATCTGATTCTACAAAGAAACGTGTCTCCCTCAGCAATTTTGGGATTAACCTTCACCAACAAAGCTGCGAAAGAGATGCAATCACGGCTAAAAGAAGCTTTGGGAAAACGGGCAGAACAAGTGCTTCTCACGACCTTTCACAGCTTCTGCGTTCGCGTTCTTCGGGAAGATATTCATCATCTAGGCTATACAAAAACCTTTAGCCTCTACGATGAAAAAGATATGCAAAGAGTGCTAAAAACCCTCGCCAAAGAGTACATCGACGAAGAAAAAGAATCCCTCTCTCTTTTTGTGCAAGAAGCCTTAGAAGCGCGCACGAAAGGGCAACTCGAAGGGAAAGACCCCCGCATTCAAGAAATCCTTGAGCGGCTCTCCACAGCAATGAGAGCGTACAACGCGCTCGACTTTGACCACCTTTTGCTAGTCACTTGCACCCTTTTTGAGAACCACCCCCAAGTACTTGAAAAGTACCAAGAACGGTTTCTCTACATTTCGATTGATGAATACCAAGACACCAACCCCGTTCAGTTCCGTTTAGCAGAGTTACTCGCCGCAAAGCACCAAAATCTGTTTGTGGTAGGAGATGATGATCAATCGATTTACGGATTTCGGGGAGCAGAAATGAAAAATATTTTAACGTTTCGAGCAGATTCCACGATCAAACTAGAACAAAATTACCGCTCAATTCCTCTAATCTTAGAAACAGCAAACCATGTCATCCGGAACAACAAAACCCGTTATGAAAAACGGTTATGGTGTGATAAACAAGACACCTCCAAAGTATCGATCTTCCACGCCCCTAGCGACGAAGAAGAGGCCAAAGCTGTTGTCTCTCGCCTGTTACTTCTCATCACCAACCGTTCGCTCAACTTTGGAGACATTGCGATTTTATACCGGTCAAATATTTTAGCAAGAACCTTAGAAAAAGCGCTTCTTGCTACCAGTTACTGGCACGAGGGGAAGCTCGTCCAAGGGATCCCCTACGAAGTATTTGGAGGGCTCTCTTTTTCTGAAAGAGCCGAAATTAAAGATGTGAGCGCTTATCTAAAAACTCTTCTCAATCCTCTCGATCAAGAGTCTCTTCTTAGAATCATCAACGTCCCTCGAAAAGGGATTTCTGATAAAACTTTGGATATCCTCACAAAAAAAGCGCGGAGCGAACAAGTTCCTCTGTATCAGCTTTTAGAAACTATTCAAAACGAACCGGTGAGTAAAAAAGCCAAAGCATCTATCGAGAACTTTCTTTCGATCATGGAAGAGACCAAAGAAATGCTCAAAAAACCTCCCTACGCGCCCACTCTCCGGAAATTTTTGGAAGACATCTCGTACAAAACTGCCATTGAAGAGGATGTGAAAAGTGAAAAAATGCGCCAGTTCAAATGGGAAAATGTCGAGGCTTTTTTACAAAGTCTCGAGCAGTTTGAAGAGGAGTTTCCCGATTCTCCTCTAGAGGATTTTGTGTCTGCTTCTTCTTTAACAAGAATCCCGCTAAACCGCCGCTCAGAGGAAAATACGGTCAAGCTCATGACATTCCACAGCGCCAAAGGCCTCGAATTCAAAGCCTGCTTTTTAGTTGGTCTCGAAGACCACATTGTCCCTCACGAAAAAAATCATAACCAAGAAGAAGAGAGGAGACTATTCTATGTAGCGATCACAAGAGCGCAGGAATACCTCTGCCTGAGCATGGCGAAAAAGCGGAAAAAATTTGGCAAGGAAGCTCCAAGCAACCCCTCCCGTTTTCTGTTTGAAATTCCCAAATCTTGCCTGCAAGTCGAATCTTTTCGAGCCTAGGTGCCCTCCTACGACTAGATCTTACTAAGGAGCGGCTATATTCTTGATAAAAATGTTTAGGCAGGCCTTCTGCCTTAGAAAAAAGATAGCAGAGACGATTTCTTCTAGCACCTTCTCCAAGGGCATTCTAGCCATTCTTAAAGAACAGACTTCCTGATGAAGCAAGAAAGTTTGCGCTAAAAACTTGCAAGCTCACCGTTTTTCCTCACGGATTTCCCCTCGGATATGTTGAATCGAACGAGCGACTTCCTTTCTAATGGCTAGTGGGGCTTTTTTATAGCACGATCTTGCATGTAAAAGCGCATCATGAAGAAGCCCTTTTGTGAAAAAGTATTGAGAAACCATCATTTCCACTTTCCATCCATGCTCGTCATCCTCGGGAAAGCGCGTTACATAGTCGGTTAAGGGCTGCGCTGTTTTTTTAGGATCAGAACTTTTCTCAGAAGTACCGACAAGGTACTGAAAATCTAAAAGAGCTAAGCGGTAAAAACTTTTACGCACATTATTGGGATCCCTTTCTATGATTTGTCCCCGAAGATGCTCTCTTCCTTGGAGCGTTTCTGCGTGACTTCCTTGTAGTTCCCTATATTTTTCTAATAAAAAATAGGTCGTAGAAGGATCAACAATGCCTCGGGAAAAAATCGCTTTTTCTAAAGAAGGGCAACCAAGAGCTTTTGCCTTTTCGTAGAGCTTTTCCAAAACCAAACTAGAAAGGTCTCCACGAAGAGCGTTTTGCATCTCATGATATTCCCCTAAACGCTCCAAAACAAAATCGGCATATTCCTCAGGAGAAATGGGCAAAAAACCAAGCGTTCCAATCAGATCATGGTTTTGATCAATTAAGAGAACTATAGGCTCTGCTTCTACAGAAAACGGCAAAGTTTTCGGAAGCTCTTTTACCTGAACTAGGGAGAATGCTTTACCCACTTTTCGCTGAAAAAGCGTATCTGCAAAGATCTCTTTTTCCAGTTTTTTTGCCCAAAGATTGTTCCCAGAGAGGTAGACGAGTAGCGGCTTATTTTCGAGCCTCGCCTCCTCATAGGAACGGTACCAGCGCACATTTCTGCGGGAAGATGTGGGGAAAAAGGCATACCCCTCTTGCCAAGGGATTATGCCAAATAAAAGAGCTAAAGCGACGATGGATCGTTGCATAGAAAATCCAAAGCGACCTAATTCTGCCCTTTTCCTAAACAATAGTTGTAGCAAGAGCCGATCAAAAAGCCGTAAATAGCGCCCCCAACAAAACCCCAGACAGCTCCAATAATGGCGCCTAATATTCCTGGCCGGTAGCCTATATAAATAGAAGACATCACATCGACAAACGATGTTCCCCAGTCGATAGCAGAGGTAATTCCAAAAACAAAACACGCAACCGCCCAACCAAATCCTACAGCAAGGCTCAAACATTTCACATCAATTTTCATAAAACTCTTCCTTATTTGAATATATCTACAATCCATTTTTCACTGTATAGAAGGATAAATTTTATTTTAAGTTTTTTTCTTTTTTTGAAAAAAAATGGCGCATAGTAGGCACACAAAAATCGACAAAAAGGCGATGAAACTCAGGAAAGGAAAAGGGATGTGGGCAATAACATCTTTAGAAATGCAAGCCTTTGCCTTCCCGCAAAACATCTGTTTTCCTGGCATATAATCTTGCAACAACTGGTAAATGGCAAAAAACATCCCTGCAAAGATTTGATAAATCACATACTGCCAAATCGGAACAAAATTTTTATAAACCGCCACCCCTAGAATCGGAACGAGCGGAAACAAGCAAACGCGCTGGTACCAACATAAGGGGCAAGGCTTTAGGCCTGAGCCTTCTCCAAAAAACCAGCTGCCCAATGTTCCCAAAATTGCAATGATCCAAGCCACATACAGAAAAATGGTCTTATTCATGGCCACTTTCCCACACCTTCCGATCGATGTAACGGATCATGTCGCGGAGCGAAGCCTCTGAAAGATCGGCTCCTTCGACAAAAATCCCAGGAGTCGCAATTTGTCCCATTGCCTGTTTTGCTTGTTGAAAATTACTCTCAAGGCCCTTTTCACTATCAAAAAGGGCTGCCCTCTTTTGAAAAGCGTCTTTTGGAACCCCACTTGCCATCACTGCTTTTTGCAATAACGTTTCGGTAGAATCATTCTGTCTATGCCCATTCTCATAGAGAAACTCGATATAGGCAAAAAAGTAGGCATCTCCGAAAGTCTGCGCCACTAACGCTCCATGAGCAAGCTCTTTTGACCCTGGCAAAAAAGCGAGAGGAATCACCACATAGCGCACCTTCCCCGTATCGATATACCGCTTTTTTAACTTAGGATACGTATGATGATAGAAGTATCTGCAACCAGAACATCTTAGGTCTTGAAACGTGACAATACTCACATTGCCCGTTCCTTGAGCGGGGTGCCCTTCTGTTACAAGAGAGACTTTTACGCTACCCTGACTACGGTACTCTAGATAGTAATAAACAATGTACGAGGTGACAAACATTGTGATGATCACAAGCAATTTACGCATAATTACCTCATAATTTATCGAAAGATTATTCGCAAAGGGGGGATAGAACAAATGCCGATTTTATTAGGCATAAAAAGACGAGAAACGGCCCTTCGAAAAAGGGGCATTTTTTTAAAAAGAGAAAAAGTTTTCCCATGCTCTAAAGCTAGGGAGCCATGCGGACTAACGTACTAAAGGTTCAAGAAAGCCGTTTTTTGTTTTTTCACAAAAAACGGCAAAAAATTTTAGAAGGCAGCTTGATCTTACACTACTTCAGATGAAAAATTCATTCTAACCATTAAAAAAGGCGTTATAGAGACTTGCTAATTTTTTGTTTACAGCGCTCCGAGTTGGTAAATAGCTGAAAGGAAGAGATTCTTTAAAACCTGAGAGGAAAAATTCCTGACGACCTGTTGTTTTAACCGGCATTTTTTCTATTTCAGACCGTAAATATCTGTTTTCAGACCACAATGAAATGTTGTTTATTTTTAACTGTGGGAGATCCTCAAACACCATGGCCCATAGACCTGAAATTTTTTGCAATGTTGGGATAATCTCTTTTTGTTGTTGATCTCTTTTACTAAAAAGGCGGTAAGTAAATCTGTTTTGGAATTTCTGCTCTTTTTCACACGCAATTAAAGACTGCAATTGCCTTGACCCCTGAGCGGAGTACCACTGTAAAACAGCATCAAAACAAGCCTTTTTTTGCGGATAATAATATATTACCTGAGCTAGAGGAGTGTCCACTTCTGCATAAGAAAGTTTTTTATATGTATATGTATCTAAAAGACGAGCGCATTCTTCGGAATTATTCTTCTGTAATGCTAACTGAAATGCTTTACTTGAACTTACTTGACTTATTCCCGACACAATAACCTCCCAATTTCAATCATCGAAAGGGATACTTTACACGGGCTATCATTTTTTTTCAAAGGCAATCGACGATCTCAAGGGTAGCTAGTAGGCTCCACAGACATCTAGATAGAGGCAAGGCGGTCAAAAAGCTCTTCGGCTAAAAGGTGCTACCAATCCAAGACCATCTTGAGGAAGCTTTTTTAGAAAGATGTTCTTATTTATCACCGGAAAAGTCGGCCAGAAAAAACAATGAACTACTCACGTTTTTTCTGGCTCCTCTTCTCGAAGGAACAATCCCTCAACTAAACCTCAGTAAAGAAATAGACGTTTATGAGATCTTTGTTTCATTTAATTGTGTAGTTAACGATCCTATCGGGCCCTTACCTTCGGGGCTTTTTTCTGACGTTTTACCCTTATTTTCAGAAACTTCAGCACCCTTCTGTGTAGAAAGATCGGTCATTTGAGTCTCTTTCTGTAAAAATGTGTTCTCCGCCCACAAGCTAGAGTTCAAACCTTTTAGCGCATTGAAGTCTGAACAAATACGCTTCCAAACTCCAGAAATGTTTTTTAGCATTGGGAGCATTTTTCTTTGGTCTTGCTCGAACCTCTGAAAAAGAGCATAGGTAAATCTTTTTGTGAATGATTTTTTATCTTCAATGCCCATCATCCATTGCAGCTTGCTTGTATCCTGAGCTGCGCACCATTTTAAAATAGCTTCACAACACTCTTTTTTCTGACGAAAGAGCTCGATAGCACGAAATATAGGACTCCCGACTTCGTGATCATTGCATTGTTCATAATTATACCGGGTTAAGATAGTCACGCACTTCTCAGGATTATCGCTTTCTAATGCTTCATGTAACAAGCTTGATCCTGGGATACTCTTTACTGCTGATATAATCATCTCCTAATGTTAAAAAAAGTTAAATTATGAGCTCTGTCGTTTTTTTCAAAAAAAACGTGCGATCACGTGAAAAATTTGGTAGAGAATCCCAAGCGATACTAGCAACAAAAGAGCAAAGAGTAGGGATTTAGATAAGACGACCATGCCAGAATCCTGTTCCTGCATGCTGTAACGGGAAACAAGGATCATGAGCGTAGGGAATAACACAAGAAGAGTCGAGCATCCAAATCCTCCCGCGTAGTCTAACGCGGCAAAAAAAATGGAAGGATTACTCATCGCAATAAACGCAGAGGGAAGAAAGGTCACAAAACCGAGAAATATCTTTCCTAACAGAGTCTTTCGAACGTGCAACCCATCGGCTAGGAAATCAAATAGGCCCATCGTCACCCCAAGAAAAGAGGTCGCGATCGCAAAGAAAGAAAAACACTCTCCGATGAGGTAGATCGGACCTGGTACATTTTGGTAGCGCAAGGGTTGTACAGCACTTTCCCCAAGCTTTTTTGCTTGCTGTAATCCTGCGTCACCTTCGTAAGGAATAATGCCTAGAATCAAAGCTTGCCAAATGACGTAGACAACAAATACAAGACTTGTTCCAAGAATGATCGCTTTTTTGAGCTCTTTTTTATCTCGGTTTAAGTAGGTAGTTAAGCTCGGTACGGTTCCTTGATAACTAAAGGCGGTAAAAATGATCGGAAGAGCGGGAAGAGCAGCAACAATATCACTCCTCAGGAGGTAACTAGGATGGACGCTGCTCCATCCTAAAAACAAGAATCCTGCGTACGAGACAAACAGGCCGAGCATCAGAAGTTCATTGAGTTTATCGACAAACGAAGCTCCTAAGAACACGATCCCACCAAAAAACACGAGGAATAGCCATGAGCCTACTAAAGAACTGCTTTGCATCCAATCGGCTAATAAGGAGCCTCCTAAAGAGATGTAAGCGGTGGATAAGGAGTAAAATAAAAAGAGGTACAAAATCCAAGAAAGAATTTGCCCTGGAGCTCCTAGGTACTTTCTTGCCATCGAAACAAGATTGCTCCCTTCAGGCATTTTTAAGGCAATCTCTAAAATAAAAAGGCCAGAGATGGTCATGAGAGCCCAACAAACAACATAGACGAAAAGAGCGGGGAAAAATCCTCCTGCCGATGTAGCGACAGGTAAAGCTAGCATTCCCGCCCCTATTGAAGTTCCTGCGACGATAAGCGCCGCTCCAAACGTTTTTTTTTTCATTCGTTGCATCTAGCAAATCTTACCCCCTTTTTTGGTAATTGACAAGGCTCTCTCTTTGAAAATAGCAACGGAATTTTGCCGGAAATCTTTGAGCAAAAAAGACTCTTGAAAAGGCGCCCTTTTTGCCAAGGATCAAAAACTGGTTTTTTACATTCATTGACAGATTTTCCTTGAAGCTGATAAGTTAAGAATAATAGGAGTTCATTCACCCTCTTTTTCTCCCGTTTTGGAACCAAAATACTACACTATTGAACAGCACCTCATCTCTCCAGAACAAGTGGATAAGCATGCCTACTTCCTGGTGCGCAAGCTCCACGAAAATGGATTTGCCGCTTACATCGTGGGCGGATGGATCCGCGATTCTTTGATGGGAAAACCTCCAAAAGATTTCGACATCTCTACAAGCGCTAAACCAGAAGAGATCAAAGCTCTTTTTCGCAATTGCATTCTGATTGGAAAACGATTTCGTTTAGCGCATGTCCGTTTTGGGAAAAAGATTTTGGAGGTAGCAACCTTTAGAACAGGGGACGTAGAAAACGCGTCTTTAATTTTACAAGACAACGACTACGGCACGGAAAAAGATGATGTCCTGCGCAGAGATTTTACGATCAATGGGCTGTTTTACGATTTAGAAACAGACACCATCATCGATTATGTGGGAGGGTACAGTGACGCAAAAAAACGGATTTTGCGCACAATCGGGCCGCCCCATGCCCGTTTCTGCCAAGACCCTGTCCGGATGCTAAGACTGCTCAAATTTCAAGCCCGCTTCAACCTCTCTGTTGAAAAAAAGACAATGCAAGCCTTAAAAGATTGTAGAAAAAACATCATCAAAAGTTCTCAAGCAAGAATCTTTGAAGAGATTCTGCGGATGCTCGAGTCGGGATTTGCCGCTCCCTTCATTCATAATCTTGCCAAATACAGATTCCTTGAACTCTTGCTACCCGATCTTGAGGATAAAATCCTAGACTATATCCTCTGTTTTCTACAAATTGCTGACGAGGAAACGGCTCGAGAGCACCTTTCTAGACCTCTGCTCCTCTCTTGCCTCTCTTACCCTCTTTTTGTGCATAACGTGCAAGACGCATCGGAAGAATCTCCTCCCACCCTTCATGAGATCGCGGCGATCGCTAGCAAGACAACCGAACAAATTTTTTCCCCATTTTTTCAAATTCCGAGGAAAATGAAGGGAGCAATGACCTATATATTGACTTCCCAGTGCCGCTTCACTCCGATTCAAGATCGGCCAGGTAGGCGCCTTCGCATCCCCTTTGATGAAGCCCTCCCCTCTGCTCTAAAGTTTTTAGAGATGCGCGCCAAGTTACAACCAGACCTAAGCGCCGTTTACCAAAAAATCAAAAAGCTCTCTTCAAGTGTCCTATCTCGAAGATTGCGCAAACCACGCAAAACCGCCCATGGGAAAAACCGTTGATCTAATTGTTGTTACAGGAGAACCCAGCGGTGATGCGCACGGGCAAAAGCTCACGCAAAAATTGCAACAGCGCCGTCCCGATCTCCAAATAGCAGCTGTTGGGGGAGATTTTCTTAGGCAGGAAAGCATTGAGCTGATTTTCCCGATGGAGCGCCTACAAACGATGGGATTTTTTGACCTCATCCCCTCCCTTCCAAAAATTGCTTACTGGTTTTTCTTTCTGCGCAAAAAAATCTTAGCGCTCAACCCTAAAGGTGTGGTCTTCATCGATTACCCTGGTTTCAATCTCCGTCTACAAAGATCGCTGCGAAAGAAGGGGTACAAGGGAAAGCTCATTCAATACATTTGCCCTTCGGTTTGGGCCTGGTCAAAGGGAAGAATTCCCCTCATGGAACAATCTTTAGATCTTTTATTGACCATTTTCCCCTTTGAAGAAGCGCTTTTTCAAAACTCTCCTTTAGAAGCGCGCTATGTAGGGAACCCTTCCTATGAGGAGATCTCTATCCACGAGTCCCGTAAAAAAAAGGGGGGATCTTGGGAAAAACACGCAAAAGGACCCCTGTTAGCCCTTTTCCCAGGAAGCAGAAAAAAAGAGATTTACAGAAACTTTCCCCTACAGATTCTTGCAGCAAAAGAAGTGAGCGCAACCCCCGTCGTCTCTTGCGCAAAAAAAGAGCACGAGCCCCTTTTACGCTCGATAATGGAACAAAACCACTTTTCTGCTGAGATCGTGCGCGGAGATAGGCGGCATGATTTGATGCAAAGTGCCGATATGGCCATTGCCACTTCGGGAACGGTCACTTTGGAGCTTGCGCTATTTGGAACTCCGACGTTAGTAACCTTTGCGATTCCTACAAAAGATTATTTGTTTGCTGCGAAATGTTTGCGCATTGACCTCCCTTTTTACTGCATCGTCAATATCCTAGAGAACGCGCCCATCTTCCCCGAGCTATTTGGTCCTAACCTCACGCCTGCCCGGGTCAAATACTGGGCCAAACACTGGCTCAGCAATGAGGAGCGGCGCAAAGATTGTAAAGAAAATTTGAAAACACTGCAAAATCGATTGGGAAAGCGGGGAAAAACCGCTGAAGAGGCGATCCTTTTCGAGATTGGCGTTTAATCCCCTTTTTTGTAAACTGTTTGAAGTGGCTTTACTGCTGTAAAGATGAATTCATGAGCGATTTTTTTACCATTTATGTTGATCGGTTGAAAAATGGGCATACAGACCGTTTTTCTTCTTCTGTTAGCGCTGATTTTTTAGATTGTAACGATCGGGATCTCCAGTTCACTTCCCCTGTCGACTGTTCGGGAGAAGCGTATATTGCGAGTGATCATTTGGTTGTGCATATAAGCGCAGCGACTGTGATTGGAATCCCTTGTTCCATTTGTAATAAAACGGTCCTTGTGCCAATCGCCATGAAAAATTTTTACATGACAAAGCCTTTGCAAGAGTGTTCCTCCACGTACAATTTCCAAAACGCTCTTCGAGAGGAGCTGCTTTTAGAAGTTCCCCCATTTTCCGAGTGCGCAGGAGGGTGTAAAAACCGAAAGTTTGTAGAAAAATTTATGAAAAAAGAGGATCCTCCTGGAGGAGATACTCCCCACTTCCCGTTTGCTAGTCTGGATGATCCGAAAGATTTAGGAGATAATTATGGCCGTACCTAGAAATAGAACTTCCAATGCAAGGAAAAATTCCCGACGATCCCACCACGCCAAAAAGCCGGTCCAACTTTCTGCCTGCTCAAATTGTGGCGCGCGCATACAATCCCACAGGATCTGCCCCGCTTGCGGCTATTACAGACAAAAGCAGTTTGCGCAGCCATCCTAAACGCTCTTTGTAACGATCTTCGGGGTCAGACATTTTGTCTCTACCTACCATCGGAATAGATCTCATGGGATCGGAAATGGATCCCTTACATTTTTTGCTCTCGACCCTTGCTTTTACCAAGCAGCATACAAGGGATTTTCGAGTCCATTTTTTTGGATCTCCCGATTTAGAAAAGCGCTTTCAAAAAGAGCGGAAAGCGTTTTTTCACCTCCTCCCAGAAGATCTTCTTCCGTCCTACGAAAGCTGTCTTAGCGTGATCACTATGAATGACGCTCCAGCAAAAGCTGCCCGTAGCAAACAAAATTCCTCTCTTTGTCGAGGGATTTTTGCCCTCAAAACGGGAACCATCGATGCGCTGATTTCGTGCGCAAATACAGGAGCGATCCTCTCTTGCGCAAAGCTCTTCCTTCCAACGATCCATCAGGTGTTAAGGCCCGCTCTTTGTCTTTTGCTCCCAACAAAAAAACGCCCCACAGCGATGTTGGATGTGGGCGCTAGCGCTTCTGCGCGAGAGCAGCATCTTTTGCAATTTGCGATCATGGGATCCGCTTACCAAAAAGCGTTAGGCGTTCCTCATCCCAAACTAGCGCTTCTCAATATAGGAAGGGAAGAAAGCAAAGGGGGAACCTTTTTACGAAACTGTTACAAACTGTTACAAAATCATCCAAAACAATTTGCTTTTCTTGGCAATATCGAACCGAAAGCCATTTTTGAGGGGGAAGCAGACCTTGTGGTAACCGACGGATTTTCAGGCAATATTTTCTTAAAAACCGCCGAAGCTCTAGTCGATGTACTCCAAGAACAACGTGGAACCTTCTGCAAGGAAGAGACCTCTGCCCATTTTCCCTTTGTCAAGTCACATCCAGGTGCGCTTCTTCTGGGAACCGAAGGGCTGATTCTTAAATGCCACGGGAATACGAAAATAGGGGAAGTATTTGCTTCGATCAAAAACGCTCTCCGTCTCATCAAAAGCGACCTGATCCGAAAAATTACAGAATGCTTTTGAACCAAACAAACGCGCCTTCACTCACGAAAACTCTGGGCAGGCGAACCGAAAACTTCCTAGGTATTTCCCTAGGAAAAGAAAAAAAAAAACGTTACAATGTGTATGCATTACCTCCTATGACTCTATGGCAAATCTTCGCCTATTAACTTAATAAAGAGATGCTCCATGCAAGAAATTTTACTCAATATTGAATCCAAAGAAACCCGCCTTGCTTATTTAAAATATGGTAAGCTCTACGACCTGATTGTCGAACGTAAGAAATCACGCCAAATGACCGGAAATATCTACCGAGGCAAAGTAAAAAACCTTCTCCACAATATCCAATCTGCTTTTGTCGATATTCATGAAGAAGAAAATGGATTCATCCACATTAGTGACATTTTAGAAAATACGAAAAAATTTGAAGAAATGTTCGATATGGATTTTGACTTAGGTCAAGATCCCGCTAAGGCAGATCTCCCCTCTTCGAAGGAAGAAGACATTACCCAACTGCTAAAGCCAGAACAATCGGTGTTAGTTCAAGTGGTCAAAGAGCCCATTGGTAGCAAAGGGGCAAGGCTCACCTCCAACATCTCCATTGCAGGTCGTTATCTTGTTCTTCTACCGAATAGCACACATCGGGGCGTTTCGAGAAAAATTGAAGATCGTTTTGCTCGTGACCGTCTTAAGAAGCTCATTCGGTCGTTTGAAATGCCGCAAGATATGGGGCTTATCTGCCGCACCGCTTCCCAAAATGCCACAACCGACATGCTGATCGATGAGGCGACCGACCTTCTGCGCTCCTGGGAACAAGTTGTTGAAAATTTCCACGCAGCGTCAGGGCCTTCCCTTTTGTACGAGGAGACCGATCTCCTAAAAAAAGCAGTTGTGACCGCTATCGATAAGAAATATGACCGCATTTTGATCGATGATTATGCTACGTACCAGCGTTGCAAAAAAATCTATAGAAAATATGAAAAAGAGCATCCTCTCAAAGTAGAAATGTACCGGGATAAAACGCCCATGTTTGAGCGGTTTTCTGTAGAAAAAGAGATCAGTAAAGCCTCAAAAAGAAAAATCTGGCTACCTTGTGGTGGCTACCTCTATTTTGATCGGACAGAAGCGATGTATACGGTCGATGTCAACTCGGGAAGGTCCCTAGAATCGTCGTCCAAAGGAGACGTAGAAGAAAGCCTTGTGCGCATCAATTTAGAGGCGGCTGAGGAGATTGCTAAGCAGCTGAGAATCCGAAATATTGGCGGTCTCATCATTTGCGACTTCATTGATATGCGTGTCCGAAAAAACCAGCGGCGCGTTCTTGACAAACTGCGAGAAATGATGAAAGAGGATACGGCAAAATGCTCCATCTTGAGCATGAGTGAATTTGGTCTTGTGGAAATGACCCGCTCAAGAAACCGGGAGTCTCTGCTGCAAACCCTTTTTACAAAATGTCCCTACTGCTCTGGGTCAGGCCTTGTCAAAAATCATGAAACGGTTGCTGTCGAAATCGAGCGGGCACTACGCAAACTCCTTGATGCAAAAAATCCTTTTGCTCTCAGACTGGTTACCCATCCCGACTTTGACAATTACCTGGAAGTCACCGACAAAACTTTTTTGAAAACGCTCGCCAGCAAAGCCAGTGCCCATATCGAATTTGGCATAGATGATCGCCTGCATATGAACGAATACTACTTTTACTCGACAATCCATCATGAACGAATCGAAGTCTAAGGTGCAAGAACGTTACCACAATTTCCTTGCATCCTGTAAGAAAAATGGTTTTTTGACTCCTAGCATCGTGGATACTTTGCGCGCAGCGTTTGATGATTATTCGGAGTCAGCAAAGGGATTTTATCCAGAAGAAACGCTGCTTGCGCGTTTCAAAGAGCTAACCCGCCTTGTAGAAAAGGAGCTACGCTCTCCTTTCACATTCTTGCCCCACCATCAAAAGGTCATCGCTCCTTATGACTATGAAGCCTTTGGGAAAGACTTTGTTCGCCCTCTTATTGATGAAAAACGCTCCACCATCTTTGGAACAAGCGCCCTTTCTCTGATGGAAGAGCAGCTCAAAAAAAAGGAAAATGTGCTGCTCTTTGCCAATCATCAAACCGAGCTCGATGCGCAGATCCTCCCCGTCCTGATAGAAAAGTCCCACCCTTGGCTTGCAAAAAACATCACATTTGTTGCTGGCGAACGGGTGCTCAAGGATCCCATGGCAATTCCTTTTAGCATGGGTTGCTCCCTATTTTGCATCTACTCTAGAAAATACATTGCAACGCCTCCCGAGAAAAAAACCGAAAAGCAAGAACACAACAAAAAAACCTTACGCCTTTTAGGCAAAGCTCTTGATCAAGGGGGGCTCTGCGTCTACGTAGCTCCCAGTGGAGGGCGCGACCGGAAACTGCAGAAAAACGCCGTATCTCTGGCTCCTTTTGATGAAAAAAGCATCTCCCTTCTCCACCTAATCGGCATGAGCTCTGCGAAAACTACCCATTTTTACCCCCTTTCTCTAAAAACATACGCTTTGGCCCCCCCGCCAGAAGATCCTCAACTCGCCATAGGGGAAAAACGGGAGCTAAAACGGGTTCCTATTGGGGTCTACTTTGGAGAAGAAATGGACCTATCAAAACCTCTATCAAAAAAAACCTTGAGCAAAAAAGAACAACGTTGTCTTCTAAAAGAGATGATTTATTCCTGCGTGTTAGACGGTTATCAACAATTATGAAATGAGGAACCCAACCATGAAACTAGTATTTTGGAGCGCTCTTTTGAGCGTGAGTAGCTTACTTGGAGATGCCACCTTGGAAACCATCAAAGACATTTCAGGTCTGACCATCAAAACCCCCTCTTTGCAAAACTGGGAGCAGGGCAAGTTCCGCCTCTCAAATGGGATGGATGTCTATGTCATAGCCGATCCAGATGCAGAACAAGCCGCTTGCGCTCTCAGCGTTCGCGCCGGTTCTTGGCAAGATCCTGAAGAGTTTCCAGGTCTTGCTCACCTCTTAGAACACATGCTGTTTATGGGAACAGAAAAGTATCCTAAAACCAACGGGTTTTGGAATTTTTTATCCGACCATAGTGGGACAGCCAACGCGTGCACCTGGCCTGAAAAAACGCTCTACATGTTTTCCATCGATGCGGACCATTTTTCGGAAGGGCTTGACCGCTTTTCTGAGTTTTTTATCGCTCCCCGTTTAGACCCCTCTTGTATTGCGGCCGAACTGCTCAATGTGGATCAAGAACATGAGAAAAACGTTGTCAATGACTTCCGGCGTGAATATATGGTCTTCAAAGAACTTTGTCATCCCGATCATCCTCATAGAAAATTCTCAACAGGGAACGCAAAAACCCTGGGAAAAATCCCTGCTGAGCGGGTGCAACGTTGGTTCACCGATCATTACAGCGCAAGCGAAATGTGTCTTGTGGTCTACGCTCCAAACTCTCTTCCAGAGTTACAAGAGCTCATCACCGAAAAATTCAGCTCCGTCCCAAAACGCTCTAAACCCTCTTCTCCTCCCCTTCCGACTCTTTTTGAGAAAGCAAACTCTTCCTCCATGACCTATATTGACCCTGTAAAGGATTTAGATGTTTTGAAAATCCGTTGGGAGCTACCCCAAGAATTTTTAGACGATGAAAGCAAATCTTTAGAACTGATTACCTACGCTCTTTCAAGAGGACAAAAGTGGAGCGTTTCAGAGCTGTTACAAAAAGAAGAACTGATCGACTCGGCGCAGATGTACACGACCCACCTTGGAGGAGCTTATCCCCTACTTTGTATCGACCTTGCTCTTACAAAAAAGGGGGTTCAAGAAAAAGAGAGCGTGATTTCCCATCTATTCTCTGCCATTTATGGCTTAAAGCGCTCTTCGATTCCCCTCTATCTGTTCCATGAAAGAAACACGATGCAAGAGCTTTCCTACGCCTACCAAGTCCGACAAAAGCCCTATCAATTTGTGATGCAACATGCTCAAGATCTTTTGCAAGAAGACCTTGCGACCTATCCCAAAAAAACTTTGCTCGCTTCATCTTTTGACGCAAAAAAAGTGGCTAAAGCCCTCGATCTACTGACTCCTGAAAGGGCCCATTTTGTCTTGATCACTGCAGAAAAAAATGCTCCCTTCCCCTACACGAAAAAGGAGCGTTGGATGGGAGTGTCCTACGAACAAGCTCCCCTTTCTCGAGGGGAAATGCTCGCTTGGAAAAATGCGCCTACCCACCCCGATATCCGTCTTGCAACCCCCAATCTCTATCTTCCGAAAAATCTCACGATCGTTCCTAAAGAAGAGGCGCTGCAAAAACCGGTAAAATTCATCGATAACGCTTTGGGAAAAATGTTTTTGATGCAAGGGCATGAATTTTCTTCTCCCGAGGTGATGCACATCGTGCAGATTCATAGCCCAAAGATCGACAAAAGCATCCAAAGCGCTCTTTTCATGGACCTTTATCTAGAAATCATGGAAAAAAAGTTGGCTCCAACCACCCTATCTGCTGCCGCCGCTGGGCTAAGCATCCACTTTGGATACAAAAAGGGGGCCTTGCAGATCCAGGTGGAAGGGTATTCGGAAAAAGCGTCCCTCCTCCTTGAAGAGTGTTTACGCACTCTTCTTGCTTCTCCTATCGACCACGCAAATTTCACGCTTGCGAAAACGGCGTTACAAAAATATTTTTCCAACAGCAAGCATGATTTGCCCATCCATCAAGGGATCGATCTTTTGCAGAGTCTTCTTCGGCAAGATCACCATACAAAACAAGAAAAAGCGCTCGCCTTGAAAAATCTCTCTTATGAAGATCTCATCTCCTGGCAAAAAACGCTCTTTCACAAGGCCTATGTAGAAGGGTTTTTATCCGGAAATCTCAGCAGAAAAGAGGCGGAGGTTATCTGGATCGACGTAGCCTCTCTTCTCGAACCTGAAGTCTATCCTAAGGAATCCCTTCCCAAATTTCTTCCTCTTACGCTTCCCGAAGAAGCAGGACCCTATTACCTTCAAAGAGAGGCTCTTTCAAATGGGACAGGCGTGATCCTCACGATTGATCAAGGGCCAAGTAGTGGCCCGAAAAAAGCCTCTCAATCGATTTTAGCAAAAGCCCTGCACGAGGGATTTTTCCACACCTTAAGAACAGAGCAGAATACGGCCTACATCGCTTCTGCCTCTCCATCTGATATCGAAGATCACTTGTACCAAAACTTCCTTGTGCAATCGAGCAGTCATACGGCGATGGACCTTCTCTACCGTTTTGAGCTCTTCATTGAGACCTTTCTGCAAGAGTTTCCCTCAAAATTCCCACAAAAACGTTTTGAAAGCATCCGAGATAGTCTTGTTGCAGAGCTAGAAAAACCGCATAGAAACTTAGCCAAAAAGACTTCTCTTTTTTACGATATGGCTTTTCGGCGTAAAGAGAATTTTCTTTACCAAGAAGAAAAAAAAGAAGCGCTACAAATGCTCTCGTATGAGGAGTTCGCTCACTTTACTAAGGATTGGCTTAGCCGAGGAAATACCAAACGACTCGGCTTGACCTATCAAGGAGCTTTGGGAAGACCCTTTGCCTATGATCCTTTGTCGAACGCAGACCTCCTCACTCTTCTTCAAAGCTCTTCTAGTGATTGAGGATTTTGTGTTTTAAAGACTCTTGAAAAATGGCGTTGGAAGCGCAATGCTGCAGGCTCTATTGTTTGCTCAGGCCCGCCGTTTACTCGTTGCAAGTATTGCCTCCACAAAGTATCCTACTTTGAAAATATTCTTGGCATGTCACATGGCACCTACTACCCATTTTTTTCAATCCCCTCCTGGCCATATTTATGATCAACGGAATAATACTTATTACCTGTCTCAGACTGAAAGTCCCCTTCGAGGCACGAAAGTACCTCACATCTTTTCTGCTATTTTTCAAGAGCGTTTTTATCCCGTTACAGCGCCTAGATCTCTCAGTTGCCCGCAGAAACCTCGCAAGATCGATGCCGTTGAATCGAACCTTGAGATAGTGAGCGCAACAATCTCCAATTGTTCAAAGTATTATTTACTTTTTGCTCTTCCCCTTGGCATTGGAATCCCTCTCACTTATGGTGCGATCGTTATCTTTGCGAATGTGTCTTGTTCCCTAGCCTCTTTAGCGATGATCTGGGGTATCTGCTGCGCTGCAGTTTTTTTTATCTTCGAAAGCACAGCCCTTTTCCAAATTGCTAAAAAAATTGACACTTTTCGTATCTATAGCGAATCTGATATTCTTTGTTTAGAATCTTTTGAAGACAAAAAACCTGAAAGCCGCTTCATTGTGCATGATGGGAAACGTGCGCGCATTCAAGATCTTTTTTCCTCGAATATTCGTTTCTGGCAGTATTCTTGGACCATGAAAACATCCTCCATGATTTGGGAAGCAATACACAGTAGCTCTATCGCAAAGACCCCCACTACCCTCGATGAAAGACATAGAATCTCTGTAGAGCGCTCGAAGGATCTATGAATTTTTGAAGAGGCCTCAATACAAAAACAGATCTATTTTCCTAGGATACATATTGATCAATACACTCGACTTATTTGCTGTAGATGTTTCATGCGCAAAAGAAAAAATGACTTCGCTGGTAGCTCCGCGAAAAACTCTTAAAGATTCCCTGCTGAAAGGCAGAAGTTTTACCATGATCATTCCAGGGCGTTCCGATGATCATCCACCCGAAATAGAAAGGAAGTAGTATATGAATCGAATGCAACCATTATCTCAAACCCCTCCTCGAAGAGACGACGCTGAAGTTTACCGGGAATGCCAAGAGCTAGACTCTCCTATAGCAGAGTCTAGCCCACTGGCTTGGGGCCATAGCGACGACCAGCTTGCTCAGATGGACTACAAAGACAATCTAAAAAATGCACGTAACCGCTTAGATTTCGACCGCGCTATCCAGACTCTTTGGAGATTTGCAAAACCTCGAAAAAAGGAAAAAAACGAAACCACAAAAAAGAATGAATACGAAGTCTTACAACCGCTAGCTCTTCGGATTGTGCACGCCATTTACCCCGTTGTTCGAGAAAAACCCTCCGACAAAACGACGGGGGCATTCCCAGCTACTGCGCATAAAATATGCAATTTCATCCGATATACTTTTGATACCAAATTTTCGCATTGTGGCGTTTTTCGCATAACAAAGACAAGCCCTGATGACACAAGTAATGACTGCTGTCTTTTTACTGCGCCGGGCGCTAGTCTTAATTACCCATATATTTTAGGGGAAAAGGGTGCCGAGAATGTGCATAAAACAAGTGTAGCTCGCGTTGAAACGCACAATGCGATTACGAAAAACTACAACCGTTTTTTTGCTGAAAAGACGCCTATTACAGAACTCTTTGCAAATGTTCTTTCTAAATCTAGTACATTCGAGAATCTGCAATTTCAGGTACAATCTCTAGCTAAAAAACTGCCTGTGCTCAATTCTGAAGATATTCCGAATACGAAAACGGCCCCCGAAGAACTAGAGAAAAAACAAAGAGAGAAAGCAGAAGAAGAAAAGAACATCGAAAATACGCAAAAAGTGCTTAAAGAACTAGAAGCATTCGAGAAAAGGCTGCAAAAGCAAGCGAAAGAAAACAAAGCTTCGTATGAAGAAAAGCAAAACCGTAACTTCGAAGCGGCCCTGGACCGCATTTATAATATGCTGCAATAGAGCACGAACTTCTTGAAGTGGTCAATATTCCTCTAGACATCCCAAAGAAGTCTTTTTTACCTTACGTCGACTCTCCATACTGGACGATCAACTTTGCCACAATACTCGTCCAACCTGTTTGGTGAGAAGCTCCTAGTCCTCTACCCTCTTCGGGATGAAAGTACTCGTGAAAAAATAGGTAGTCTTGAAAATCGGGATCCTCTTGTAACTGCTCATAGGGACGAAAAATCGGCCTCTCAAAAGAGGGGCCTTCTTTTTGAAAAAGGGAAACAAGACGTTTCGAAATTTCCCGAGCTACTTCCCAAAGAGTGAGCTTATTGCTTGATCCTGTAGGGAACGCTACTTTGAGATCATCCCCGTAGTAGTGGTGAAATTTTTGCAAAGATTCAATGATCAAAAAATTCAACGGGAACCAAATGGGACCTCTCCAATTTGAATTGCCTCCAAACAGTTTTGTGTGGGAAACTCCAGGCTCATAGTCCATACAGTACTTCGCCCCATCAAGCTCTAAAGTATAGGGATGGTCCTTATGAAAATAGGAAACCGATCGAATGCCATAAGGGCTTAAAAACTCGTTTTCATCCAAGACTTTTTCTAGTACCTTTTCTAGTCGTTCTCGATTCAAAATAGAGAGAAGATACCGACCTTCCTTCCCCTGAGTGTTGATCGATGCAACCTCTTTACATAATCTTTTCTTATTCGATAAAAACCAATCGAAACGTTTTTGAAACCCGTGCAACGCTTCCATCTTTTCTTTTTCGATCGTAGCTACCGCAAAGAGGGGGATGATCCCTACCATCGAGCGGACGCGAATAGGAAGATGTTCCCCACTTGGAAGATGGAGCACGTCGTAGAAAAAACCATCCTTTTCATCCCAAAGGGGAGGCACCTCTTTTTGCTCATAGTTCATCGCATCAGCGATGTGGAGAAAATGCTCAAAAAATTTACTTGCCATATCCTCGTAACTGGGCTCTTTCGGCGCAAGCTCCATCGCAATCACGAGCATATTTAAGGAATACATCGCCATCCAGGAAGTCGCGTCCGATTGGGATAACGAGCCTCCCATAGGAAGAACTTCGGAGCGATCAAAAATGCTGATATTATCTAATCCTAAAAATCCCCCCTGAAAAACGTTCTTCCCCTCGCTATCCTTCCTGTTCACCCACCAGGTGAAGTTCAAAAGCAGTTTTTGAAAAATCGAGGCTAAAAATACGCGGTCTTCCTCCTGATGCCATTTTTGTTCAATCTTATAAACTCGCCAAGCAGCCCAGGCGTGGACGGGAGGATTCACATCAGAAAAGTTCCACTCATAAGCCGGGATTTGTCCGTTTGGATGCATATACCACTCCCTTGTAAAAAGCATGAGCTGGTTTTTTGCAAATTCTGAATCCAATAGCGCGTACGGTATCATCTGAAAAGCGGTATCCCAAGAAGCAAACCAGGGATACTCCCATTTATCGGGAATCGAGAGGATATCATCATTGAATAGATGCTCCCAGCCATAGTTGCGCCCCTTTTTTCTTAGGAACGGGGGCGGCTGCTCTTTATCATCTCCTTCGAGCCAAGTTTCTACGACGTAGTGGTAAAACTGCTTGGCCCATAGCAAAGAAGAAAACGCTTGATGGAGGATGTTTTTTGTATCCCCATCAAGATATTTCGGAACAAGAGGATGAAAAAAGGCTTCCATCTCTTCTTGTCTTTGCACAAAAATAGACGAAGCTTGAGCAAAAGGCATTTTTTTCGGCTCTTTGGTTAAACGGAAACGCAAGAGAACCTCTCCTTTGGGCGGGATGTCCCGAATATACTGGATCGCTGCTTTGGTGCCTTCTTCTTTTGGATTCACAGCTTCTTTGTTGCTATGAATGATGTATTCGTGAAAAGCATCTTTTACATAAGGCGTTTTGTTGGGGATCTGGAAAAGCTTTTGTGTATTGGATTCATTCTCTGTAAAAAGGGGAGTCCCCTCTTTTTCAGCATAAAAATGGTAACGACCAAGAGTGGGATGCTCCATAACAAACATTCCCCCTTTGTTCTCTATACGCGCCGTTTTTTCCGCTCCAGTCCAAGACCAGGTATTGCGAAACCAAAGAGTGGGCAAAATATGTAGAGGCGCCTCTTTAGCCGATCGGTTCTTAGCGAGTAGCTCGATAAAAAGATCTTCCGGCCCCTGTTTTGCGTACCGAATGAAAAGATCAAAATACTCTTTTTGTGAGAAAACGCCTGTATCTAAGAGTTCATACTCATCTTCCTTCAGTGAGCGCCTTTTATTCCTTTTCAAAAGGGCTTGGTAGGGATACGGATTTTGTGGATATTTGTAGAGATAGCGCATGTATGAGTGGGTGGGAGTCCCATCGAGATAGTAGTAGAGCTCTTTGACATCTTCTCCATGATTCCCCTCTTCACCAGCAAGGCCGTAGAGCCGTTCTTTTAAAATGTCATCACGGGTATTCCAAAAAACAAAACTGAAGCAGAGCCTTTGGTGATTGTCTGAAAAGCCCCCAATCCCATCTTCTCCCCAACGGTATGTGCGCATCGCAGATTGATCAAACGGAAAATACTGCCAAGCAGTCCCAAAAGGACTGTAATCTTCGCGCACAGTTCCCCACTGCCTTTCTGACAAGTAGGGTCCCCACTTTCTCCAGTGCTCTTTTTTTTCCCGGTTTTTTTGTAGTCGCTTTCTTTCAGGGTCCATTAGAGTGCATTGTACGTATTTGCCTTTTATTGGCGAGCACGATTCCCTTTTCTTAAGCGATATGTCTCTTTGTCATTAGAATATTCTCTCGTAATAACAGTTTACAAATATCTGGGCCAAAGCAAAAAATAGAGGAAAGCTGCATATCAAACTGCGATTTGTGGTTAGTAACTAGAGACGTTTCTCTCGCAAAAGTCCCTTAAGGTTCGGCTTCATGTCACACGATCATCCCTTGATTTCGAAACGTCTCATCCCGATCCTGTTGCTCTTGATTGCAAGCGCTCTCTTGTATTTTTTCGGATCGAGTTACCTCTCTTTTTCTGAGCTACAAAAGCGGCACACATCGCTCTCTCTGTTTGTAAGCAACCACCCTATTTTAGCTCCTTGCGTTTATGTAAGTTTGTACGCACTTTTTACCTTCCTTTGCATCCCAGTAGGATCCGCATTTACTCTTCTTGGAGGGGTACTATTTCCCCAACCTTTTTGCACAATCTATGTCGTGATCGGCGCTACCTGGGGCGCTTCCATGCTTTTTTTGGTTGTTAGATACGCTCTTAGCCGCAGTATAAAACGGCTACTTGGAACCCGTTTGCGCAAAATCCAACAAGAGTTGCAGGCAAGACCCGCCTCCTACCTCTTTTTTTTACGACTGATGCCCATCTTCCCATTTTGGCTTGTCAATATCGCTCCTGCTCTGTTGGAGGTAGCTTTCTTCCCCTTTTTCCTCACAACCCTTTTAGGGATTATCCCAGGAAGTTTTGCCTACGCGCAGACTGGAAGAGGACTCAGTAGCATTTTTTCCTCAGGAGAACCTTTTCAGATAAAAAATATCTTTAGCTTTCATATGCAGCTTGCTCTATTGTCGTTAGGAGTTCTTTCTCTTATTCCTGTGATGATTCGGAGGTGGAAAAAACCATGATAGAGGGATACTTGCGAGATTCTTTTGAAAAACGGTTCATCCAGCCTCTTTTAGAAAGGTCTTGGACCCAAAACTACTCTTCAAATAGCTTGACGCTCCTCGGGGCTTTCTTTGGGATCCTAGCAGCAATCGCTATTTTCTTCGAGCGGAGTTACCTCGGTTGCTTTTTGCTGCTAGTATCAGGCTATTTCGATATGTTCGATGGCTCCCATGCTAGAAAGACCAATCAAAGTTCTCCGCTAGGAACGGTGCTCGATATTTTTTGCGATCGGGTTGTGGAATTTCTCATCCTTTTTGCCCTGTTTTTGGTGCAACCGGTAGATAGAGGCATCCCTTTTTTTGCTCTTTTAGGGAGCTGTTTTCTTTGTGTCACCTCATTTCTCGTGGTCGGAATTTTCAGCAAGAACGAATCGAAGAAAAGTTTCTACTATAGCCCCGGACTGATCGAACGAGGGGAAGCTTTTCTGTTTTTTATGATGATGGCGCTTTTCCCCTCCTTTGCTCTTGTACTGGCCTGGATTCTTACAGGACTCATCCTCATCACCACAGCCATTCGCCTTAGAGAATTTTTTCTTCAGGCGAACTCTCTTCTATAACGCACTTGGCTATCAGCCCTGCCTGTTTTGCAAAGTAACTACGCATGAAACGCTCGATCTTGCAGCGTCATCTGATGAGAGGAAGGCAATAACAGTTCACTATTTAGAGGAAAGAGGTAAGGAAATCTACCTATCCGATCAAGCCTTTCATAAGCGTACTAGAGAGAGGCTAAAGGAACAAACGCTCAAAGGTCCATGTTATGATACACCACATCGACATCCTCTGTTTCTTCCAAAAATTGGATTAACTCATGATTGAGCTTAGCATCTTCTTCATTGCATGCGACGACTGCTTTTGGGATAAATTCTAAACTTGCATCCGATGGAATCTGGAGCTCATCGAGCTGGTCTTTCATCGCATAAAGATCCTGAGGAGGCGTGATGATCATGTACCCCTCTTCCACAGAAGCAAAATCTTCTGCGCCCGCTTCAGATGCCATCAAAAAAAGGGCATCTTCTTCCATCAGATCTTTTGCTACTTGAATCACTCCCTTCTGGTCAAAGTTGTAGGAGACCGATCCAGGAGCCGCAATAGAGCCCCCTTTCTTATTCGTTGCAATCCGCATCAAAGAGGCGGTGCGGTTTTTATTGTCTGTCAAAGCAACCGCCAAAATCCCTACGCCTCCATAGCCGTAAAGTTCGTAGATCACTTCGGCGTACCCTTCTCCTCCAAGTTGCGACGCTTTTTTGATGTTTCTTTCGATGGTTTCTTTAGAAAGTCCCGCTTTTTTCGCCTTTTCTAGAATAGCGCGGAGTTTAGCGTTTGTTTTTACATCTGCGCCCCCCATTTTTACCGCAGTGATCAGCTCTTTTGTCAGCTGAGAAAAAAGCTTTCCCTTTTTTTGATCTGCCCGTTCTTTGCGATGTTTGATGTTCGCCCATTTGCTATGTCCTGCCATGCGACTGCTCCCTAAGATAATTTAGAAAAAAGGTTTTTTCAAAAGCTAAGGCTTCTGAGAGTTTTGGAAATTTTTTTTCCCACAGCTTGAACTTCTTTGTATGTACAAATACTCTGCCTGCCCGGCTAAGCTGCGGAGGACAGATCGCATGAAGCGCTTCATGATAGATCACATACTCCAAAAAATAGCGGGGAACAGTTTCTCGATCCAACAGATCGTTGATTTTGATGAGCCAATCTGTCCGAGAAAACGCCCCGTAGGTCAGCGAGTGTTGGGATTTTTTTGGGCGCGTGAACCAGCCAAGAAATGGATCAATAGGATAGGGAAGGTAGCGATTTTCTACGTCCCGGTACACCTCTCGAAGATCGTAACAAGCTCCGACGACCTTTTGAGGAAGCATAGCCGTAGATTTTGCAAAAAATGGCTGTTCAAAAAATAGACGCAGAATTCCCAATGAACGCTTTTTTTTATCCCGAAGGTAAAAAATAGCATGCTCTAAAATTTCTGATGAGGCGCGTAGAAAAAACCGGTGCAAAGATAAACGAGCCTGCTTGGAGGAGGTCATGGAAAATCGGATAAACGTGCCCTGATAACTTGTTAATTCCACAGTCACTTCGCAGCGCATCTTGGCAGAAAAAAAGGCCTCCAAAGCCTCTTTCGTCATCGGCAATGGGCGTATCCATTTCATAAATCGAGCTGCATTAAATGCTTCCCCACATACTGATTGGGCTCCCGAATAAACTGCTTTTGAAAGCCATATTTTCGAAAGCCGCACCTCTCGTAGAGGCGAATCGCCGGATTTTTGTCATACACTTCGAGAAGCAACATCTCCATACGAAAGGTCTCTTTGGCCCGTTGTTTGATTCCTTCTAAAAGCGCTGTACCCACCCCTTTTCCTCGCAGTTTTTCAGATACAATGATCGCGAGAAGAGCGTGATGAGCCAACTTTTTCGACGATTGTAGATAGAGATTGACAAGTCCGCAAGGGATCCCTTCATACTCTGCCACTAAAAGTGCTTTTTTCTCAGCAAAACTGATCCAGTAATTGGCGGCATCTTGAATTTCTGCGTCATTGTACATGGGATACCAGTTCAAAACGTCTGGCTCTTTCAGCCAAGAAATCAGATGCTCTTTGTCTTCCAAACAACCATCTCTAAGGGAAATAGGCGCTTTTTTAGGATTGTGTAATGCTTTAGGACTTGTCAAAGAAATGCTCCCATAGATGCCGGTTATAATAGCGCCTGTCTATTTTGATGTACCTCTCTTGGCAGGCAAACTCAAGAAACTGTTGCTTCTCCAAGATGGACAAAAGAGACGAGCCCTCAAACACCTCGCAGTGTAAACTGCGCAAACCAAAGCGGGTTTTGGCAAGATGTAAAAGATTTTTTACTAAAGAAGATCCGATCCCCCTTCTTCGAAATAGGTCTTCGACAAACACATAGAAAAGGGCGTGATGCGCAATTTTCCGGTAGGGCATCAGATAAAGAGTGCCAACCCCAACGGCTTTCTCCTCAACAGTTGCGGTCAAGCTTGCCTTGAATTTTGAAAATCCGATCCAATTTTTGACAAAAGATTCCACCTCATCCTCTTCGGTGATCGGGTAGTGAAACCGGTTTTTGGGGCAGGCAAGACCAGAAAGGAGTAGCTCTGCATCACTCGGGTCTGAATATCGGATATCAAAATCTTGGGCGCTATTATCTTGGGACATATTTCATCCAAATTCCTTCAAAAAACCGTTCACAAAGAGATCTAGGTCCCCATCCATGACCGACTGGATATTGGCGTTTTCGATTTTTGTTCTCGTATCTTTGACCATGGTATAGGGTTGAAAAACATAGTTACGTACTTGGGATCCCCAAGAGATTTCTTTTTTTTCCCCTTGCATCTCACGCAATTTCTCTTCCCGTTCTTCCACTTCTTTTTCATAAAGCTTTGCTCGCAGCATTTTGAAACAGGTTTCTTTATTTTGGAGCTGACTTCTTTCATTTTGGCAAGACACCGTAATCTGGCTAGGCAGATGGGTAATTCTTACCGCAGAATCGGTTTTGTTGACATGTTGCCCTCCAGCTCCAGACGCTCTGTACGTATCGATCCGGATTTCCTCGGGAAGGATCTCCACCGCAATATCATCTTCAATCACAGGAGAAACGTCGACAGAAGCAAAACTAGTATGCCTTTTTGCATTACTATCAAACGGCGAAATCCGGACTAAGCGATGCACTCCCTTCTCCGACTTCGCGTATCCGTAAGCGTCGAGTCCAGAAAATCGGAAGGTAATGCTTTTGAATCCGGTCACATCGCCTTGCACGAAATCAATTTTTTCTACGCTCCAGCCCCTCCTCTCTGCCCACCTCGTATACATGCGGGCAAGCATCGACACCCAGTCACAGCTTTCTGTGCCTCCGGCTCCTGCGTTGATCGCTAGGTAGGTATCGTTTTTATCCAATTCTCCCGAAAGCATCTTCCGAATTTCTAACGCCTCCACCCCTGTTTTGATCTTGGACGCTTGCTTGGTAAGCTCTTCTAAGATCTCTGGATCTCCTTGATCACTAAGAGCTTTTGCCTCGGGGAAAAGGGTGGAGATCTCTTCCAACTGTTCTTGAAATTTTTGATAGGGAACAAGCCAGCTTTTGAGTTCTTTCACTTCAGAAACGACTTTTTGCGCTTTTTCTGGATCCTGCCAAAAATCAGCCGCTTCCATTTGCTTTTCTAGTTGTTCAGTAAGAGCCTTCTTTTTAGCCAGGTCAAAGATACCTCCACATTTCTGTAAGACGCGCTTTTAGATGTTCCATTTCCTGAGGCATTTCAGACATGCTCTTTCCTACTTATTTTTCTGCTCAAATCAATTTCCAAGACCCATTCTAAATGGAGATATGAGATAAAGTCAAAAAAGGCTTCAAAGAGAAACTTAGCGAGAAAGGGAGTATTTCATAAGAAGTTTTGCTCTCAATACAAAAGAGACGCTCTGGAAAACTTCTTCCGATTTGATGTGATTATCTACTCTCAGACTTAAGCGTAAATGAACGGCCCAAGCTTTGAAAGAAAAAGTTGACTATCCCAACAAAAATGAGAATAAGCGCGAGTGGTATTTGATTACTAGCATGAATAAAGGAGATCACAATCGCAAAAGCGGTTCCTCCCAAAATTTGTAAAGTACCATATAGAGCTCCCGCGTAGCCAGCAATGGAGGAAAAGAAGTGAAAAGCTCCAGCAAAGGCATTTGAGAAAACGATTCCCCCTCCAAACATGTAGATGAACATGGGAATCATCATCGCGCTCACGTTGAGCAACCCAAAAAGCGCTAAAATCAGCATGATCAAGCCAGCAACTCCTTGAATCATTGTTCCAAATTTTAATAACTCATGCCGACCTATTTTGAAGATCAATAAACTATTGGACAAGCCACCGAGAGTAAGGCCTAGCGCAATGAAAATTCCAAGCCACCCATATTCAATAGAAGAAAGCTTAAGCACGTTTTGAAAAAGAAACGGACTTAAAAAAAGGTACGCCGTTAATCCTCCGAAACCAGCAACGCCGCACCCGACATATCCCATAAAAACAGGGCTTTTTATGAGCGTTAGGTAATTTCTCATAAAATGTTTTTTATGCATTGCTTGAGGATTCATTTCGGGAATCGTTTCTTTAAGAAAAAACCAGACAATAACAAAATTGATTGCTGTATAAAATGCGATAAAGACAAAGTTAAAACGCCACCCTAAATAGGATTGAATGTAACCACCAATTGCTTGGAGCTAAAGACATAGCAAAGGCTGTGCCAACAGCGATGTAAGAGCCTTTTTGTGACAGTTCATCACCATGAAAAACATCGCGCAAAATAGCGCGAAAAACAGCTGCTCCCGACCCAGCTCCTATTCCCTCAATAAATCGTCCTAGAATTAAGACCCAAATATTAGGAGCAAGCGTACAGAAAATACTTCCAACAATCATGAACAAAAGGCCATAGATCACCGTTTTTCTTCTCCCTACTTTTTCTGAGAAGGGGCCATAATAGAATTGTGAAAGCCCAAAGGAGGCAAGGGTAGGAGGCGAGCGTCAATTGGACAAGCTCTTTTGTCGTAGCAAGCTCTCTCACAATAGAAGAGAGAGAGGGCAAGTAAACATCTGTTACGATGAAGCCGATCGTGGATAAAAGAAGCAGTGTAATAAAAAACATGTAATCCTTCTTAATCTTCGGATAAAGCATCGTCTACTTCATTTCCATCAAAAGTGCCGAGTGATTAAGCGCGCTATTGAAGCTGGTTTCGAAAAAAACGGCTTCTAAAATCTCGCTAGCAATTGTGTAAAAAATCTTTGCATTAATTCAATAGCAACTTTAGAATTCTGATCTTAAATATTTTTATTTTTATTTAATCAACGTTCACTTGGAGGTACACACATGGACGCTGTTCAACGATTTCAAGCATCTACCTGCCCCGAATCTGTCAACAATTGCTATCGCGGATTTATCGAGGGAAGTAAAAAGGCTTGGAAGTTTCTTTGCGAAAAGGTTTCTTATTGTTGGCAAAAATTCTGCTTGCTTTGTTCTCGGATTTCTTCTGCTCTGGGCAAATGTTGTAAAAGCCTAGGATCTAGTTTGTCCAAATGGGGTAAATTGTGCTCTGTGAAATGTGGAGAATGGAGCAAAATTGCTGCAAGGTTCATTAAGAATAATAAGCAAGCGTGCGCAATCGGAGGAGCCATTGTGGGGCTAGTAGGCGTAGGGGCTATGATTACATTCAGTTATTGCAGCAGCAAGAAAGAGGAAAACAACGACTAATCCTTTCTTTCGATGAAATGGCTTTTGTGTGCGCTTTTTCCTTTAGGTCTTCAAAGAAGCAGTAGCCTTGTGTTGCTGCTTCTTTTTTTTCTGCTCTATTCGTATTGCATGATTTTCCCCAAGCTCGTATTCCCAATGCCAAGAGTGCTCTCGAAGTCTTTCCCACCTTTCAACAATCTTGCCATTGTCTTCTACAAGTGTTAATCTCCTGTTTTTCTCGACTCTGTAACGAAGATTCCCTTCCAAGAAGACTCCCTTTGCAACAAATTCCCCATTTCCCTCTAAAACAATCGATAGCGACTCTCCACTACTCTTTTCTTCTTTCCTACCATTTGCCCAAGCATGCTTTGCAAGAGGAAGCCTTCTCCCTCTATTTTGAATCGAGACGTTTTCAAGAATGCATTTGCCCGTTTCATGGGAGTACAAAAATTCCCCATTTTTTTGATGTCCTGTAATATTTTCTGCCCGAATATCCAGATCTCCATCTACACGTACCCGATGCCACAAAAGCTCTGCAATCTCTAATCGAAGGCTAGCTCCCCTTTGCATGGCTCCTAAGCGCATCTTTTGCTGGATGACTGAAAACATTGGCCCTAGGGCTGGGTGATACTCCACAAGAAATGGAGGGGGCTGCTCTAAGAATAGAGGAAACGGCAAAAGGGGCACATGTTGAATACCACAACTATCTAACAGCGCTTGCAGATTCTGTAAGCAGTCATAAAAACACCTTTCGGGAGTTTCTAAAAACGTGCGCGCTTTCTGCAACGCTTTTTTTGCTGTAGACATCGTTTTGTAACGATCCTCGTGATAAAAAACAAAGCTGCGCTTGAGCGAGGAACCAGGCTCTACAATTTGATCAGAAATGTTTTGCATCGTCGATTCTAACCGTGCGACTTTTTTCTTGGAGAAGGCCCCTTTTTCATAGATCTCTGTCTCTTTCCCATTGAGGAGCAATCCTGGAAAGGGCTCTTCTTCGACCGCTTTTTCTGCCGAAGGAAGGTCGACAAATAAAATATTCGTGTTTGCGGGATACCTCGCACAAGAGTCTTCCACATTTTTGGAAGAATGCGCCCTTATCCGCTGAAAGTCGCAGTATTCTATGTTTGATAGATGAAGATAAGCTCTCGTATCAATCAGCCGCTTTTTGACGACATTCATACCCTCTTTTGCCCCCTCTTTTCTTCGGCAAGAGATCACGCCAAAAGCAGCGTCGTTTTTTGCTCCGTAGCCTAAAAACGCGCTCAAAGGGTAATCGTAAGCAGAAACGGGGTTATTGATTTGCCTGACAAGCGCTTTTGTTACCCCTAATTGGCTGAGCCAAGAAAAGACGCCGCTATCTTTCATCTGCTTCCAAAGCGCTCCGTGCCCGGAAGGTTTTAAGAGCAAAGATCCCCTGTTTTTCAAACACCAGCGCCCTTTTTCATCCACAACAGGAACCGAAGGTTGTACAATGATCCGAATCTCTTTGGTAGAACGGGAGAAAAAAGACCGCTTTTGTAAAATCGTGGCGATATGGTTGTGATTATTTTTTTCTTGAGAACTCATCAGCACGATAGGCACGCGAACGGTTTTATGAAACAGTTTGTAATGCAGATACTCTAAGCCCTCTACATCAAAAAACAGCTTCTCAAGAAGAGTTGCTCCAAAAAAGTGTAGGCACCCTGCTGGCAACGGTTCTCCTGTCAGTTCATCAACCAAGTGCAAGCGATCGGCCGCGCCTCCAACAGGCAAAAGAAGGCATACTTTGTCTAAAGCAAAGATCCCTTCAACGATGTGCTCTTTGACAAAAGAAGACTCCTCAGAAATATCGATCACGGGAGGAGGAGCAATCGACTCTTCTTTGGCTGCGTGCCCAGGTTGCTGAATCAGAGCAACGCGGTACTGGTACCCAATGATTCCCCCTTCTTCTTGATAAAACTGATCAATCTCAGCAAAAGAGGCCATCCAGCTTTCCCAAAAAGGGCGCCTGAATCCCTCTTTAAGAAGATGCTCTTGTCCTGCGGCAACAAGCGATAGACAAAGGTAAGCTTCATGAAGATTTTCTCCGCACACCTCTTCTAGAGAAAAGGAACCGCCCGCAAAAAATGCTTGCACGTGCAGGTCTTCTTTAAGCGCTGAAAGTTTTTCTTGAAAGGTCTTCCTTTCTAGAATTTTTTCCTTGAGCGCAAACAAACGGCATAATTCCAAAGATTCCATTCCCCATATGATAAATCTTCCTATTTTTTTTGACTACACGCCACTCTAAGCCACAATTGAGAGATAAAAAGGATTTTTAGAACGAGAAAAATACTCGAAAAGAGCCCTGTTATCCAAATCTTCTTTTCTCCGATCACCGCCCAGTTTTTGCAAAAAAACTGGAGGAATAAAAACACATTCTACTTACGATTAAATACTTAGAGATTTTACGTCTGTAGCAGGAACAAAAACGCCCAATCTTAACCGTAACCTTGGTTAGCTATTTCCCTTAGAATTAAAGTTGTATTTTGTTCTTAGGGATTTTAACATGGGAAATAGATCCAATAAGATTCACGCGCCTGAGACTATTTCTTTGGTCTTCGCGCTATATTAAAGCTAAGGAGTCCCCAGTAATGCCAAAACAGAAAACATCAAAATTCATGGCCCCGCTCACAATCAGCAAAGAACTCGAAGCGATTGTTGGTAAAGGTCCCATGCCAAGAACTGAAGTAACAAAAAACCTTTGGGCTTACATCAAAAAGCATGGTTTACAAGATGAAAAGAATAAAAGGGATATCATTCCAGACGCAAATCTGGCCAAAGTATTTGGAAAAAAAACCAAAGTCAATATGTTTGAAATGACCAAGCTCATTAGCAAACATATAGGATAAGCTTCAGCATCACCATGAAGGTCTATGATATACTCTGCACCGTAGGCCTTCACATTGACTCATGTACATCGCTCTTATTTTACTCTCTGGAGGAAAGGGTCTTCGTATGAAGGCTCCCGTTCCTAAACAATATCTCCCCTTAGGTGGAAAGCCTATTGCGCAAAGAAGTCTCGATCCCTTTTTCCATGTTTCAGAAATCTCTGAGTACATCGTCGTCGCAAGAGAAGAAGACCGGCGTCATTTTTCTAAGAGCGTTCCGCTCATCTTTGCTTCGCCTGGTACTAGAAGACAAGATTCTCTCAAAAACGGGCTACAAAAAGTGTCTAAAAAGATCACTCATGTCCTTGTGCATGATGGAGCTAGGCCTTTTGTGAGCAAGCAAGCAATCGAGGCGCTGATCCGCGCTGGGAAAAATGCTGATGGAGCCACGTTAGCTCTTCGCACAAAATACACGCTTCGGCAGGTAACTGCGAACCTAACCACAAAAAAACTGGTGGAGCGCGCCGATGTATGGGAAATGCAAACCCCTCAAATCGGAAAGCTTTCCCTCTTAGAAAAGGGCTTATTGCTTGCAGAAAAAACCGAGCAAACTGTGACAGACGATGTGGGACTCATAGAGCTTATCGGGGGAAAGGTCCAAATCGTAGAAGGGGAAGAGCGGAACCTAAAAGTAACAACCCCATTTGATTACGCGCTCGCTCAGTCCATCTATGAAAAAGCGTTATAAACTCACCGTCGCTTACGACGGATCCTCGTATCATGGTTGGCAAGTACAAAAACATCGCCCTTCGATACAAGGAACGATCGAAAAAGGGTTAACAAGCCTCACTGGCGCCCCTATTCGGCTCCATGGTTCTGGAAGAACCGATGCTGGCGTGCACGCTCTTGGCCAAACCGCCCATTTTATCTCGATAGGAGAGCTGCTTACCGTCTCTACCATCAATGATCACCTGCCTCCCGACATTCGGGCTATAGACATTGAGGAAGTTCCTTCTACTTTTCATGCGAGGTATAGCGCTCTTGGGAAAGTCTATACCTACTATACGCAAATTGGGAAGGTCGCTGACCCCCTTTTGTTCCGTTTTTCCCACCACGTCCGCAGCTTCAACTTCCCTCTTGCCGAAAAAAAAGCGGCGATTTTGTCAGGAACACACGACTTTCAAAGTTTTACAAATGTGGGCACCCCAGTGCAGAATTACGTTCGTGATCTAAACGTGACGCTACTCCCTCAACCTTGGGGGATCTCTGTGATCTTTCAAGGGAGCGGTTTTCTTTACAAGATGGCGCGCAACCTTATGGGAGTTCTTTTGGAGGATCGGATCAACGAGGCGCATCTCAAGATACTCTTAGAAAGCAACAATCGTAAGATGGCCCCTCCCCCAGCTCCCGCTAAAGGCCTTTTTCTTACGAACGTGTTCTATGAGAAAAATTTTCGGTGAAAAGTTCTGACAAAGAGGGGGCGTACACGGGATTCAATGAGAGCGCCATGCTCCAAAGAGGATAGCTCCTTTTTTGTATAAATACAGGCACTAACGCAACTTGACTCAGCGCCTCTAAGCCACGAAAGCTATCTTCAAACCCCACCACCTGGCGTTTTTCTGGGAATCTCTCCATAGCGCAAAGATAGCTGTCAGGAAAGGGTTTGGGGCGCTCATAATCTTCCCTGGTTACGACCATAGTGATGGTTTGTAAAATGGGCTCTTTGCCGATAAGGCGAAGAACATGCGCTCTCGGAGAGTGGGTGACAATCACGGCCGTTTTCTTCTCTTTTTCCAATCTAGACAACAGAGACGCAGCTCCCTTTGTCAGCTTAGGCGGATCGACTTCTAGCAACCTGTAGTAGTTTGTTTTTTTTCGTTCATAAAAAACGTCCCAAGAAACCTGTCTAAATACTTGGGGTAGCTCGTTTTTTAGGACGCGTTGGAGTTCCTCAGACGAAGCATGCGCATATCCTAAAAAAGTGGAAAAATCCCAAAGAAGTTTTTCCCCAAAATGCGCACAAGACTCCTGGTACGCTCTATAATGAAGAGACTCTGTATCGACTAAAAGCCCGTCGAAATCGAATAAAAAAAGGTCAAATAAATCAATCCAGTCCATTATTTTCCTTATTTTGCATCCCAATACTCACTAGGAAAACGGCTAGCATCTTGAAGGCAAGCAATCTCTAGTTTGTTTCTATAGGGAAAATCATTATAAAAGATCTTCTATAAAAAGCGACTGCGGAGGAGATACTTTCCTATTTTCCTGTAAAAAGACACCGAAGGAGCGCGTAATCGGGAGAATCGGTTTGAGGAATCTTGAAGAAAAAAGGACGCTGCCATTCCTCCGTTTTTTGCGCAGAGAGCTTAGGCTGGGACCAGGGAGGAAACACGCGAAACGAGAGCTTACCCCGTTTCCTCTTCATTCTTTCTTCAGGAGAAAGGCCTTTCGTAAACACCCCTTTTTCTACCAAAGTCTTTTGCGGAAACACAAATTGCCCCCGCTCTTCATTCTGAAGATCCACGACATCTACAATCAAAAAAGCTACCCCACACGCCTTTACATCGATTGGAACAATCTTGCTTCCCATTCTCTCATAGATTGCGACAAAATGCCCGGTCCTTTTGGGCGTGATTTTTCCCACTCTAAACAAGATAGGAAGGTCATTCAGCGCAAAGGCGTAGGCCTCGTAGGACGCATTTTCCGCTTCTTTTTTAGGAGTTTTCGTCAAAGACATGCCAGCTGGCAAATAGATATTTTCTATAGACGATGAAAGGCGAAAAGGGAGACTGTTCAAGGGCGTATCCAAGGAGTTTTTGCGCGTACAAGAAAACTCAGCATCATCTTACCTTAAGCATCTCTTACTTCCCAATCTTTTATGGCAGAAGGGAACTTTTCTCCGTGATCAAAGTTTTTGCAGAGTCAGTAGCTAGTCTCTTTCCCTCGTTTAGAACGCTCCCATTTTTCGGTAGCTACAAGATCCTTGTCCAAACTTTGTTGAATATTGATCGCCGCTTTTGCTCCATCTCCCGCCGCGCAAATTGCTTGCTGGTAGATAGGATCCACAATATCACCAATCGCATAGACCCCTTTTTTAGAGGTTTCTTGCGTCGAATCAGTAGCAATGTACCTAGAAGCTGTTAGGCGCAGCTGTTTTGTGAATAGCTCTGTATTTGGCTTGGATCCAATGGCTAAAAACACCCCATTTACAGAATAAATCCGCGGCTGCCCTTCTTCAATCACCCGAATTGAGGTCACCCCATGCTCCTTTCCCGAAATTTTTTCCAAGACAGCCTTTCGATGCAAAAAGACATTTTTTTTTGCAAGAACCCGATTTTTGCGGCGGATTTCTGTCGCTTTCAAGAAGGGTTTTCTTACAAAAATGTGCACCTCTGATGATGCATCAACTCTTGCTTGTCAGAACGCCCTGTTATAATGGGAGGTACTGTTATGAAAAAACCCATATGCAGACTTTTGAAGAGTCCAAACCACTTGCACAAGCTAAACTGTTCGACAAAAAGAACATAACAGATCCAAGCGTCAGATAGCGAACGACTGTACGATCAAGTCTTGTCTATTACAAATCTAGAGCTTTTTTTATAATCGAACTCTTTCAATACGTCTTTGGCCAAGTTCATGATTCTCTCCCATTCAGGCGTGTCTATGAATTCCACTGGAAGATCGTGTTGATCTGAAAA
>JBCAXK010000008.1:33835-48106 GCA_038534095.1 Chlamydiota bacterium | reverse complement strand
AAAAAGCAAAAGTGGACGCTCTTCATGTCCGATCAGAAATTGCGCAAATGCAAGAACAGCTATCTAGCGAAAAAGCCTCCGCGCAACAAAAAATAGAAAAATTAAGGGAAGAGCTCAAGAATCATCAATCGGGTTTAATTCGTTTAGATACCCTCCTAAAGCAAAAAGGAAACGCTCTGTCTACATTGAAGCAAAAGCTCGCCTCAACAAAAGCGGCTGACAGTGATCAAATAAGGAAGCTGCAACAACAAAAAGAGCGATTAGCAGAAGAATTAAGAACAGTAAAAACCGATTCTACGAAGGCAAAACAAGAGCTAAAAAAAACCGAGGATTTATTAACAACAACACAAAACCAGTTAAATCAGACCACTTCTGCTCTCAAACAAGCAACGAAACATTTATCGGAAAAAACAGACGAGCTAGCAAAAAAGTCCAGAGAAGCGTCAAAACTAAACAAAGATACCCCTTCGGTAAGTGAAGAGGTAGTTAAATACAAAGAAGAACTAGCGAAATATAAAAACTACGCGGAATTCATCAACTTTGCTGAGCAGTACAAAAATCAAACCAATCTTGCTATCAATGAATCAATAGTAAAAAACCAAACGAAAAACTCTATTCGCGCAATTAAGAACATGCTTCCTACTAGCGGGGCAGACACGTTCAAAGCTTCTCTAGATTGCTTAGAGAAAAAAACCATCCAATTATTGGGTAAGCTACATAAACAAGATGTGGAAGGAACGTTGCTTTTACATAAAGTATTCCATGTTTATTATAGCTATTGCAAACAGTGTTTAAACGATAAAAACAATATGTATCGCTATATTTCACTGTTCAATCTATGTGTCACAAAACTGATTGCACCTATCATCGACGAAATGGATAAGCAAGTGACAGCAGGCAATAATCGAGTTGCAATCAATCTAGCCTTCGCTGTAACAGAACAAATACAAGCGTTTAAAAAGAACAACCTATTTGCATCACACATCCACATACCTAAAGACTTCGAAGCGCTCTTAAAAAAAGTAGCAAAAGGGCTTGAGATCAAAAACACAACCCCTTGGACCACACTTGATACATTGAAATACTCAGTAGCTATCACCCTGTTAAGTGGTTTAAGTGCGACCATGCTATATCCTGATAAGGGAAGTATGCCTGATCAACTCTTTCTAATAAGCGCTGGCACTTGCTTGGCCGGAGGCGCAAGTACCCTAGCTACTTTGCGCACTTTCGTCAACAATCAATGGCTCAAACTATGTAACATGGGATTAGCCCACTACGCAGGGAAATTCATCGGACAAGGGATCGAAAAGACTTTACATGGCTCCATGCATTTGCCCTTTACATCTCCGAAGATCGCTACTGTCTTTGGGCTGTTTTCTTTTACTGGGGTAGTTTCTTCACTAGCGAATAGCTATTTTTGCTCTCATCAAACGGCTACTGAGTCGCAATCTAGCGTGTTAGATTATGAGTGGTTAAAGTGCTCTACCTTAAATGCAACAGAAACTAGCGTTGCTTCTATCACTCCATATGTATTGGGTACGCTTCTACTCTATTCGATGTATTTTGGAAAAACAAAAATAGTCGCTGCAAAAACGGATCACTCAGGAAAAGAAAATCTCAAGCTGAAAAAGGCATTGCAACATCCTACCATCCTAAATCCTAATGCATATTACAAAGCAAAGAAACCGCAAGAAAGACAAAGTGTCATTAAACAACTTGTTATGGAAGTGATGCAAGAACAACAAAATGAGAAAGAGATCAAGGCAGATGGACTAGATCGCAAGCACGGGGGTTGATTCTCTTAGTGAAAAAACATTTTTAACGCCTCTGAAAATACGTCGGTTTGGGCGCTCGAAATCATGCGAGCAAGACGTGACACCTGAAAACGTATTCTAACCTTCCATTGGCTAAACAAAAAAGTGGAGACATTATTCACCCAATTAGGAGAGAAAAGCTCGTTATTGGGCTTTCGTTAAAAGATACTCAAACAGATCTACTAGGCTTATTGTCTTTTTTCAGTTCTAGTTTTCTAATCACTTCAGGAACATGCAATCTACCCTACTCGGCGAGCAAACACTTGGGTATTGGATAGAATCTGAAAAACACGTTTGAGCGAGCAAGAAAAAGTATTACATAGGCAAGAAACGCGCGCTGTTTTTCTTGCTTGAATAGGGAGATGTACGAATGCAATCAGTAACCACATTTTTTTATGGGCAATCTACTTGTGAGCTACTGCCCATCACAACCTCTTACCAAAAGCGCTGCGCCCACATGTTGGGCACTTTTGCCCCGATTTCTAGAAAAAGCTCTTTATTTGGGGTGACAATGAAGGTGAGCGCACTAGTATTACAGGCTTTGCTATCCCTGCCTTGTGTATTCACAATCATGATGGATGGAGCTCTTTATGCTTGGAAAACCGTAACCCGTAAAGATCCAAAAAAACTACGGCACCAGTTTCAAAAAGAAACAACTGGGAAAAAGCTTGTAGAAAATCCTGCTGCCACTTTTCAAGGGGCAGCTGCTCATTCTTCTACTAAGCGCCCCGCAAAGCGCCCTGTGAAACATCCTAGCGTTCATAACCGAAGAGCGCCGATAGAAAAACGCTTGGAAAACACCGTCTCTAACCCTCCAAAAGGCAAAGCGCCGGAGAGTAGGCAAAGCCCGTCCATCAGCAGGGAAAACGATCTATCTACCCAAAAGCATCTCGCAGGCTCTGTAGCTCATGAAAAAAAAGCCTCTAGTTCTCCCAAACAAAATGTACTAGGTGCAAGGGAATCTACCATCGATCCTTCCGAAAAAAAACCTGCTCAGAAGATCTCTCAAAAGCGAGAACAAGAGGAAACTGAAAAATCCTCGTATCTTCTCTACGGAGCTGCCGGAGTTACTGCTGCGCTTGCAGCAGGCTCCTACTTTCTCTACAGAAACGCCCCCCATCACCCTGAAATTCCCCCTTTGCCTGGAGGCATTACAGAAAACATCGTAAATAAGGCGGGTCTTGCGATAAGCCACAAGATTTGTTACCCAACCGATATCGAGAAAACTTTGATTGAACCGTTTTCTCCGCTCAGTATGTTGCATCTTTTGCGCGAAAAAGGACAACAAACAGAGGCTAGCGCATTATTTTCCCAACTGAGCTTTTTATATCAAAAGCTAGGCAATCAGTTAGGAGAACAATTGCATAACTATACCTATCCCTTGCGTATTCTAAGCAGAATTCCTCGCGCTATCGGCGCTGCTGAAGAGAAAGTCTTTCAGAGCCAACGACTATTTCCAAGATTTCAGCCATTCATTCAAAAAAAAGATCAGGAGTATTACGAGTGGGTGTTAGAAAATATCGCACGCGGCTCTATCGAGTTTCTCTTCGATTATTGGAAGATCATCACTCCTCTTAGTCTGATCTATATGATGCCTTCATTGATTGGTCATCTATTGAGCGCTTTACGATCGAAACTTACTCTATTGCCACAGAATGGTCCACAAGAAAATCCGATCTCACAAGAAGGAGCTCGAGGCTGGGCTCTTAACGGCATGGCAACCTATCTCATGGGTTGTATGGCTTGCCACATTGCTCTGAATATAATCGCAGAAATTCCACGCGATATTCTTGCTGCTAACTCAGGGTTTGCGGAACACCTATTAGAAAACCACTCCAAAACCGAGAAAAACGCTCTTGTATTGCTGATGGTTGCTCTACAATTGTATGCGCTTAGGTATTGTTGCAAAAAACAGTCAAAAGAAATCGAAAAAACACGTAATGAAGAAAAGGTAGCACAAGAGCACAAAAAAATCGTACAAAGCCCCGAAAAAGATGGATTAGACCAGAAACACTCTAATACGCTCGGGGATTAGAAAGTCTACCCATTAGGATTGATCACGAAAAAACCGTAAAAGAATCTCACGAGTTTTCAGGAGATGCTCATCTGTATGCGCTGCGCTGATGAACTGCGCTTCTGTGATCGCAGGAGCAAAATAGACCCCCTCTTTTAGTAGCATACGAAAAAGCTTCTGAAAAAGAGCGCGGCTTTCAGGGGAAAACTGGGGCCTTGTTTGGGGAGCTTTTTCATAAAAAAAGAAGGAAAACATTGAGCCCACCTTTTGCAAACTATGCGGCGTTTTCTCAAGGGCCTTTTCGATGGGATCCAATAGAAGAGCCGTTTTTCTTGCAAGCTCTTGATACACGTTTTCTTGGAGTTCTTGCAAAGCGGCAAATCCAGCAGCAAGCGCTACCGGATTACCAGAAAGGGTCCCTGCTTGGAACACGTTTCCTAAAGGGGCTAAAGACTCCATGATCTCTTTTCTTCCCCCAATACAAGCTGCAGGGAATCCCCCCCCTACAATTTTCCCATAAGCAACAAGATCGGGATCGATTTGGTAGAGGCCGCAGGCTCCCTCAGGATGCACGCGAAAACCAGAGATCACTTCATCAAAGCCAAGGAGCGCTCCAACAGCCTCCGTTTTTTCCCGAAGAAGCTCTAAAAATCGGCGACTTGCCGGTACAACGCCCATATTACCAGCCACAGGTTCTAAGAGAACAAGGGCAATATTTGAAGCAATATCTGGACGGGAAAAAAGGGCAGAAACAGCCGCCTCGTCGTTGTAGGGAAGAGAGATCGTATCCCGAACAGAAGATACCGTGACTCCAGAAGAACCTTTGCCCGTTTTGATCTCTTCTGCGTAAGATCCCGCATCTTCTAATAACGCATCGATGTGGCCATGATAGTTTCCATCGAACTTGACAATCAGGTTTTTTTGCGTAAACCCTCTCGCTAAACGGATCATCGTGGATAACGCTTCAGTCCCCGAGGAGACGAAACGAACCTGATCACAAAAAGTGCGTTTTGCGATCTCCTCTGCGATGAGAACCTCTATTTCTGTTGTCAACCCATAGGTAGATCCGTTCTGCATCGCTGCAAAAGCTGCCTGTAAAGGTTTTTGAGGAGCGTGCCCTAAAATTAGAGCGCCAAAGCTCATACAATAATCAATGTAGGTGTTCCCTTGAAGATCGGTGATCGTATCTCCTTCTCCCTTGATCGGCACAAAAGGCATGGTTTCTACTTGTTTCCAGGCCCGAATAGGCGAGTTCACTCCCCCAGGAATCACCTTGTTTGCCCTAGAAAATAACGTTTGATGGTGTTCGCAAACCTGCGTCATATTAAAGACCTTCCCAATAAAAAGTGATTATAGGAAGATCCAAAATAAATGGAAGGGATTCTCTATTAAATGAGATGGTATCTAATTTTTTCTATTCCCTGCGCTCTTTGTGCCATCAACTATGAAGTCCAGTTTTTAGGAATAGAACAAAAAGAAGTGCAACAAGCTTTAGAAAAAAGCTCCGAGCTCATTCTACTCAAAAAAAGACCCCCCGCTTCCATCCGGGCGCTAAATGCGCGAGCCACTTCTGACCTGCCAAACATGCTTCGAGTCTTACAAGCGTATGGCTACTACGACGCAAAGATCACCTGGCAAATCGAGGAAGACTCCAACCTAGCCAGAGTGATTCTAACCATTTATCCAGGAATACGGTATACAGTTGGCAATTTTTCTCTAGAGTATCTCGACCCTGCTGGCAAGCCTCCCATCCCTCTTAGAAAAATTGGTGTCAAGAAAGACGCTTTTATCGAATCGGACGAGGTGCTCGCCATCCCCAAAAATCTCCTCCAATTTTTAGCCAATCATAGCTACCCTCTTGCTTCCATTGAGGAAGAATCTTACCTCCTGAACCAGGAGGAAAAATCACTTGCAGGAGTCTTTCGGGTAAAAAGCGGCCCCAAAACCCGTTTTGGTCCTCTGCTGATCGAAGGGCTGAAAACCGTACATCCCGATTTTGTCATTCGGAAACTCGCATTTGACGAGGGGGATTGGTACAACGAAACGCTTGTTGAACACTCACAAAAAACCTTGATCGATACGGGCCTTTTCAATTCGGTCCTTTTTTCCCATCAAGAAACGCTCGATGAAGAGGGGGAACTGCCTCTGAAGCTTGAAATTGCTGAAGCCAAACACAAAAACGTCACCCTAGGCATTTCCTACGCAACGCTCGATGGCCCTGGAGGATCTTTTGGATGGAATAATCGGAACGTCTTTGAAGAAGGACAAACCTTAGCTCTTAGCGTAGAAGCTTCAAAAACATACAGCGTTGGTAGCGCAAGCTATACTATTCCTGACTTTTACCGGATGGACCAGGTCTATTTTGCAAAAGCAGAAGCTTCTCAGGAGGACATCACGCCCTATTTAGCGAGGACTTACGAACTATTACAAAGAATTGAAAGGACGATCACCCCCCGCTTGTTTTATTCGATAGGTTTAGCCTATGAATACATCAACATTCGTCAAAGCGTTTCGAATGGGAGCTTTTCCCTTCTCGCTCTACCTGCGAACCTGCGTTATAGAAAAGTAGACAATTTACTGAATCCGACCAAAGGTCTCGGAGCGGTCTATAAAGTCGCTCCCTATCTTGCTCTATCGAAAAGATCTGGCAGTTTCATCAAGCAGGTGTTTAGTCTTAGCTCTTATTGGCCAATTGCTCCTAAGCGCTTACTTATTTTGGCAATCAGGGGGCAAATAGGATCGATTTTAGGCACTTCTTTGGATAAGATTCCTTTCAACAAGCGATTTTTAGGCGGTTCAGATGACAATTTACGCGGCTACCGGTATAAAACAGTCAGCCCCCTAAATGAAGATGGGAATCCAATAGGAGGGAAATCGGCTTTGTATGGGAGTTTTGAATTACGTTTTCGTGTGAGTGATCGCATTGGTCTTGTCCCCTTTTTTGATATTGGAAAAGTGGGCTTAAACTCGTTTCCTCAAGTCAAGGGAAAATGGTTTAGCTCTGTAGGAATGGGGCTAAGGTATTTTCTGTTTTTTGGACCTCTCCGCTTAGATGTAGGCTTCCCTTTACAAAAGCGAAAAAAGGATCAAGACTCCTACAAAATGTACATTAGTATAGGGCAAACATTTTGATTGCATGGCTTTTTCGTAAATTTCTTAAGATCCTCTTGCTATTTTTGATCCTATTTGTGGGGATTACCGGCTCTTTCCAGATTCCTTATGTAAAAAATGCGCTGAAAGAACAGATACAAAAAGAGTTGGCAAAACGGGGCATCAAAGCAGAGTTTTCCCGCTTATCGGGGCTCATGCCTCTCTCTTTTCAAGTCACTGATCTATCGTTAGAATCTGAGAGCTTTTCTCTTACAGCAAAGTCTTTATCCCTGTCTCCTAGCCTAAGCCTCTTATGGGGCAATACGCTTGCTATAAACTCCCTTCGCGGGAAAAATCTTGTCTACAAAAGCTTTGCAAAGGAGGCGATAGAGACCCCCAAAGAGATTCTTCCTAGGAACATTTCCTTAGCGAGCATTTCTTTAGAAGAGATACAAGTGAGTCCCTCTTTCCCAGCAATCTCGGTGCAAGGGTCCTGTTTTCTTGGCAAAGAGCTGCGCGCTATGGAAGCCAATCTCAAGGTGCGGCAAGGCACTCTGAGCATGACTCTTTCTTTAGAAAGCAAAGAAGATACCTTAGGAAGCTTTTCCTCCCACCTTACTTCGGAAGGGAAGGATAAGGAAGGGGCCTTAAACGGCTCGGTGTATACCTACTTCTCTTTTGCCAATGAAGCTTTGAAGCGTCTACTCTTTTTTCCAGAAAAACCGCCGCTGCCTCTTAACGGAAGAATCGCAGGTTTCTTCGATCCATCACCACCAAGCGCCCTCATAGAAGAAATGTTCGGGCAAGACCTTCGGATCAGTGGACAAATTTTTCTCTATTCAGACAGATCACTCATTACCAAGCGGGGAAAAATTGCGTCTACAAGTCTAAGCGCGCCTTACAGCCTCTCTTTGGGCGGAGGATTTGCTCTTGAAAAAGCGCAGATTTCTTTGCAAAAACTTTCTCTAGCTTCTATACCCGGAATCGATCAGGGAAGTCTGCAAGGCTTGCTCTCTTTAGAAGAACATGGTGGTTCCTTACGAACCGAAGCATTTTTTCTCTTTGACAAGATCTCTGCTTTAGGAGGCTACCTAGAAAATGCGTCTATATCGTACGAGGGAGAGATCGCTCAAAATGCCTGCGTTGGCTCTTTTTCTTTAGAGGGGTTTGCCTATAGTCAACCTTTGGAGGGATCGGGAGATCTGACATTCGATCTTACAGAAGGAGTCTTCCTAGAAAATAGTATGCTCACAACAGCTTTTGGCAACGCATCTTTTGATCTCCATACAGGCAATTTCCGTTCCGTAGAGGGGGAGATCCATCTTTCTTCGGACAATTTTTCTACAACATTTCAGGAAAATCCCTTTCAAGCAGCCGTAGATCTTGGAATCACCCTTTCTCCAAATCCCCAAAAAGTTGCGATAGAAGGGCGTTTGGAAAACCTGTTTTTTGGTCACCTTCGCGGGGAGGCTTGCTCCTTAGAAATGGACATCTTTTACATAAAGCATCCTCAGTACAAAGTGACGATTATGGGCGAAAATCTGCGCTATCAAAATCATCTCGCACATGAGTGGCATTTTTCAACAGATACTACAGAAGAAAATCACCCTTTTTCACTCAGCGCGTCGGGCGTAGCCAAAGAGCCATTTTTCACGAAAGCTGGAGGTTTTTGGTACCAAAAACAAACAAACTATGGTTTGACTCTGCAAGAGCTTGAAGGCTTTTACGCTAAAGAGAGTTTTTTTCTCGAAGAGCCTCTTTTTTTCGAGAAAACCATCGATAGGTTGTCCCTCTCTTTTTTTCAGATCTCCTTTTTTGAAGGTTTTTTTTCCGGTGAATGTCTTATTACCCCAAAGAAAAAAATATGCTCTATGCAAGGAGAAGAAGCCCCTCTACAGCTATTTTCTCAGCTCCCCTACTACCTACCTATGGCAGGCAGAGCTTCTTTCCTTTTAAATCTAGAGGAAATAGATCACATCACCAAGGGGAGTTTCCAATTATCGATGAGCGAGGCCTCTTTTTTCCCAGATTCTTTCGAGGAGATGGACGTTACAGGCTCTCTAAGGGCCACTTTTGAGAAGGATCGGGGCCTGCTAGATCTATCGCTAAAGATTGATCAGGATGAGCTCTTAGAGTTTTCTGCTCAAATCCCTTGTTCACTACACTGGGAATCGCCCTCGCTTGTCTTCGATGAACAGGCGCCTCTCAAAGGCTCTTTTTTCTATGATGGGCGATTAGAGCATATTTCTGACTTCATCAGCGCAGGATCGAGCAGGTTCGAAGGCTTTGTTTATGGAGAGATGACCTTAGGAGGGACTTGGAAACATCCCCTCATCGAAGGAGACCTTTTGATCAAAGAAGGGGGATATGAGAACGATTTTCTAGGAACACATTTAGCAGAAATTTCTGCCAAAATAGAAGGAAAAGGAAAGAATCTTCTTCTATCAGAAATCGTAGGATACGATGAAAGTGGTGGTTTTTTCCATGGAGAAGGATCTCTTTCTTTAGATCCGAGGAGAAAATTCCCTTTTACAACTTCTGTGATATTGGACGATCTTGTTGTTACAGATATTCCCATCGCATTAACAAGCGCCTCAGGACATCTCGAATGTTCTGGTCATCTAGAAAGGATGCGCGTAAAAGGGAATGTGGACATTGTAGAAGCGCGACTCTCCATCCCTAGTGAGGTGCGACCAACGGTTCCTGTCATCCCTCTTGCTAATCCTCCCAAATCGAGCGAGCAGGCCCTTTTAGAGCCTACAATCTATCCGGTGGATTTAGACCTCAATATCTCTTCAAAAAAAACCATCTCTATCGAAGGAAAGGGGCTGATCTCTAGGTGGCGCGGGAACTTTTTGATTCAAGGGACTACCGACTACCCCCGAATCAAAGGGGAACTTCTGTTGACGCAAGGGAACTTAGTCTTCGCGGGTCGCTCTTTTGATCTAACAGAAGGCAGCTTTACGTTTGAACCGAATGAGACTTTGCCTCTATTTTCCGTCAAGGCAGTCACAACTGTGCTTGGTACAACGATCACCGCTTCTTTAAAGGGTCCCCTCAAAGAGCCAAAGCTAAGCTTTACTTCGTCCCCATCTCTCCCCGTCTCTTCGATTCTTTCGCTCATCATTTTTGGAGAAGAAATCTCTGAACTAAGCGTGTTTCAAACAGCGACTTTGGCAGCAACAGCCGCTTCCTTGTCGGGTAAGGGTCCCGATATTTTCCAATCGACAAGAACTACCTTAGGAATCGATCGGTTTGCTGTTGTGCATACGCCAGGTTCTCGGCAAGATGCAGAAGACAACAGCCCAGAAACCTCCGCTCTGCAAGTAGGTAAGTACATTGTCGATGGCGTGCTCCTCACCTTCACGCAAGGGCTCGAGGAAGACTCGAGCAATGTGGGGGTGCAAATCGACCTTCACAAAGGATTTATTTTTCAAGCAGAGACCATTCGGCAGCAAGAACAAGGGCAGTTCTCGATACGGTGGAACTACAATTATTGACGTTCTGTCAAAGGCATATCCCCTTCTTGTATAGAAGAATTTCTTGCATATGAGATACAATTATTGTAGTTAAAGCGCTTTTTGTAAAAAATAAAACACTTCTTTAAAGAGGTGTTTTGCCAATACAAGCATTGCTCGCTAGCTTTTTTCTTCCCTCTAACGCGTTAGACACATACTTTGTGTCAAATCCATCTGAACATAACCGAAATACTGTTACAAAAAAGGGTAACGTTTGGAAACTCCAAAAAACAGCTGCTCCAAAGTCTCTGCAAACATTGATCAAAAAGGTACGGGAAAGATGTGGGCTTAGCGTTCCTACAGACCTCCCCCATTGTTGTCGAGAACCTACGCTTCTCTATTGCGCTTTCGTAGCTACATTAAAAGGGGGTACTTCATTAGAGATACAAAAAGCATCCAATGATCTTTCATGTAGCAATCAAGATGCCGCTCAAAAAATAAAAGCCATTTTACGATACAATTTTTATCTCCATCAACGAAATGACTCCATTCAAACTCCCAGTTTTTACAATAAAGCGCTTAACAATCTTTCAAATCAACAAGGGATTGTTGCTGAGTTAGGAAAAAAGCCTTTTGCTTTTCTAGAAGCAGCTCTTTCTAACACTTGGACAGTTGCTAGATATTACCTAGAATCAAAACAACTCAATAGAAAAAACACATCTACCTACAAGGGCTTTACCGACACAAGTTGGACAGAATTAAAGACACGCGTTAATAAGACCCCTGAGAGACAGCGTAATACAATGCGCTCCACATTCAAAGCTCTTGATCGATGCATTCAATGCCAGCATAAGGTATTTGCCGCAGTTACTTTTGTGTTTATACATAAAGATTTGGGAGACTCACATTTCGCATTTTTTATGAGGCAGTTTACCCTTCATGCAATGACTTTTAGTGCAAATTTTTTTGCTGAAGTATTGCAAATCCTTCGAGCAAAAAAAGGAACGTTTGGCGAGGAGACTTTCGTAAGTTTTCTCAGATACTCTAGCCGCGAGATTGTGAAAAACACAAAATCCAAGGACATATTTTATGCACATATGCAACAACTCATCAAAAGCGGGGAAGAGGCTCAAGAAATCGTAGCTGTTTTTTTCGCTGAAATCATCGATCAAGATAAAATTGCGTTGTTAGCACAAATACTGACTACGTACGCCGATTGGATGCGTTCCCACGCTTCATACGATGAGCAGCAAGCTGTCGATCATGTAGTACATTTACTAGCACAATCGACTACGAGTAAAAATACCTTTGGAATAGCGCAGGTTTTTTTAAGACAATTTCCTCGCCATCTTTATAAAGAATCTCTTTCTTTAACACTCTTCTTTACTCTAAGCGCTATCTATTACGGCAAGATTTGCTTCGCAAAAAATATACTAAATCATTATAGCCATCAGCTGCTCACCCACGACTTATCGGTAGAAGAGGTCCGTATAGGTAAGCTGAAAACACTTTCGTTCAAATCAACGGCGCCAAAGGTGTTCTTCAAAGATCAATCGACATTACTCGATGTGATTACATCCATGGATGACGATAACAGTAAAATCTGCCTGTTTTTACATCGATGTTACAAAGCCTGTGAGGAAGCAGACCTGGAAAAAGTATCGAAAGATCGATGTAAACAGAGTGTTTCATTAGATGCTTCATCTTACGCAGAAGAAGCATCTATCCGTTCGAGTGAGCTTGTATCCAAGACAGTTTCTGAATATGCTCAATATACTACGGAATTTATAGGATCATTATGTAGCTCGGGAGAAAAAGACGAAAACCTCATCCGCATTTGCTCCGAAAAACTGGTTTCCATTGCTACTGCGTCATCAGACTCTTCCGTAACCCTATTTTTTGAAAAGTTCTTAGAGGCGCTCTGTTCAGATTACTTAGAAGAACCCAGCCCTTCGCCTTTACTGATTGCGCTGACTAAATCGATGAAAACTCCCACTGAGGCGAGGTATTTTTTAGAAAAAATGAATGTAGTGCAAGCAACCATTGAGCGTGGGAACTCAGAAAAACTCACTTCTATTTATCAAACAGTTTTCGAAGTTGTTCTTAAAAAATTTTTATCCAAAGAGTATTTAACGCTCATCAATTGTTTTCATGAGCTTTCTAGTTCCTCCTTAACAGGAGAAAATACTACTATTCTGTTCACTGAAAAACTAACAGAGAGGGATAAAGAACAATGGGATCAGATGTTTGCATTATTTTCATCTGCAGTAGAAGAAAACGACAAGATCTCTTTGTTCAATCTTTATCAGCCTAATAAGAGCGCCCCGCTAATGAAACGGTTGAATCAACTTGTCCTAGAGATCAAAAATAGTACAGTCACTCATATCCCTATCCGCTTACAACTAGCGTTAGGTCAACTTTATGAACTTTTACGAAACAATTTAGAAAAAAAAGCACATAAGCGGTTTATTCGACCTAAAACTCTAAACATTGAACGTACCCTTGCGCATTTAGCAGAAATCTCCCAGCAAATCGACAAAAAAAACCCCTTGCAACGCTCCTTAAAAATGGTGCGCGAATTTCTAACAACACCCGAAGAGAAAACGCTACCGATACAAGCGCAAGCAAATCGGAAAAGAGAAGCTACTCCAATCCTCCAAGAACAAGCTAAAAAAAGAACAAAAATGGGTAGCGCCCGTCTTTTGAAGATCGCGACATGTTCTAAGAAAAAGCTTTCGCATTGTGATCACTAACGATCACAAACTCAAGATAAAAGCTTTCTCCCCTTAGAGTTTACATGCTACAGTTCTACTCTTGCGTAGGCGCTTTTGACACGCTAAAGATACAAAGTTTCTCTTTTGTATCGTCTTTTTCAAACTATCGATTTTTCCTTCCAAACCTTCTTAGAGGAGGCAGTCCTAAGAACATGTGCCCCATACAACTTCCCGTGCTATTTTCCTATTTTCTTAACGAACTCTTCACTGTTTTTTGACTGAAAGGCACAAAAACATCCTAGCACGAAATTCTTCGTAAGACTTAAGATAGGAAGCGGAAAATGCGTAAGGAGACGTGATGACAATAGATCTTATTCTAGACGAAGAAAACCTGGAAGAATCTTTGCTGATCAGCGAGCTAAACGGCCAAGAGTCTGCATCGATAAACCAATCTTCTATGGTTACTAATCAAATCACAGAAACAGCCCTCTCTATTTTGGATGAACAAGACGTCGTTCCTCCAAGCACCTCTATTTTTTCAAAAAGTATCTCTCCCTTACAGGGAAGACTAACAGAAAGTAGCGATGATCCCTTACCAAAAGGTCTTGTTACTTCCATATTGTCTACAAAGACAATCGCGACTCCTTTTGGCTTGATGAAAACAGAAGAAGATACGCACCTTTCCGCAAAAAAATCTGAAGAAGAAAAAGGGCAGAATAGAACCGCTACCAGTAACATTGTCCAAGAACGCCGGCCCAAGCAAACCTCTATTTTTACCTTAGCGAAAGAAGATGCTGGTAAAAGTGCCTTTTCTACAGAACAAAAGAATTCTCGCCCATTTTCTGAAAATAAACCGTCTGATGAGGTCCCTCCCTCCATTTTTTCTGCGCCTGTTGCCCCTAGGCTTCAAAGTTCACCAGAAAATGCTTTAGACTCTTCTTCAATTGGACAGCTTCCTTTTATGAAGGAGAATGCGCCTTATCATCCTCTGCCTCACGCAGAAGCTCCGTCCATTCCTTCTACAGAAGCAACGATCCCCTCTAATGACCGTTCAGCAGATTCTAAGGATGCGACCAGGTTTGCTGGGGATATGTCCATTACTTGTGACGATACGCCCCCTCCTTCAGACGCTATGGATGAAGAGCCCATAGACGATAGCGACAATATGTCGGTTGTTTCTG
>JBCAXK010000008.1:0-33738 GCA_038534095.1 Chlamydiota bacterium | reverse complement strand
CTGACGATACGCCCCCTCCTTCAGACGCTATGGATGAAGAGCCCATAGACGATAGCGACAATATGTCGGTTGTTTCTGAAAGCGATCTCGCGTTTCTAAACAGCTTATCGGATCATCGTGATCTACCCATGCTTCCTCCTCCCGATAAAGCTTCTATGGAATGCGCAAAAGAACCTTTCAGCCAGAAATCAGAGCCCAATCCTTTACTAGAAGCCTTCCGTATGTATGGAAAATACGAAAAAAAAACGAACAAGAAGGGAAAGGAGCTTGTCGACCAAGCAGAAAAACATTTTGAGGATCTCGAAAAAATCCAATTTTTTTGGGGAAAAATTGCCGATATGTTAGACGACCTTCCTGATACATACACTTTTGAAGGAAAAGAGGTCGAAGAGGGGCTTCCCGTTTTGATCGAACATGGCTTAGTCGAAGAAGGGAAACGGATTTTTACCAAAAGTGAGCTAAAAGGATTCTACGCAAAACTGAATGCTAAAATGAAAATTCTTGGGGAATATGCTGCTAAATGCTCTAGTGACGCAGGTAGAGCTCTCGAAGATCAGGGTCGGGTGGTACAAATTCTGCAAAAAATTTTAGAAGCCCACATCACTTTTTTGAATAACATTACCCGAAGAACGGGCGGACAGTAGGAAGCGCCATGACTACGCAAATAGATGAAGAATATGAGAGCCCTACCTCTTGTTCTATGTGCATGGCATGCCCCATATGCCTAGGGAATGTGCCTAAAAAAACTCCTGAGGTAAATCCTGATTTATCACAGATGTCAAAGGAAGTATCCCGCCTTGCAAGGAGCTCTTTTTCCTGTAGGGAAACTCTTAGCAGCTCAGAGTCTATTTTTTCTCTAAAGACTGCTAGTCCCCCGAGCATTCCTTTAAGCTCTCGGGTAAGCGTAGAAAAAATCTTTCCTTCTATCAATTTCTTTTCTATCCAGAACAATGAAACTCTACCTACAAAAGATACCATCTTTGCTATCGCAAAAAACGGCGCTAGCAGGAAGGAATCGGAGGAAGATCGGGGGAAGATCGAAAATCTCTTTTCTACAACGCAAGGCCCCTCTTCTGATGCAAGCAAAGGTTCAATCCTCACCCCCTCACCCTCTTTTTTTAGCCTGGTAAAAGCAAATGCAGAAAAAACGAGAGAGAATACACCGGAAAATGCCGATTCAAAAAATGCCGATTCAAACAAACGCTCTTTACCAATAGAGAAAGTCGCTATTCCCGGAAAACCGTTTGAGAGCGCGCTTGCCAAAACATCCACTTCTGATCCTAAAGCGGGCAAATTTTTTCTCCTCGAGCTTTTGAACAACAATGTAAGACACGCAAAGATTTCTGGCGCATTTATCCGACAGGCGCAAACACTTCTCGAAAAAGAACTTGAGAGTTATAAAAAATTTGCTCTCGAAATTTATCCAGAGACTTTGGTCGAATATGAGAAAAAAGAAGCAACTACTAGAGCTTGGAACCAGTTTTTTGATGTGCTTGAATACGTAGGCACAAGCCTACTCATTTTGACCGGAATTGCTCTCATCACAAGTGGAGCGGAAACCGAGCAACTGTACGGCTGGGCCATTTTAGGCGCTGGCACTGTTGGAGGCCTCAACCACGCTGCAGGGAAAATGCGTGTCTGGGACTCCCTTGCGCGAAAACTGGCTCCCAATGATCAGGAGAAACAGGCGATTTTAGCACATGGTTTTGAGTTTGGTATCACCCTTTTTACCTCGATAGCTGGGGTGCTCATAGGAGTAGCCGCTATCCAAGCGAGCGCTCTTACAAGCCTCCCTACTGCGCTTGAAAGGTTTTTAGAACAGCTTCTTTGTATCACAAGAATTACAACCGAGCCCTTGAGTTGTAAAGCAGAGGTAGATCGGATCAAAAAACAGGTAGAGCTTATCGAACAAGAAGTCCTGCAAAAGTTGTTTGAATCCAACGCATCGGAGATTTTGAGCCTACTAGAGAGCTACAGCAAATCTGAGGGAAAAGACCAAGAAGTCTTAAGCCAAAATATCGAGCGGCTTGTTGCCCTGTATCATAAAATTAGCCAGATATAACTCGTGTAACGAATGGCCCTAGATCGAAAAAAGTTTTTATCATGTATCGGAGTAAACCATGTTTGAAATAGATGATGTCCTTGATAGAGAAGAAACTCTGCTTCCTGCTATCCCACTTCCAGAAATTTCTGGTATAGCACATGTTGAAGAAAGCTCTCCCTATGTTCCGCTGGCACAAAACGCCCTCAGCCACCTGCTGCAAGCAGGCCAGGCTAAAACAAACTCCTCAATTTTTTCTCTTCACTCTTCTCAAACCCATCCTCTTCAAAATCGCATCGATCAAGAAGAAAATCCTACTCCTATCCCCTCTTCTATTGCTGATCACCTCCGCAGCTCGTTCCAAAAAGCCCCTTCGGTTTTTGCTCTCGCCAAAGAAACTGCCGAGGAGGCAGCCCCTTCCTCTCCATCTGGACAAGATCAGACAGAAGAGTTTCCTCCAGAGCTCTTCGAAGATCTAGCCGATCTTACAGAATCCATTGCAAAAAACAGGTCAGCAACCTCTGAAGAAATGCACACAAACATTAGCAAGGCGATCAATAGGCTTTATGATAAGTACAAGTTGATTTTCGAAAAACTGCGTGAGAGAAAAGCCTTGAAAGAATCTCAAAAAAAGGCGCAATTTAAAGAAGCTGGCCGAAAAAAAGGGGATATCTCTTTTCGGAACGTTTGGATTACGTTGATGGCAACAGGAGTAACCATTGCCGCTGCAGGAATTGGTTTGACGGTCAAGACAGACGGCGCCTTGAATGATCTTATGAAAGGAATGACCGACTCGGAAAAAGGGCGGGCTATGATGATCAACAATTTCAAAAAAGGGCTACAGTCTGTCTTGCAAAATGGATCCAATTCGTTCAGACAGATTTTAGAGAACAGTTGGGTACAACCTCCCTACCAAGAATTAGAAGCAAAGTATCAAATCTTATTACAAGAACTGCAAAATTCTGCTCAAGATCAGGGCCCACAAAATATGGGCGAGAGGTTTTTAAATGCTATCGACAAAGCCAATCAAGCAGAAAACTACTTTACAAGGCACTAAAAGTGGTTAGCTGCTCTTCTCAGCCAAAACATTGGCATCGTTTTTATTCTTAGTTTTGTCTGTTTGAAATGGCTACGTTGAGCTTTTTACAATATAGATCAGCGCGCAAATATATGCGCGCTTCCTTGAAAGACCTAGGTAGGAGATCTCCACGTTTTATCTTCACCTGCTTCTAAGTAAGCGTATAAGTAAAAAGAAGACTTCCTAAAAACAAGAGCCTTAAGATTGCCCAACTTTTTTCTCCCATTCTTCCGCTTCACAGATCCTACTTCCGCCAAGAAAAGCGCCTTTCGTAGCGATAAATCTTACTAAAAGCCGGGCCACTCTCTTGAAGATACATTGTTTTGACCGGAATGTTTCTTTTCTCTTATAGTGAACTCTAAACAGGAATGTTATGGCCACTACCCTTCGCGTTTTGATTTTGAATCTGTTTATGGCTATTGGAGAGTACGTCACTCTCATTTCTGATGCGTTTACCTCCAGCATAAAAAAGCCTCCAAACTGGGCGCTATTTCGTGAGCAATTTTTTCATATTGGAGTAATGTCCACCCTCGTTGTCGCTATCACCGGTTTCACAACAGGTTTTGTCCTTGCAGCGCAATCGATCTACCAGCTCTCTGAAAAGGGGCTTGCTGGCGTAACAGGTATTTTAGTCGCAAAAGCCATGATCACCGAACTTGGACCCATTTTAACCGCATTTATGGTTACAGGAAGGGTCGGGTCTGCAATGTGCGCTGAACTCGGTTCGATGAAAGTCTCTGAACAGATCGACGCTCTCCGTTCAATGGCAATCAATCCCCATAGGTATTTAGTCGCTCCAAGATTTGCCGCTGGCATATTGATGGTCCCTTTATTGACCATTTTTAGTATGTTGATGGGCATTTGGGGGGGCTACATCATCGCTGTTCTCTGGTTCGGAATGTCGCCTGCTACTTACTACAACCCTATGCCCATTCATATTACCGGGTTTGACGTGTTTACTGGGGTCTTCAAATCCTTTGTCTTTGGGATCATTCTGGTCACCATCTGTTGTTATAAGGGGATGAAAACAACGGGAGGCGCAGCAGGAGTCGGAAGGGCTACTACGCAAAGCGTTGTGATCAGTTACGTCCTCATTTTACTGTGGGATTTCTTTTTAACGATGGCCTTGAACGCCATCCACGCAGAATTGCTGATGGGCTGGAACACATGATCTCGATTCGGAATCTCAAAAAATGTTTTGGGAAAAAACAGGTCTTAAAAGGACTCTCTCTTGATGTAGCTGAAGGGGAAATTCTCGTTATTTTGGGAAGATCAGGCGTGGGAAAAAGCGTACTTCTCAAACACATCATCGGTATTGAAAAGCCGGATGAAGGAACCGTAGATGTTGGCGGCGTACGGATTTCTGATCTAACCCAAAAGCAGCTCTATCAAGCCGTCAAAGATATGGGCATGCTTTTTCAAGGAGCTGCTCTTTTTGATTCAATGACCATTTTTGAAAATGCGGCCTTTCACCTGCGTCAGCATCCCAACCCAAAAACAGGAGAAAGGTACACAGAGGAGATGATCAAAAAAAAGGTAACTACTGCCCTTCGTATGGTTGGTTTAGAGGATGAAGAGCAAAAAATGCCTGCAAATTTATCGGGAGGCATGAGGAAAAGAGCCGGCCTTGCTAGACTTCTTGTATACCGCCCGAAAATTGTCCTCTACGATGAACCGACAACTGGTTTAGATCCAATCACCTCCGAGCAAATCAATGAGCTTATCGTCAAGACACAAGAAGAATTGCAAGGCACTTCCATTGTTGTGACCCACGACATCCATTCTGCGCTGTATATTGCCGACCGTTTAGCTCTTCATCAAGATGGAAAAATCGCTTACGTAGCTCCTCCTAAAGACTTTTTGAATATTGACGACCCGACCATCAAATTCTTAAAAAACACGCTTTATAACCACCCTAGTGCAAGGAACAACTCATGAATACAGTCTGGAAAAACGTGCTGATCGGTACTTTTGTGTTAGCCGCTCTGGTAGCTTCTATCTCTTTTGTGATTTTTCTTGAGCCTCGCGTTGGAGATGGACAAAAAAAATTGCACGTACGTTTCTCGAATATTTCTGGTATTAGTGAAGGCACAAGAGTTACCTTTGCAGGAAAACCTGTAGGTGAGGTACAACGTATCCGAGAAGTGCCCAACGCAAGGCAGGACATCACAGACACGTTAAAGCGGGTCTATTTCTATCAATTGACCTTAACCTTTGATTCTACGGTTCAGGTGTATACAACAGATGAAATTAGCGTACAAACTACGGGCCTTTTAGGGGAAAAAACCGTAGCGATCATTCCTAAGGCGCCCACAAAAGGCGTTCCTTTAAAACCAGTAACTGACCAGATTTTGTACGCCATCTCGATCGATCCTGTAGAAAATGCGCTCAACCAAGTATCGAACGTATCGAAACAAATCCAGAGATTTGTAAGAAATTTTGATGAGTGGTTCTCAGAAAATGAAGATGAGCTCAGCGAGGCGGTTACCGCCTTTTCTCAGTCCATGAATGAGCTTGACCACGTTCTGTCTTCGATCAATCAAGAAAAGCTTGTTCATAAAATCACCACGTCGGTAGACACTTTACAAGAAAATCTTCAGCTTGCTGAAGAAGCATTGACCGACTTTAGAGACAAAAATATTGTGGCAAAAATGAGCGCCGTTTTAGAGAAAGCGTCAGAAATGGCCGATGCGTTCAACACCGATGGAAAGCAGATTCTTCGGGGGCTAAATATTGCAGTACAAGATGTTGCCTGCGGAAGGGGTTCACTAGGGAAACTCATCACCTCAGATGAATTTTACCTACGTCTAGTATCTCTTTTAAGTAAAGCCAATACGCTAATGAACGATGTCAATCACTACGGCGTTTTGTTTCAGTATGATAAAACATGGCAAAGAAACCGGACAAAAAGAGCCAATCTCTTAGACCAGGTCTGCACGCCTCAAGAATTCCGCCAGTATTTCTCCACAGAGGTGGATCAAATCAACACAGCCTTGTCTCGCATTTCTTCCCTGATGGAAAAAGCGGACTGTAGCGAGGAAAAAAAACGGATCTTGAGCAGCCACTGTTTTCGACAAGACTTCGTACAACTTCTTTTGGATGTAGAAGCGCTTTTTGACAATCTTAAAATCTACAATGAAGAGCTCATCGACTATTACGATGAAGATTGTCTAGAATAGAATGCTTAGCGCAATTCTTCGTGCGAAAAACCGTCTTGTCTAGGGAAGGAGAGCTCTCTCCGAAAAAGGCAATAAAACGGATCGAGGCCCATACCCTTTCAAAAAATAGGTATTCTAAATTTGGCAAAGACTTATCGTTATAAAAAGAAAAATCAATAAATAATGAATAAATTATATGTTTATTCATTATTTATCATAATTATTATTAAAAAATATATCATGAATAAAAGATAAAAACATATACTTACTTTTTTATTTGGAATAGCTACGTGTTGTTTTGGAAAGAATATAGAGCCTTTTTCCGATCCCTCCAGAGCACCTAAAGTCACCTTGCAAGATCATCGATGGCCTCATCATATTATCCATCCTGAGTATTCGTTTGAGCTTGTTACTTCAGAAAAAAACCAACCGTTCAAAGCCGTTTGCGCCATGTACCAAATTGAGCGGCAAGATCTGATGAGCGAACTAGGTAATATGATGATCTATTGCATTTACGATCAAGAACACGAGCCGATCGGGACTATTCAAATAGAAAATTACCCTTCGTCTGAAGCGTTAAAAGAGCAAATTTCTCAAGAGGAAAAAGCAGAATCTCTCTTTAACAAGGGGCAAACTCTCGAACTGAGTTACGCTTTATCTGAGGAGTACCGAGGGCAGGGGTTTGGAAAAGCGGCCATTACAGGTTGGGTCCGCGCCATAAAAGAGGTAGAGGCATCCAGCCAGTTCTTTGCTGTTGTTGATTTCGACAACCCAGCCTCCATCAAAATCTTGGAATACTGCGGGTTTTTTCGTGTCGGCTCCTACGTACATGAAGAGACCAAGAACGCAACGTACCTCTATACCTTAAGCCCGTAAGGAGCTAGATTGGTCGTTTTCTAGCGCAATCTATAAAACAAAAAGGGGGTTATAGAGGATCGATCTTTTGAAAAAACCCTTTTCCATAAATCTCTTCTAGGTTTTTTACCCCTTTTTTGGTGATGTTTTTCTCCAAGGTGTCTAATGAAGAGAGCGTCCGAATCAGTCGCCTTGAATCGATGGAGCGCTCCCTCACCATCAAAACAGGCGCGTAAATCAAGAGCCGAAGGTAATCTTGTTCTTTTTTACCGAGTGTTTTCTTTTGTAGAAGATACAAAAACCCAAAAAATCCTGCGCTCATCATCGCTCCCACATCCAAGGCGTCTTTGCAGGTGAAACTCACCGTACTTGGGCTAACATCTTGCAGCACCTTCAAAATCAAAAAAAAGTAGAGAAGTTCGATGAAATCGGTCCGCTCTTTTCTTGTTAACGTTTTTTTCTTTGCAAAGATCTCTGTATGCAAAGCTTTTAGCAGGGTTTGAAAAAAAACAGCGCTCTCTTCCGCTTTTTTCCCAAAATGAAATCCAAAGTCTTCTGGATGCGTGAGCTGCTCTTCAAGAATTTCTAGGAAGCTCGCCGCTTCATCGACCTGTTCATATTCTTCACTTTGGTGATAGAAGGGGGTGTCTTTAGGCAAAGTAACCACAACGATATTGTTGCTATACTCCGCTCTTTTCTGCAAATTCTCTAAAAGCGTTGCCCGAACACTCTCTTTCCATGAAGTGCGGTCTTGTAGGTTGATCAATAGGTGTTTTTTCTCTCCCTGTTTTTCTTCATGCAAAAAGGCTAAAAACGCGCCAAATTCTTCAGAAACTTCGGCTGCCGATAAGCTTGTTTGACGGGTAGGAGTAGGAAGATGCAAAATGTGTATCATTTTATCCGCCATCTTCATGGCAAAGAGCAAGAACGGCATATTTTCTTGCTGCAAAGGCTCAAACTTTTGATCCTTTTCTTCATTTTCTTGTAAGGAGTCTAACACCTTGAATAAGGGACCACTAGGGTAGCGCTTTAAAAGAGCGGTAACATGCTCATTTTCTGCTAAAAACTCCTCCCACAAAGAAGGCCTCCTTGCATGGTCTTTTGCAAGATCTTTTCCCTTCCGAATAAGGCGGTGTATATAGCCTAAAATCTCCTGACGAATTGAGGAAGATCTAGTAAAAAACTCATAAGCTAGCTGGTGGGTAAAACTCAGCAAAAATTTGCTCATTTTTTCCTGCTCTGCAGGAGGGTAGGACAACATTTTTTGGTATTCTTGAGACTGCAGGGCTTTGCGAAAAAAATACTGAAAATCCAAAAAATATTTCAAACACGTTTTATTGAACGTCTGTTCCGCTCGGTTTTGATCATTAGACGCCAACATAAGGGACATAACGGCGCTATTCAACGATGCGATGAGCGTATTTTTTTGTAAACGGATCTTGTATTCATAAAATTTCCGAATTTTTGCATTGAGCGAACGCAATATTTGCTGGGCTGATCCCTGTAAATCCCGATCTTTGATGGTGGCAATTTCTAACAAAGGATCCTCAGTAGGTACATCGCTCATCTCACTAAAATCGAAGAGAAGCTTGATGTTATTCATGAGGTGTTTCTTAAAAAGGGGCCGGCTTTCTTGATCTTTTAAATAAAAGAGCTCGTAGGCATCGTCTTGACGAATGCTTTCTAGATCTTTAATGGGAGTCTCTTCCTCCTTGTCCTCCTCCCAGGCTTCATCGCCTTGAGGAGGGGCTCCTTGAAATTTTTCTGTAATATTGTCGATATAAAATTCTTGTAGAATTTTATACTCAGAGCTACCAGTCAGTTTGGTCTTTTTTTTCTTATCATTGTCCAACAAACGGAGGGCTTTATCGACCTGCTTGCCCGCTTGCCCGACCAGGACCATCATCGATTGCAACCCCTTCCTGGTGTTTTCATGTTCCCAATTCGTGGTCGGGTTTTTGTACAATTTTTTTAAGTAATCAATGAGAGACAGAAGGGTGCAGCGCATCAGCTCCATCAGATCTTGGCCTGAGCCACTTGTCAACCAAACCCCATCTGGCTGGCTCACTCGAGAGGTTGTTTCTGTGCTTCTTTCTGCTTCTGGGCTCTTTTCATCTTGCAAAATGAGATGGTAACTGTCTAAGATGCCTACCCTGTAAGGATCATCCATTTCTGCGGCAATGCCCACATTCTGCATTGCCTCTTCTATGGTCAAAATAGGCGCGCGATCACTCATAAACTCCCCCCTAAGTCTATGCTACCACACTGCGATTTATGCCCGCTATTTTTCTTAAGTTGGATGAATTTTTTACTTAGAAAAGGTCTCTTCACCTAACTAAGCGGGACTCTTCTAACAGCCCCTTAGTTTCTAAAATCCCCTACCCTAACGAAAAAGACTCCCCCATGTTTCCTATATACGAAAAAGAGGAGAACAAGCGCTCTTTCTTCATAAAAATGATCAAGGCCCTCCAGTTTTTATAGATCTGTGGCAATTATCTATTGTAGCCCAAGGGGCTTCATTGTTATGCTTTTAAGAGATACATGAAAAAAAGCCTTCTTAATCAGGGGTTTTTAGCAAAAATCTGTGGATTTTTCTCTAGAAAAACCATCATTAGCAGAAAAAGGCCACAACAAGGTAAGATGCTTCGAAGGCCTTACTTGAGAGGAGAATCTGATAGTGATCCGACCAAAGAACCCTTCGTAAGGTACTTAAAGGAAGTATTTTGGCAAAAAAGCCTACAATCCCAGTCATCAAAAATCGGAAGGCTTACCACGATTACACCATTTTGGAGACGTTTGAAGCTGGCATTGCCCTGCAGGGAACCGAAGTCAAGTCGCTTAGAGCGCACAAGGCTCAGCTCCAAGAAAGTTATGTGAAAATCAAAGATCACGAGCTTTTTTTGTTAGGACTCTGGATCGCTCCCTACTCTCATGGCAACGTGCATAATCACCAAGAAACGCGCCCCCGAAAACTCTTGATGCATAAAAAAGAGATCCTTAAACTGAAGCAGAAGTCTCAGGAAAGGTTAGCCATTATTCCCCTGGAAATTTATCCTAAAGGGCGACTTTTCAAAGTCAAAATTGCTCTTGCCCGAGGAAAAAACTTATACGATAAAAGACAAAAAGACAAAGAATTGACGGATAAGAGGGCGATAGACAAAGCCATCAAATCCTAAATATATTTGTTGTTATTCAACCCACCAAAAGGTTTCTTATGATTGTAGTCATCGCAAGACAGGAATTGCTCTCGTTAATTGGAAAAATTCAAACCACCGTCCCCTCGAAACCCGCTATTCCCATTTTGGGCAATATTCTTCTTGAAACCCAGCATGATCAGTTGGTGTTAAGTGCCACCGATTTGACCGTGAGCGCCCGCTTTTCTTCAGCAGCCACGGTGATTGAAGAGGGGAAAATCGCTCTGCCTGCCCGTAAATTCTTTCAGCTTGTGCGTGAGCTTAGATCGCCCCAAATCAAAATCACTGCTGAAGAGGGAAAACCGGCAGAGATCATAGCAGGCAGCTCGATCTTTAAAATCAACGGGATGCATCATAGCGAATTTCCTCAGTTCCCCGAATTAACAGCTTCTCAGTCGATTTCTTTAACCTCTGTACATTTGAAGGAGTTACTGCATAGGAGCGCTTTTTGCGCAGCAAGAGAAGATAGCCGCTACGTCTTAAACGGCATCTGCGTTGATCTTTCTCCCGAAGGAATCACCTTCACAGGCACCGATGGAAAGCGCCTTGCTAGAATCAGCCAAGAGGTGGAGCCGAACCCTGATTTAGAAGGCTCTTATGTTCTCCCGTTAAAATCGGTCGAGGAAATGTTACGAATCTTAGACAACGTTGAAGAGCCTGTCCGCTTAAGCTTCATGGAGGACAAGGCCTCTTTCGCAGTAGGGCCTGGCATCTTGATCACCAAACTCCTATCGGGGCAGTACCCCGATGTACAAAAGGTGATTCCCAAAGATCCAGCCTACTCGGTCCAACTCCATCGGGAAGAGCTCCTCTCACTTCTCAAACAAATCTCTTTATTCACTTCAGAAAATAGCCATTCTGTCCGATTTATTTTTGAACATGGAGAACTTACTCTCAAAGCAACAGCTAGCGAGCTTGGAGAAGGCCTTGTTAGTATGCCAGCTGACTGCCCACAAAGCCGTTTGGAGATTGCGTTCAACCCCTTCTACTTCATCGATATTTTGCGCCGATCCCAAGATGAATGCATCACCTTTTCGATCAACGATTCTTTCAATCCTGGTCTCATCACCGACTCTACAACCAGTCAATTTGTCATCATGCCCATGCGATTAGAAGAGCAGCCAGAAGCCCCAGAAAGACATGTATCTGAGAAAGCTGCGCTTACGTAATTTTCGTAATTACGTAGATCAAGTCTTTGTCTTTTCTCCCCATGTCAATGTGTTTGTAGGAGAAAATGCGCAAGGGAAAACCAATCTACTAGAAGCGATTTGTCTACTCAGCACAGGGCGCTCTTTCCGTACAAGCTCTCTTGAAGAGCTTGTGCAAAAAGGCTCTGAGGGCTTTTTCATCGAGGCGATCTTACAAACCGCTTCTTGTCAAGAGTTCCTACGTATCTCTTACAAAAAAAAAGTCAAACTCTTTACGCATAACAGCTCATCCTACTCTTCCTTCAAGAACCTTTTAGGTATGATGCCTTCAGTCATTCACCTGCCGTCAGACATAGAGCTCATTAGCGGAGCCCCTGCAACTAGGAGAAAATTCCTCAACATCCATCTTGCGCAAAAAACCCCTTTGTATGCGCACTACCTTTTTCGGTACAACCGGGCCATGAAGCAAAGAAATGCTCTACTCAAAAGCCGAGCAAAACGCTCTTCTTCCGACATTTGGAGTGACAAAGATGCTCCCATCTGGGAAGGAGAAATGGCCCGTTCAGGGGCTTACCTCACTTGGATGCGCCAAGAGTTGTTGCAGCGACTTGCTCCCCTCTTTGAAGAAAATATCGCCTATTTTTCTTCCCAAAAAGAAACAGCTCGCTGTCTTTTTTCCCCTTCAATCCCCCCCCAAGATGACGAAAGGGCTTTAGAAAAACAGGGTCTCTACCTTTTGCAAAAGAATCGGGTGAAAGAGACCTACTTAGGCTCTGCTCTCTTCGGAGCCCACCGGGATGACTTCTATTTTAAAATAGACGCTCTCCCTTCAAAACCCTTTGCAAGCGAAGGGCAAAAACGTTCGATTGCTGCTTCCATCCGTTTTGCCGAGTGGGAAGAGCTATCCCAATCATTTTCCGATGCGGCAATTTTTTGCGTTGATGATTTTGGTTTAGGACTCGATAGCGTACGAAAGCGCCTCTTTCAAGAAAAAACCTGCCATTTGGGACAAGTATTTTTGACCGCTCCAGAAGAGCCAAGCTCATTAGAAACGGGCAAAGAGCGCCTGTTTTTCATCCAAAAAGGCGCTCTAATCAAGGTGGTTTAACGTTTCTAAATAGGCTTCAATGGTAGGATTCGCTTTTTGAGGCTCCCCCCTCATATGCTCTAAAATCTCGCTAGCTAAGACTTTACCGAGTTCTACACCTTCCTGATCGAAAGAATTGATCCCCCAGATAAACCCTTGAAACGCAATTTTGTGTTCGTAATAACTGAGAAGATTTCCTGCTGCGTAAGGGGTGATCTTAGAGGTGAATAGTAGGCGGCTTGGTCTATTGCCCGAAAAACGTTTGTTAGGATTGGAGCTTTCTTTCCCTGTAGCAAGAGCAATCGACTGCGCAAACAGATTGGCCAGCAGTTTTTCTTGAGATGTTGTCCCTAAAACGTCCACATCTTGAGCGTACTGACTCTCTTTAGATCCAATGATTTCCAAAGAGGCTAAGTCTTTGCCTTGGTGAAGCCATTGATAAAACGAATGCTGCGCCGATGTTCCTGGTTCACCCCAAAGCACAGGACCTGTGGAAAACGGGGCCTCTTGCCCATTTTTCTGTACACTTTTCCCATTCGATTCCATATCACATTGCTGCAAATGGGCGGGGAAGCGACGAAGGGCTTCTGTATAGGGAATCACAGCAAGGGTAGGATAACCCAAAAAATTGCGATTCCATATCCCTAAAAGGGCGCCTAAAAGGGGAAGATTTCTCTCATCATCGAAAGTCGCTGCTACTTTATCCATATCGGAAGCTCCCTTTAAAAACTCCCAAACTACTTGAGAACCGCACATAAAGGCTAAAAGAACGCAGCCGACCATAGACGTGACGCTATACCTACCCCCAACAGAATCTTCCATGTAAAAAGAGGCCCGGTACAAATCGGGATTGTCCATAGGGCTTTTTTCCCTCGTTACAGAAAGAAAGTGGCGTTTAGGATCCAGTCCCCTTTTCTCATAAAGCAGGCGAGCGAGCTTCTCATTGGTATTTGTTTCAAGAGTAGATCCCGATTTTGAGACAACGACAACGAGCGTTTTTGATAGATCTAAAGGCTCTAACACTTTGACTGCGTCGTCTGGATCTACGTTCGCAATGAAATGCGCAGAATCCCTTGTTTTCTTACGATAACGCTCCAACGCAAAATAGAGAGCTTCTGGTCCTAAGTAGGACCCTCCTATCCCAATTTGGACAATCGAGGTGAAGTGATCCTCTTCGATACTTGTTAAAAATTCCTCCAGCTTTTTCCATTCACGCGTAGCAAATGTGGTAGCTATAACGGCATTTTTCCCCGGATTTTTATCGGAAAAAAAATCGCGCATCGCTGTATGCAAGGCGGGGCGATCCTCGCTTTCCCACCCTTCTAAACAATTGACAATCTGGCCCGATTGCATAGCCCGCATATTTTCCAAAGCGTTTGCCTCTTTTGCTAAAGCAAATAGGCTATCCATAACCTCTTGATTGATACGTTCTGTAGCGTATAGTAATGTGAGCGCCTTTTGCTGACTTTGAAACTGCCTAATTCTTTCTGGGCTAAGCGCCCCTTTTTTTGTTAAATCAAAAGGGTTTTTTGCGAGCTCAAGAAGTTTTTTATGATGGGGATTGTTCAAAAATTGCATCGTAATCTTCCTCACGTTTCTTTCAAAATGACAAAAAAAAAGAAAAATTCGCAAGGTTTTTTTTATTTCTGCTATTTTTCTTAAGCAAAATCGAGATCTTTGCTAAGATGAATGAAGATTTTCGGGGTATAGCGCAGTTTGGCTAGCGCGTCTGGTTTGGGACCAGAAGGTCGGGGGTTCAAATCCCTCTACCCCGAATCAATTCATCCTTTTATCCTTCCTACAATCGACTTCTTCTTACGGCACCCTTGAAATCAGCGTACTTTGTGAAAGGCGACTTTTCCTAGAAAAGAGTATATACCTTCAGCAAGCAGAGTATAAAAAACAGTTTGATCCCTGGAAAAAGGTCCAAAATATGGGAGGTTAAGCTTCTTTATTTTCAAAAGAAGTCCCCTTTTTCGAGGGCAGCAAGACCAGCCTTTATGAAGATGGATAGAATACGCAATCAAAAAAACGATGGTTTAGAAGGAGCGCTTGGCCAAGAACTCCTCTGAAAAAAACTCTGTAAGTAGCTATCTAACGACTCTTCCCCCTCAAGTCCAAAAGCTCCTTCTTTCGATACAATCCTCCCTCCAGCTGCCTGAAATCCCCGTAAAATCCTACGTACCGCGGGAGTATCTTCATCAAAGAGGATTGCGCTCAAGGAAGACCAGTCGTTATTTGCAAACTCTTTATACAAAATCCGATAACCCACACCTTGAAGTCTAGATAGAAGATCATCACATAGGTGATCTGGAACGAGCAATCCTAAATCTTCTTCTTCTAAAACCGTGCCATAAGTGCCCAATCCCCTCCCCCAAGAAAAGGCAGGAAAAGGAAAGGTCGCGCCTCGGAGAATCAAGGGAAAGTGGGTAAAATGCTTTTGATGTAAAAGACCGATCGCCTTGGAAGGAGAAAGGTTACTCACATCAAAACAGAGAAAAATGGGCAGCTCATCGGGAACCGCTCTACAAAAACTGGCAAGCCGATCTAAAAATAAGTCCCTGACTCTCTTTATTTCAGGATAAGGCACGCCAAAGTCAAGAGGCCCCTTATGAAGAATCAGGCCAGCACTTTGCCCCTTAAATCTGGGATAAATCGTCTCTACAAAATGTTGGACAGCAAGAAGCTTTGCTTTCTCTACTCCTAGGTTTTGGCTAGTTACGATCGGCGCGATCTCGGGGAAAGACAAATCCCATAAAATGGGTTTGCTCGTCTTTACAGCAGCGCTTGCACCCTCTTCCCAGGAAAACGAAGATCCCATAGAAAAAGGGATAGAGATACGAAGGAGGGAAGAGAATCTTGCATCACCAGGAACGCCGATGAGATGGGGGCCACAAATATCTCCCATCCAAAAATGTTCCGCATCAAAATGGATGGATAAAGGGGTAGAATGGATCGAAGAAATAGACATTGTTCCTCAAATTATACCGCAAGTCGGATTTTCTCTTCTTGAGAAAAATCCCCTTGCGCGTATTCTCAAAAGGCTTGTATGCTCGAATTGGTCTATATTAGGGGTATGTACATGAGTTTTATCCTAGGAACTGCGCAAACCAGCATTGACGTAGTAGAAATTTTTTCTTCTTCACCCATCATTTACGGTATTTTACTTTTTCTCTCCCTGGCATCTTTCTCCCTCTGTATTTATTGTCTTTGCACCTTCCGAACCCAAGAAATTGCCCCTGAGGATTTTCTAAAAAATTTAGAAAAACCTTTACAAAGAAAAGAGTACGCAACGCTACTTCGTCTTTGTCATGAACATTCCCATCCCCTTGCAAAGATGATCAAAACGGGAGTAAACACCAGACAGCGCGGTCTCGATATGGTCATCCAATCAATGCAATCCGAAGGAAAACGTTCGATGGCCCGTTATTGGCAAAAGCTATCTTTACTCCACGACATTGCGGGCATAGCCCCCATGTTTGGTCTTTTGGGTACTATCTTGGGCATGTTTTACGCATTTTACGACATGAACCGCTCTGTCGAAAGCATCCAAGCTCTTTTCGACGGATTAGGCATCGCTATTGGCACAACGGTCCTTGGTCTTATTGTAGCGATTTCTTCGATGATTTTTTACGCCCTTCTCAAACAAAGATTGATTCGGATCTTACATCATCTCGAGAAAGAGTCTTTGAACATGGGACATAAACTGACGCCAATAGAAAAATAGGTCTTTATGAATCTTCTACCAGAAGAGGAGCAAAATCCTACAGGAACATTCCAATTTGCTCCCATGATGGATTTCTTATTTTTGATGATGGCTATTTTTGCTATTTTAGCCATCTCCCGCTCCAACATCTTTGATACAAAAATCGCGCTCTATCAAAGAAAAGAATCTGCGCAAGCAGCTAATCAGGAAAAAATCGCCAATATTAGTATTGTAGTCAGAGCATCTGGGGACTACGCTTGGATCGCAGAGCTCAGTGAGTACCCATTAGAAAATACAAAAAAAGTACAGGAAGAGATCATTCGTCGCTATGAACTAGGTCTATTACCCAAAAATAAAGAGGCAACAAAGATTTTTTTACACATTGATGAGGAAGCACATTGGTCGAATATTGCCGATATTCTTTTTGCGGTTCAGGAGATTGGTTTTTCTGCCTTTCCCGTCTACAAATCGTAAACTTAACTACCCCTTTCAGATTCTGGGACTTTTTTTGTAAAAATAGCTAGACGCATCTTGTTCGTATTGAGGATACGGTTTCCTTTCTTGTCCCTTTTAGGATTTCCTTCGTTGTCTAAAACATATTTCTCGTTCTTCATCATCTGAAGAACTTCAGCTTTTGGAATTTCTCGGATTGAAGGGCCGTCTCTTCGTTTAAGCGTATCTGCAAGCGTAAACTCATCTTCACCATTAGGTAACTGATTACCAGATTTTATAATAGCGAAGTAATGCCCAATTCGCCCCCGGCCCTGCCTATGCATAATTACTCCAGCGAATTCATAATCGGTAGCTGAAGACGCGCCGTCAACATGCGTCGATTCTAACCGCACACAATCACTCACTTCTGTAAACCCGGGGAAAATTTTGTCTTCCTCAGAGAACTTATTTGAAGTTTGATCTTTTGCTTCCTTTTTCGAAGGAAGGGCGCTCTTTTCTTCTTGCGCTTCTTCGGAGGTAGGCTGATCCTCTTTTGCTTCCTTTTTAGACGCTAGGTTTTTTTCTGATCCTAGATGATCATCCTTAAGGTTTGTAACAGTCACAAAAAAATCAGGCGCTTCTGCGTAAATAATTGGCCTGCCATTTAGCCATAAATTTCTTTGAAAAAGGGCTTGAAAAGAACAATCATAATCATCAGAACATCCCTTAGCGTTAGGGTGACTGACGAGCTGTAAAAACTCTTGATGTGGATAGGTAGGTACCTTTTTGGTGACTGTAGAAGTCCTTTGCGTGATAGTGTTGCTTCCCTTCTCTTTTGGATTATCACCTATTCTGTAACGAAATGCACGACTGTTTCTATAAAGTTTTGGTAATATTTCTGCTAAAAGGCGTTGGGGATCATCTGCTCCAGTCTGGTCAATTTGAGTAGAATCTCTTCTCAATAAGTCTCCATAGTTTTCTCCAAAAGTTATTTGCTCTCCCTCATTTTGCGCATAGAAACACGCATCGATATAAGCGCGAAACACTCGGCACCAATTTGGAATAGGATGCGTATCAAGATCACTGCTTTCAATAAACTCATTATTTTCAATAGCAGTTTGATCGAAGTTTTTTGCTTTTTCGGGTTGCTGGTCCCAGATTGCTTGTAAAAATCCGCGGCAAGTAGAAAGCAAGTAGAAAGAGGCAATAGCAAAACAGTTTGCGTCGCCGTTCATAAATTTCGGTATTTGGCTTACTGAAATGGGGCGGTTTAGAAATTCCTCAAAATTTTCAACGGTGACTTGCTCGCCGATAAGCGTGTCTATTTCTCCCTCCATCTCATCGACAATTTTGTCTTCTCCACAACAAATGCCTAAAAAATATTTCCCGCAGCTCCATAGCCCATCAAGCATGAGCGCTGGAATAACAAGTACAGGAAATAAAATGCCTTTCACCAACGACGTGATGCAATACACATCTTTTTTTGAGGGAGTGATGCAGGAAGTGGCAGGACAGCTTTCGGGATCTACCCATTGAAAAACGCTTGCATACAAACAAGAAAAGACTCCGCGCTTCACCATACCAAATACATCTTGAAGAAAGGCAATTGGAATCAGAACAAGAACTTTAATAGTAGACGATAGCACATCAGAGCAAACCATGTCTTCTTTACATACAGGTAATTGACGTTGTACAGCGGGGAATACTTCCATAAGAACCTAAATTTTTCCGAAATTCTATAGAAAAATTTTATATTCCTACAAGAAAAACTTTTTATACAGGATCCGCCAATTCTTCCGATAAGGGATCACGGCTCATCTCTTTTTAAGAAAATACCTACCTTATTTTCGATATTGCCTAAGTCAGTATCTGTAATAGAATAAAAAGCTTCCGACAAGCGCGGTAATTAAAAAAGGCTCATTGCATTGTAATGAGCTCGAGCTCTTTTTTCTTAATTTTCTTACCAAGAGACTCTCTTCGGAAGCGAGATTTTTGAAAGACTACAAATTTGACGTAGCGCTTCTATAAAAAATGTACTTGGATAAAACGAATGGTTTGAGGTGAAAAATTAGAGTTAAGTGCTTATGAAAAAAGAAAAAACCGAGAAGAAGTATTGACGAAAAGTTCTGAGAAAGAGTACATTTGTGAGCCATAGCCCAGGTGGTGAAACTGGTAGACACGTCAGATTTAGGTTCTGATGCCGCAAGGTGTGGGGGTTCGAGTCCCTTCCTGGGCAATTTTTTTCTTATTTCCATCCATTGAAACCGTAAATCTTTCATCAAAACGGTTTTATCAATCATCATTTACCAAAAAAGTTTTTCAAACCTGCTTGGTCATTTTACAAACCATGTTTCTCCATTCTGCCAACTAAGCGCAAGCTAGTTAAACCCATCAAACGCTCTTCTTCACTTCGCAGGCTCTACTTACGAAGTAACTAACATCCCTATGGTTTTTCCGTATCTGATTTCACGTCTCTTGATTATTTATGGGGAAGCAAAAAAAATCTAGATATGAAGTCTTAAGAGAAGGAAAGCATCAAAAAGCGTTAGCAATCACTTTATACCGAAACGCACCCACTTTCTTTGGGTCGATTCTCTAGGCCTTCTCCAACCGTTCTTGTTACTCCCTCATACCGCTCATTGTCTCTTTAAGAGATATGCTAGGAGATTCAAAACAATGGTGAGAACAAGACTAACAACAAGGGAAGTGCCAAATAGAAAGCCCACTTTCAGCCCCCTAAAATTCCAGTAGACATCTCCGAAAAATCCCTCAAATTTCCATCGCTCGAAAATCCATAAAAAAATGCCCACAAAGACACACACTAAACCCAAAACTACAAAAATTTTTCCCACTTGTATCACCAGTTTTCATCAAAAAATCATACCAAGTCTCGGAAAAAACAAGACTTTTTTTTAGAGCTTTCTTATACTTTTGAAAAAATATTTTTAGGTCTTTTGGATTATGGTAAAGAAAATTTTCTCCACTTGCCTGGAAGGGGCTTCCTTAATTACACCTGAGGCTAGAAAGAAGACCTGCGCATATGTACGTACCTTGATTGAAACGTCGAAATTTGCAGCAATTACCTCATTAGCCTTTGCCGTTCTAACTGTTGCGTGGGGAATCCTCGCGCTATTTGCATCCTTTGCGGCTCTTGTAGTGTCGTACAATTGCATTGATCTTATCCGGCAAATGGAAACAACCGTTATGGATGAAATTGATGCATCGAACGATTTATCTCCAAAGAAAAAGAAAAAACTGTTGTCCGTTATTAATAGTGTGGGCAACCACTCGTTTTTAGGAACCACTCCATGGGGATCGCACAAACTCAAACATTCCAAATCCTGTTTGGTCTTAAAAAACACGCGCAAGTGAAAAACAAGATAAGGATAGTTTTTTCATCTAAACTCGGTAAACAATTCACATGATAGAAGTTATAGACCTCGACAAACATTAGGAATCAGTATGTCAGCACCAACAATCTCTCAAAAAACGGCTAGCTCTCCAATTACATATCCCGAGTCTCCCTATCTTTTTTCCATATTTGATATCAAACCAGAGTTTCTGTTTTCCACCTTTAAAAACGCTGTTCGCACTTGCTTTGTTGTTAATAGATGGATCAATATCTACGTCCATTCTGTACTTCTGATGATTATTTCCTGTATTACTGTTTTTGTTTATCCAATCATTGGATCCCTATCTATGCTCTTCTCATGTGCGTCTATTCTTGTGTCTAAAATTGTCATCACGCGAATCACAAATCGCGTTTTATCCGTATATGAAAAGCAGAAGAAAACACTCCAAGCTGTTCCCACCAATGAACACCCCACTCTTGGGTATTCCCATTGGGACCCGAGAAAAATATGGGCTACTTATCCTCAAGAAGAGAACAGGAAAAAAACAGCACCGAGCACTCCAAAACCGGAAAGCTTACCTGATCAGAACAGCCTTAAGGGAGAGGAGTTTGATATTGAAGGTGATTTCTCTGAAGAAGACCCCTTGGACAGCAAGCTAGGTAATACTTTGGGAACTGTTGACCTTCAAAATCTTGATTTTGATAAGCTAGGAATATCAAGAGAAAGCGTAATTCTAAGGCAAGATTGAATTCTGTCATAATGACAACCACTTTGTTGTAAGCAAAGAAATAGGGTAAGAAAATCGTTTTCTATTACCCATTTTTACTCAAAATTTTTATTCGCGCTTTCTTGTTTTCAATCAGCGATGCTCGTTTCTTATGAAAATAGCTCAATTGGCTAAACTCTGTAAAAAAACAAAGACTTTTTTTTATCCCCTTTGTATACTTTGGAAAATTTTTTTCAACCAAGTATGGAGTCTAATCAAAACAGCTTTTTTCATGACGGATCGCGATGAAAATTCGGAGTGACTATCCCCAATCGTAAAACTAGCGATCATCTTCTTTTACCATTGGTGGTTATTGAGAAAAAAGCCCTGAAAAACCAACAAGCTATTTTATTGAGAAAAACGAAAATGCAAGAAAATCAGCCCCACTTTTTTATCTGAACCACGGAAAAATGATTTACATAGAAAAGCGCTTACAGCGCTTGATAACAACTAGAGATTAATATGTCAGGATCAAACATAGCTCAAACTTCAGCCACTTTGCCAACGAAATACCCAGATACCATTTCCCTCTTCTCAATATTCGACGTCAATCCAAAATGTCTTTTGTCTACATTTAAGAACGGATTTCGCACTTGCTTTGTTGTCAACAGATGGATAGATATTTACGTCCATTCTGCCCTTTTGATGGTCATTTCTTCCATCACCGTTTTTACTTTTCAGATAGTTGGAACACTAGGAATGTTATTTTCAGCTGCTAGTCTTTTTTTTTCTCAAACTGTGATTACCCGAATTAGAAACCGCGTATTATCCGTCTATAAAGACAAGGAAAATTTGGCTGTTGTCAGAGCTGTTGTTGGAAAAGATATCCATTCTTGTTTGGGATACGTCTATTGGGATCCGACAAATCTTCTCCACAGAAAAGAAAAAAACTGTGATACGCACAGTCAAGAATTGAACGCTGGACGTAGTCTAAGAGCTACATCTGATGCTCGGATGAAAGCTGACCATAATTACATGCTTACCATCGGAGATATCGATAGCGAGAGAGAAAATGATTACAGGTTTAGCGAACCAGGTATCGTTGGCGATGACGATGACGATCAAAGCAATCGCATATCTCATGCGGCCACACATGATTCTAAAAGAAATCCCCAATCATTAGCTCCGCTTCCAATGGATTTCGATCAGAACTCAACACTTTCAGGAGTCTCAGGACCCTCAGGAAGTATCGAGGTGAAAGGCGTTAACGTAACGAATCTTATTGCAGCGGCAGCAGAAAGCGATCGAAGGTCTCCTAGGAGATTTTTTCTTCAAGCATTTAAAGAAGACGCAAATGACCTAGACAAGACTTGACCTTGAGCTGACCGGCTATCTGACGCTTGGCTCTAATTGACTGAAATTCATTTATCCTTCTTGGGTTTTCCCAAGGAAGATAACAAAATCAATGAAAAATTTGATGCGTCAATGCTGATTAAAAACGATTGAACATTGTTATGACTCATATTCAAGAACGAAAGGACGCTCCTGAAGCAGCAAAAGTAGTTCCTAGGCGTTTGAGATCTCTCATACAACAGATCTAAAGGCGTCGAAACGGCTGAATAAAGCTCCTGCAAAGCGAAGAGAAGTCTTTTCTTATCTCTATAAGAATCAATATCAAATAGAAGAAGGGTGAGATTGTCTGAATACCTTGTTCCCATTCAATTTTGACAAAAATTTATTTTTCTGGAAACCATTTCCTATTTTTTATAGAATTCTTTTTATTTGTTTATTGTTTTGTGAATACATTACGCTCTCAATCTGTCTTATTTTCTATTCTTTTTGCAATAGCAACCGCTTTTGTTCTCCAATGCTTTTCTGAGTATATTCCAGATTCTGCATTAGGAGTCTTTTTCCCTTGTATTGAGTTTGTGGGGAGCGGCTTCTTACGACTGCTAACAGTTCTTGTGATTCCTCTAGTCTGTTCTTCGATCATCTCCTCGATTGCAAAGCTGGGTTCAGAACTCGATTTAGGCAAGATGGGAGCTAAAACCGCTCTATTCTACTTTGGCACCACGATTGTTGCCCTGATAATTGGCATGAGCCTTGTCAACTTGTTAAAACCAGGAGTAGGGTACGATCTTCACGGTATGGAGCACGCTGCTTTACAAAAAGGACTGGAGAAAGAGTTTACTGTACAGTATTTTTTAGAAAATCTTTTACCAAAAAATCTTTTTCTCGCGCTAGCTGAAGGGAAAATGTTACCACTGATCCTTTTTAGCGTAGTGACTGGCGCTGCCTTGACGAAATTGGATAACGCTCATAAAACGCCTCTAATCTCTTTTTTTGATGCGATTTTCCATCTGATGTTGCAGCTATCTTCTATGCTATTAAAAGCGCTTCCTCTTGGAGTCTACTGCCTTTCTGTAAACGCGTTTTCCACCTTGGGAAAAGCCTCTTTAACCCCTTTATTGCTCTTTTCTTTAACAGTGCTTTTAGGACTTGGGATCTTTATGTTCCTATTTCTGCCGATCATTCTTCGCTTTTACGCAAAAATGGATCCTATCGCCTACATGAAAGCCATGAGTCCCGCTCTCTTTACTGCATTTACCACAAGTTCTTCATCAGCTTCGATTCCCATTACCATTGAGTGCATTGAAAAAAAGGTGGGGGTTTCTAAAAAAATTGCCCGTTTGATTGTTCCTTTAGGAATTTCAATCAATCTTTCAGGATCTGCTTTATATGAATGCGTAGCTGCTGTTTTTGTCGCGCAAGCTTATGGGGTTGATCTTTCGATCGGAACACAATTTATCGTAGTTTTTTTAGCCCTATTTACCTCAATGGGCGTCGCTGGCATCCCTGCAGGTAGTTTGGTGGCCACCATCATCATTATGCAATTTTTAGGTCTACCTCCTGAAGGTATTGGTCTTTTTATTGCTGTAGAGCGTTTTATGGATATGGCTAGAACCACCGCCAATATCTATGGAGATGGCGCCTGCGCGGTTCTTGTCGCAGCCAGTGAAGGGGAAACAGCCTTCTTAGAAAAAACAACAAAACCCCAATTTTCTTAAGGAGCATCATGGTTACCGATCAAGCGTCTATGCGCGAAGCATTACAAGAAGAGTTACGCTCTCTCCATTCTTTGGGATTGTACAAAAAAGAGCGCGTCCTTTTTTCTCCCCAAGAACCTTCTGTAGCCTTACAGGATCAAACCAAGCTATTGAATCTCTGTTCGAATAATTATCTAGGCCTTTCTAATCATCCAGAAATTGTAGAGGCAGCAAAGCAGGCGCTCAGCTCCTACGGATTTGGGATGTCTTCTGCCCGCTTCATTTGTGGCACAAACGATCTACATAAGCAACTTGAGCAAAAAACGGCTGCCTTTTTGGAAATGGAGGCTGCCATTGTTTTCCCTTCTTGCTTTGACGCCAATGCGGGCGTCTTTGAAGCGCTTTTGCATCAAGAAGATGCTGTGTTTTCCGACGCTCTCAATCACGCTAGCCTAATTGATGGTATACGCCTTTGTAAAGCAGCTCGATTTCGTTACAAGCATTTAGACCTTGAGGACTTAGAAACGCTCCTGCAAAAAGCCCAAGGTTTTCGGAGAAAAATCATCGTCAGTGATGGCGTTTTTTCTATGGATGGTGAAATAGCTCCCATTGGACAGCTTGTCGATTTAGCCCAAAAATACAACGCACTGTTACTCATCGATGACTGTCACGCTACGGGAATCTTAGGAGCAAAAGGTAGGGGCTCACACGAGCATGCAAACGTTTTAGGAAAAGTCGATATCATCACTGGCACCTACGGAAAAGCTCTTGGAGGTGCATCGGGCGGATTCATTGCAGCGTCAGAGCCCATCATTGCTATGCTCCGCCAAAAGGCGCGCCCATACCTGTTTTCTAATGCTCTTCCTCCCCCGATTACTGCTGGATCTTACGCTGCAATTGACCTCATAGAAAAACATCCCGAGTGGCAATCCCGCTTATGGGAAAATGCAAAAATCTTTCGTGAAGGGATGCTTCGTTTAGGCTTTTCCCTGATTCCAGGTGAGCACCCGATTGTGCCTGTTCTGATGGAAACTGCAGAACAAGCACAAAAAATGGCTAGCTTGTTACTTGAAAAAGGGGTCTACGTTATTCCTTTTTTCTACCCTGTTGTCCCAAAAGACTCACCAAGAATTCGGGTACAACTTTCCTCTTCTCATACAAAAGAAGATCTCAAAAAAGCGCTACGCACCTTCCAAGAAGTGGGAGAAAATCTAGGCATTCTACCAGCAAACAAGGAAACGCTTTGAAAGCGTTAAAAAAGCAGCATCAACGGCGCGGCCTTGACCTTGTAGAAGCGCCTATCCCCCAAGTAGGTGCCGAGGATGTTTTGATCCGCGTCGATAAAAGCGCTATCTGTGGTACCGATGTCAATATTTACGCATGGAAAGATTGGTCCCAAGAAAACGTCGTAGTACCCACAACAATAGGGCATGAATTTGTGGGCACTGTAGTCGAAGTGGGCTCTGCAGTCGAAAAACATCTTCTAGAAAAGCGCGTTTCTGCTGAAGGACACCTCACTTGTCGTCAGTGTAAAAATTGCCTTACTGGTTTGATGCACTTATGTCCTCATACAAAAGGGATCGGCATCCATAGAGATGGATGTTTTGCAGAGTACATCTCGGTTCCAGCTGTCAACGTGATCCCGATTCCTAGCTTCATCGATGATGAGATAGCTGCGATCTTAGATCCCTTAGGGAACGCAGTGCATACTTGCTCCGCTTTCCCTCTAGCAGGAAAAACTGTTCTCATTACAGGAGCCGGCCCAATTGGACTAATGGCTGTGAATATCAGCCGCTTTTTTGGCGCAAGTAGCGTCACGATCTGTGATCCCAACCCCAATCGAAGAGCGGCTGTCAGTAGAAAACAAGCGACCATGGTCTACGATCCTTGCACCTCTTCAGCAAAAGAGGTCTCTCAGGAGCTCGCGCTCAAAGATGGATTTGACGTGGGACTTGAAATGTCGGGATCCCCCCAAGCATTGGAAGATATGATTCGAGGCCTGCGACCTGGTGGTCAAATGGCTGTTTTAGGAATCTTCCCCAAAAGCGTACCTGTTGCTATGAACGAAATCATTTTTAAGGGGATCAACCTCAAAGGGATCTACGGAAGAAAGATGTTTGCTACATGGTATCAAATGTTTTCGCTTTTAGAAGCGGGTTTAGAGATTGACTCGGTGATCACACGCACCTACTCATTTTTTGACTATGAAAGCGCCTTTTCTATGATGGAAGAGGGAAATTGCGGGAAGGTACTCTTTGATTGGAACGCGCCTAAATGCCAATTCCAAAAAGAGGCTCCTTACGCTCTTACTCATCATAGATGAACAGCGCCCCTCTTCCTTACCCGCACCATTGCCCTACTTTCTGCAAAACAACCTCACCTCACCTTCCTTCAACCCGTTTAGCTTCGGCGTAAGGAAAGCTGACAAAGCTCCTAAAACAGAATATCGACTTTAGCCATTACCTGGTTGTTGTAATGATTATGCGAAAATTCTCCCTTATAACCCACCGAAGTTGCCCAATCCGCTGCTTCATATTTCAGCGATACTTCAGGAGAAATGCAATGGATCGTACGATCAAATGTAGTTACCTGTAAAGAGGTAGGCTCAGATAAAGCAGATGTGAATTGCCCCGATCTATTCCCATGACCTAAGGGAGTTTTTGCAACCCAGCTAAGGGCGATCATAGGCTCCAAACAGCTATCGTCAAATGCAAGAATCGTGGCGAATTTTCCCCCCGTTTCAAAACGGAAAAAATGGGTACTATCGTGCTCAACTCGTAAGTTAAGAGCCCCGGCTCCCGTTTCTGTGAAGGTCGGCTCATAAAGGTAGTTGTAATCGGTCATGCTAAAGATCGCAAAAGGAGAGCTTGGTACAAAAAACCAGTCAAATCCTCCATGAGCGGTAAAAAACCCGCCAACGTGATCACTCTGCGCTGTGCTTTTTATATCCCCAACATGGACGTTTCTTTTGGTGGTGTAAAGATCAACCCCTCCTACAAGCGATAGCTGGGAGAAAAATGTGGAGGACTCTCCGTTCAAGTAGAATCCGAGTAACACCTTATTCAGATCGGCTGATCCCCCGTTGCTATCCCAGTCAACATTGGTATAAGTGTAACCAATAGCGCTTCCCATCAATAGACCATCAAAGAGATATCCATTAACAAGATATCCATCACATCCCAGAAGAATTCCTCCCGACTTTGTAGAAAACCCTCGAAGCTGCTCGATCTCATCAGTATCGATAAAAAGTCCAAAGGGACTTATCCAAATAGCACGGAGATAACTGCCCTCATCATAAAAACGGGAGACACAAGATTTTTCATTTTGCGAAGCTAGGATCCTTGTAACCTGTGAGCTTGCGTCCACATTTGCTAAAGGAAAAGCCCCAAAAAGGGCTGGATGCAAAGTATTGAGCGCATTGTTTAAAGCATCTCCACTCAATGTATCTAATTGCAAAGAAAGCGCTACAAGCTCTGGATTGGTATCTACATCCAAAGAAAGGAGATAGTTTTGCACTTGTGTTGGATTCCCAGGCGCAACATTTCTCAGAGGCTGCGCTGTCTTAGTCACCGTTAGTAAAGCGGCGGTATCTCCATTGATCAAGGAAACGTCAAAAGTGCCTGTATCGGGAAAATTTGTTACAGTCCATAACTGATTGATCCCACCTGTTGCCTGCAAAATCTCGTAAGTAGTCCCTTTAACAACGGTTACTTCTGGCTGAAGCACCGTCAAAATAGCTCCTGTATCGATGGTAGCCACTCCCCCTGCAACAATTTGATCACTGCTTGTAGTATCGATTTCTAATGCATAGACCGTATCAGCCGCCTGGGTATAATCCCCGGAAATATCGATTCTTCCTATAGAGTTTCCAGGAGCAATGGTTCCTGCGTTCAAACGAATTTCTGTATATTGTCCGTTACCCTGAACGCGCCCTCCATTGACTTCGGTGATCCCAATACGACCATTGCCATCGAGGGTTCCATTTGCTTGAACAATCGTAGTTGCGCTCGTGAGGGATCCTGTATCGCTTACCAAAAGGATTCCTTCACTAACAGTCATGTTGGTAGCAAAAGTATTTATGTTACCAAAAACTAGGGTACCATCACCTATTTTGAGAATATTGCTCCCCCCACTGATCACTCCATTCATAGTAAAGGTAGCATTAGCATCCACTTCGATTGTGTTCGTAAACGTAGCATCGATGATGAGAGTCGCCTCATTTAAGATGGTACTTGTTGTGTTACATTGCAAAACGCCACCATTCAAAGCTACAGGGCCTAACCCTAGAGATTCATCAGAGCTCACAATCACCCGTCCCTCATTGAGATTGAGCCCTCCACTAAATAGATTATTTGCTGTAAAGATCAAGTCCCCAGTCCCACCTTTGGTTACAGAACCTGTTCCTACGATTGTGCCATTGATCGTGCATAGAGTGCTTTGAGCCACATCAAACCCTGTATCTGCGTTCAATATAAATAGGTTATCGATAGAAACATTCGCAACACTTTGAAAGTTTCCTCCTGTTACAGTAACGTCTCCTGTACCTAAGGAAGTACTGGTCAAAATCTCGATGATTCCGTCCTGAAGAAATGTTCCTCCTGAATAGGTATTTTCCGACTCAAGAATCAAGACGCCAGGTCCCGATTTATTCAAGGACCCTTCTCCTTCCACTAGGTTAATCGCTCCTAAAACAATGCCAGCAGGAACAACGACATTCGCGTCGCCTGTAAACTGTACAATTTGTTCTGTTCCTACAGAAAAATCAGCCTGAACGGTCGCATCGCCAATGACAAGAACGCCTTGTCCAAGCGTGCCTCCAGAAGCAAGAAGAGTCGTAAGACCATCTAATAAAAATCCGTTTCCCCGAAAAGGATTGACAGCTCCTAGACTCAAATCCCCGCTGCCAGTTTTCGTCAAAGAACCAGTTCCATCAATGATCCCATTGTAAACCAAACCCGATCCAGTAGGGATCTCCAAAGTCACTCCATTATTGATGAAGAGATCGTTTGCAATTGTGACCGCAGGTTGCGTCAGTTCCAAAGTAGCAGATTCGACCGTGATAGGACCTACGCCATAATTACCACTCGCTTCGATTTGCGCGCTGCCCGCTTCAAGAACCGTTCCTCCTTCGTAGGTGTTGCTTGGATTGGATAACAAAAGAATCCCTTCCCCTGTTTTTGTAAAGGACCCCGTACCAGAAATCAATCCTGTAAAAATGAACCGGTCATCTGTAGGTACATCAAAGGACACACCTCCCGTGGTGTCAATATCACCAGGAAAAATTACATCAGCTGCGTAGACATTATTCACCAAAAGGCTGTAAATACACGTAAAGAAAACGATCGTTTTTTGCAAAATAGACTCCTTATTGCAAGCTGCTTATAGAAGAGAAACATTGAGAAATTTCCCACTTTCTTTATAAGAATTTTTTTTATATTACACTACAAGAAAAATCCTAACCCATTCGATAAGGCTAAAAATCAAAGCTGTAATCCACAAAAAAAAAGAAATATTGACAAGCGGGGTTGAACAAAAAAAGAGAGCCAAAGTTTCCTGGTAACTCTTGTTTTCAAGCATGGAAAAATCGACAAATAGTGCTCAGAGAACACTGGCAACAAAAGAAGAATCGCCTATCTCCAAGCACAGGATCAACGGACAAAGAAGCAGTATGTGCTCATACAGCTTCTTTATATCTAGGTGAACAACTTACCTTAAAGCGGTCTTAGCAAATTTTTCCGCTAAAACCCCTTCTAGCCTTTCAAAAAGCAGATTAGGTAGTCAGATTAGAAATCCATCCAGTTAGAGAGTGACTAATCTTGTATTGGTTGTTCTACGATTGGGACATAAGGTCCCAAATCGCTCGCTGACTTAGTGAAAGGTCCCAGATGTATATTCGGTTTAGTGGGGATTGTTGGTAAAGAATGTGTTAGTGGTATCTTAGCCTCCTCACCACGGGAATTTTCTTTCTCTTTCAATACCCTTTTACTAAAAACTGTGAGAATTTTTTTTGCTTGTTCTGATACTTGTGTTTGTGCTTGTGATGATGCTCGCAAACATATATTCTGTATCTGTCTTCTTTTTATGATGTCAAAGATCGTCCCCTCTTTGTCGTCTTTAAATGTTTGCGCAGCGTTCCACGCTTCGTGATTGTCTGCATAAGCTATCAATACAACTTTAAGGGCCTCTGATTGATACTCCAGGCTTTGAAGGGCCATCATAAGTACAGGCCAACCTTTTCTTGGCCCTACAGGTGGACTAAGTTCTTCCAATGAATGGTTCTTTAAAATGTTTTGGCAGGTTTCTGCATCATAGCGTTGAAATGCCTGAAATATTTCGATAGTAGGGTCAGATTCTCTTTCTTTAAAACAACAACAAAACACTTTGAACTCCAAATATTTAAAATAAGTAATAGACTAAAAAATCGTAAATATTTATGCAAAAACAATTCTAGGAATCGGGAAAATTTTTTCTTCACGGAAGAAACTCTCTCTTCAAAAAAGCTTCTTGCGAGCCATTTCCTCTTGAAAATGGATCATCTTCACTTTCTTCAAAAATCTATATCTGCAGTCTTCTACGCACTTCTATAGATGCTTCTCTGCATATCTTCTAAGAAAATTTTGGACGTACTTCTGCGTTGCAATGGACTGAGAAATCTTCAACGCTTCTATATTCCTGGTTATTCCTGGTGCATTCCTGGAGAAAGCTTACAGTAAATTTGGGTTTTTCTCGAGAGCACGGATGGAGAGTTTGTCTTGTGACATGGGTCTTTATACATTTTTCTTCCATGGAGTATGTTTGATGCATTCCATCCACACAGTGCGTAACATTTCTTTTTTTGACCCTCATTAAGAGGTTATTCGGAAACTACGTAAACGGGCCAAGACCTCTAGAACATCGATTTCAAACGGAGCTTTTTCGTCTATTTCAGAGCTTAGCTGAGATTTATTTATGGAAAATAAAATGCTATATGTATAAATCTATTTTGATAAAAAACGGCTAATTAAACATCAATGTAATTTTTGAAAAGTTTAATCATAATATTTAAAGACTATTATTTATAAATAAATCAAATAAATTTTTCATAAAAAATATAAAATAAAAAAGGATTTTGCGATTATGTTTATTTATGGATTGCTTATTTTTCCTTTTGGCTATCTCATGCAGGCTTATAAAGAAGCTTGCTTTGAGGTGCCTATACAAGGAGAGTATCGTGATCGCAGCGTAGAAAGAATTTACAAAAGTGATCCCAGATACAATGAAGCTTTAGAGAACATCCAAAATTCTCATATCAAAGAACAAATGCAACCATTTCTTAAGAAATGTGGCGTTAGAAAGGACTTAATATTTCTTGAGGCCCCAAGCTTAAGTTTATGTACTGCAATTGGTACAAATATGTTTCAAAAAGGTGACGCAACAATACTCGTATCCAAAGGTTTTCACCAAACTGACGAGGAAGCATGTACTTGGACACTGAAGCATGAAATTAGTCATATCAAACATAATGACAAGCTCACAATATTTGCTGTTCCAGCCGTTTGTCAGCTCTCTGCTGCAATATTTGGAATACGTTCACTTTCTTACGGATATTCCTAGGTAATTTGCATCATTTGGCTATAAAAAAGTATAGCGTCTGTGTTCTTCGCTACCTCTTGAAGCATAGGATTTAGTTGTTCTGGTAGAATATGATATTCCGAAATCTTCGATAAGGGACACCAAATAAACTCAATAAAAGGTTCGGAGGACCTGGGAGGAGTATCTAAGGATAAATTTGTAATATCAACGCGATATACCAAGTTGAGCTCATGATAAATACTGCCCTTTTTATCCCAGCTGCACTCTAAGGCTCCAACAAACTTTAGATCGTTCACATGTAGATACATCTCTTCTAATATTTCTCTTTTTAAAGCAGAGATTGCTGATTCATTATAATCAACATGTCCACCTGGAAGAAAAAAAAGATTTTTGCCAAATTCTTGATTATGCTTTGTTGTCGTAGAAAGTAAAATATGATCCTGGCGGGAGATTATTCCTCGAACGATTAAGTTAACACCATGGTCAGCGTGTGCTGTGGCGAATGCTCCAAGCTTTTCAATACTTTTTCCATATTTACCTTGCTCAAAGTCTGTCTCAATAAAGGCATTCAAACAAGATATAGCTCGATCCGGTGAAAAATTCTGGCAACCAAGACAAAGTACATTGGAATTCAGTTTTTTTCGGACTTTCTGAGCATCTTCTTGGGAATAACATAGTGCAGCTCGTATAAAATTGAACTTATTGGCTGCCATGCAAACCCCATGGCCATCATTGCAAATTAATACCCCATAAGTATTGGACGAAGAGAGCTTGAGAGCTAACTGCTTTGTAACATCTACGAAGTCAAGAGGAGAACCTTCAAATATCCCAATATCTTCGATGGGTATACCAAGACTATTAGCATATTCACACAGGTTCTCCCTTAGTTTGATTCCCTTGAAATCACTAGCAAAAATAATTTTTTCAGCTCTCATAAATTAATATTGCCTAACGATTACCTCATTTTCTTTGAGCATGTTGATAGATTTATCTGTAATGTTCAGGCAACCGCTTAAGTCTGCTGATTTGAATCCTTGCCAATTGTGTGCCATTGCAATTACAGCTTCATCACTAAGGTAAGAATGCCATGCGAAATCAATCTGTTCAATAAGAGGGCAGCTATTAATAATCTGTAATATCCCTGTGTTTGTGATATTATCTTGGCCATTTTCGTTTGATCTGTAACAGCCTCGAAGATTTAGTATGCGAATATTAGGACAGTTTCTAGAAACTGCCATAAGAACCTGATCTGCGACTGCATCACATCTTTTGAAGTGAATAGACTGTAACTTAGGATGAGACTCTATCATACGAATCATTCCCTGACCCGTTATCTTTTCACAACCTCTAATATCAATATTTTCAAGCTGTGGACATCCACCTGCTATTGCATTTGCTGTAACATCTGTTGCGCTTTTGCACCACTGTAGGGAGACAGAGAGTAGCTGTGCGCAACTACTAATAAGGGCTTCTATTGATCGATCTGTAACATAGCAGCTTCTTAGTCCTACTTTTTTTAAGTTTGGGCAATGGTTTGCCAAAGAGAAAACAGACTTTTCTGATATGTCACACCAACTTAAGTCAATTTCCTCTAAGTTCGGGCAATTTTGCACTATACTTGAAATGGCCTGGTCTGAAATTTTCGTGCATGATTTTAAATTAAGCTTGGTTATCTGAGGGCAGTTTTCGACAAGGCTAATTATACCTTCGTCAGTGACTTTATTGTAAGATTCCAAATTTATCTCAAGGTTAGGAAGGCCAGCCAACATCTCCTTGAAGGCAGGATGTTCGGAAAATAAATCAGCCAAATATTGATTTGTAACGCTGCAGTTCAATAATATAGGATTAGATTCATAATGGGGGTTTTGAGTAAAAAAAATTTACTTTATTTTGATGGAAGAACAGGAATTTGTCAACTTAATCGTTGTTGAACAAAATACCTTGCAAATGGTGCTGATTGTAGGAAATCACAATAAGATATCTAGTCAGCACCCTCTTAGATGTTTGGTCCCAGAGTGTGGTGGTGTATACTATGCCCATTTACCAACGAAGGAGGATTTATGGGACAAATATTACATGGGAGCGCCCGCACGACAGAGGCAGTTCGTAGATCAATCCAAGATAGTGAAGAGAGCTTAGCAAAGCTTGCCAAGCGTTATAATGTTAATCCGAAGACGATTGCTAAGTGGAAAAAACGCAGCTTTTCCCATGACGACACTATGGGTCCTAAGCAATCCCGTTCTACAGTTCTGAGCACATCTGAAGAGGCCATGATTATTGCCTTTCGTAGGCACACCCTGCTTAGCTTAGATGATTGTCTTTATGCTTTACAAAGCAGTATTCCTCATTTGACACGCTCCT
>JBCAXK010000007.1:0-52307 GCA_038534095.1 Chlamydiota bacterium | reverse complement strand
AAGAAAAAGAAAGTTGCTTATTCTCCAAATTTTCGAAGAAAGTGTCTCCTAGGAGAATTTTGATGCGTCAGTTCTGGCATTCTACTAAAAAAATATTGTTGAAATGTATAGAAATCGATTAAATTCCTTTAAAAATTTTATTCGGAAGGAAGAATATGTCTCCTAAGCCCATGCTTTATACAAATTATTACCGACGCTTACAAGAATTCATTCATGCCGATTCAAACAGTTGGATAGGTACTGAACAAAGAACAATCAGGACAAGTAATGGAAAGTCCTATGTAGTTTTTGTTCCAACAAAAAGACAAAAGCCTTGTATTTTGGTGCAATGGATTATTCGCATTGCCTATAGAATTTACGCTCTTTTTTATGGGACGTACCATGAGAGATTAGCAAAAAGTTTACGAAAGGTCCTTGTCGATTTTGCGAGAGTGAACCCTATCGGCACAAATAGACCGCTTATGCAAAAAATGACTGCCAAAGTAAAAAATATATTTAATAAAATCAAAAAAAACTATCCTCGAAAAATACAAACAAGCATTGAAAAAGTCGAGCGCTCTCTTCCTAAATTAACGAAAATAAGCGCCGCTGTGAAAGAGCTCAATCAAGATTTTGAAAAGCTATCTATCGAAAGAGGTCTTGGTCCTCGAGGATACGAAATAGTCTACAATTTTGAATCGTTAAAAGACGATCGGCCAGATCTTTTTGAGAATGTCAATCTTAACAAAATCGCAAGCTGCTCAGACCCTTCAAGTATGTCTACTGAAGGGAGATTTTTAGGAGCTATTCCTGCCAACATAAGTCTGCCTGATGATTACGATAGTAACAGCGATATATTTTTTGCATTGCGCGATTACATCAAAAACCTGATTGAAACTGTTCGTAATAATAGTTATCTACCAATGCTAAGTGTTTCGGTAAATGAACCTATTCAAGTAAGGACGCGAGAAATGCTTCGCGTCATTTTTAATCTGCTGTATTTGAAAGTACAAGACTCTCATAAAGATGTGGCTAATTCCGTTCTGCTAACCGTTATGCAAATCAAAGAAGCCTTCAATCATTGTTCTAATCGAATCAGTCTACATTTAGAACGGTTACTTGTAGACTTATTGAATAACCAGTCAGGAGAACTAGATCTGCAAGTGATACTTTGTTTGCAGAAATATCGTGACCAATGTTTCCGAACGGCCATACACCACGCCATTCAAAATTCAGGAAGAACTAGTCTCTCTTCTATCCACATGGCAAATGCTGCATTTGGAATAAGACAACAATATTATGCCCAAGTAGGACTTCCTCCAGCTTTTGCTAAAGATAATACATTTCAAGGCTTTGCTGCTTTAAACAGGCATTATGCTCAGTCCATTCCTGACTATTTTGCGACTGAATATAACGAAAATAACATCATTGAGCACGTGCTTAATGTCATCAATGATCCCAATAATTCGGATATCGATACTCAAAATTACTCAAACGAGGTTCTACGCCGTTGTAAGGAGCAGGACGATAATCTTGATAATCACTTCATTGTAGATTCTAAGGAGGGAGGATCGTATGTTAAGCAATCCATCGAAAGATATCTAAGAGATATAGGTGTTCTTAGAGCAAAATAAATTCCTTACCTTCGATCAAAATATTGATCCAAACGTCTTCGGGACGGACAAGAAAGGTCTCTCTCCGTGGGACTCTTTCAGAGAGGGTGCGCAAGTCTGTTTCGACTGTCCACTCTACTTTGTAAGTGCCCGGGGACAACTTTTTGTGTAGAATAGAGCGCACTCCATTAGGACTTCGTGGTCTTAATCGTATGCGCTGGTTTTCAAAAAAGGCACTCTCTAAAACGGTGTTGCCTCCATCATCGGGATCTTTAAAGGTGATTTGTACTAGAGTCTTTTTAAGAGCAACGGGCTCATACATTGGAAGGGCAAAAATGTGGGAAACAAACAAAAGGGGAATGAAAAAAAAGGGAGCCTTTCTCATACTCTTTGTCTATTGCATTCATCGATTTTCGTAAATCTTTTTCTTACAGTCTCGTCCTTCTCGTTCATTTGAGCGATTGGTCAGAAAATATAAGCCAAGATGATCTATGATCAGAAAAAGAAAATACCTTAAGGGGAGAGACTTGCCTATCTGTGTACCACGTGCAATAAGAGGGAAATGGGTAGATTTTTCACTGGTCAGTTGTAAGGCTTTTTACGAGGAGAGCATATTTTTAGACAGATCATCCAAGGTTCTACTCGAAGGCCGCTGTTTATAAAACGCTCTTTTAAGAAAATTCATTGAAAAAATAGCTTTTTTGTTGGAAACAAAGGGAAAGGAGAGTTGCTTTGTTCAAGATCATTTTTCCCCTCATGCTTTGTTTTCTTTTCCCGTTATGCGCTTTAGAAAGACAGGAAAAATTTGTAGAAATCCCAGAAACGCCCACGTTAACGATTGTGCCCGTTCCAGCAACTCCAGAGCCAAATAATGTCTCTCTGGATATTGCGTTTCCCGAAGAGGGGCAGATTGTCGGTGAGCCAGTTGTGCTCAACTTCCGTTTAACCGGATACTCTCTTGGAACAAGATCCTATTTTCCGAGAGGAGAGGAAATTTTAGATCAAGGAATCGGGCAAGCGATTCATATTGTGATCGATGACGAGCCTTATTTGACCTACGCAGGATCGGGGATCGATCCCTATGATCAAGATGGAGATTATTATGAGCAAAATTATCAAATCACTTTGCCCATCGACTTTTCCGAAGGGGAGCATACCATCCGCGCATTTCCCGCAAGATCGTATGGTGAGAGTTTGAAATCCCCCGATTGTTTTGGGATGGTCTCATTTTACGTGGGCAATCGATCGCATTCTCAAAAGATTGTTGATCCCATCCTTACTTACAATGAGCCCTCTCCAAAACAAACCTACCGGGAAAATACTCCTATTTTGCTTGATTTTTTGGTGACAAACGGCCTTTTAGCGAAAGGAAGTTATGGGGTCAAGGTGCGTATTGATGGAAAAACGATCCATACACTTTACGAAGAGACCCCTTACTACATTTATGGGCTTGCTAAAGGAAGGCACACCCTCTCTATTACCCTTGTCGATAATCGAGGGAAGGAAATGGGGGGTATTTACCAACAATCAAGCGTGGTTATACGCGTTAGCTAGAAGAAAGAGATGGTTCTTTAGATAGGATCGCTTCGATCGTTTTTTGTAAGAGTATTTTCGCTGCGCTTGTAGGGCATTTGTAGGCGATCCCGTTGACAGAGAGCTCATAAAGCGAAAAAGAAGAGGTCACCAAATCGTAAGAAGAGGTGGCAATTTTCTTCACAGCTTGGATCACCGTTTTTCCCAATTTTGGAGAAGTTGTTGTCATCATCGTGAGAAAGTAGGGGCTCTCTTCTTGATACAGAAGGGAATGGTTTTTTTCAGAAAAGTCGTGGTTGATCGTTTGGGTAACGAGGGAGAAAAGAGATTTCATCACCTTTGTTTCTAAAACTGTTTGCATAACAGGCGGCTCGATCGCGTAAAAAAAGTGTTCTAAGAGAAATTCTTGTTTGGCGTCAGATTTGGGCATTTCTGATAAAAGAGCGTTGAACGCTTCAGTTTTTTTGAGGATCATTCCTCCATTGTAATCACGAAATTCCCCTAAAAAGTGGATCAACTCTCGGGCTACGTTTCTACGCGCTTTTTGTAGATCTAATGAGTAATCCTTCCGAAAAAAGGGGGCTTTGTTCATAGAGGCCCTGAGGACAAGAGCCTCTTTAGGATATTTGTTCTTGAGCAAGCCAACCGTTTTTTTTTGTTCAAAAGAGATCTTCATTGAGCGGCTTATTGGCACTTTGTCATATACTTTTTCAGAAGAAGAGCGGAGAAGCCTTGCCACAATGATTCTAAAAGAGAGTTCTTTAGGTGTTTGCTTGTCATAGGAAATGATCACTTGGGGAAGATCTTTTACGTAACGGAGTTGGCTTGCAAGAAGAATGATATTTCTCATCAATTCTTCATCGTTTGTAGGCATGAAAATCGGATGAAAAACGGTTTCTATTCTTCGAATGATTTCTGGAGGAAGCTCCTTCTTGATCGTTTTGATCATATCAAGTGAAAAACCTTTCCCGTCGTTTTTTTCAATTTCGACGTAAATAGAGCGGATGGGATCTTGGCTTCTACGGTCAAAGATGTAGGAGCCTTTCACGCAAACGGCATTGGGTAATATGTAGGATAGCCCCTCAACCAAATGGATCCTATTGAAGTTTTCTTTGTCGGTTAACAGGTTGATGCAAACAAGAATGCCCAAGACCCGTTTTTTTTCACCTCCTTGGTGCAAGGTGGGTTGAAATACTTTGATCAGTACTTGCCGCTTCTTCCGATCGTGAGTTTGTAGCTGCTGAATTCTTTTTCGAAATAGATGTAAGAACGTAAGGATCCGGCTTAAATGTTTTGTGCTTCTTTTGAGAGCAAACGGGGCTGGGAAAAGGAGCATGTACCTACGAATTTCATGAAAAATTTCGTTTTCAGAGGGGAGGTCTTCCCGAAAAAAATCCCGCACATTTTTATTGATATCTAACGAGGTCTCTTCCCGTGAAAAGGCGCGGACAATATGGCTAGTTTGCCTATTTTCTGAGTATTCCGTGACTGAGGTGAGGTGCCGTTCTATTAAAGACAACTTTTCTTGAGAAGGGAGATCTTTTTCTGCAAAAATTTGTCGCGTATAATAGATGGCTAGAATATGTAGCTTCAATTCTTCGCAAATTTTCTTCCCATTTTTGATGCAGGTGCGAATAGCATTGTAATTTTGAATAGGAAAAAAAAATTCTGCTAAAGAAAAGTGTCTTTCTGGGTGTTCCTTAAAAAAAAAGCGGCAATGGTAAGAGCCGTTTGCTGCAAGGCGCTTCCCTGGAAGAAGCCAGCGGCTTAAGGTATCTCCTATATGACGGTCGACTCCTTCTGTGTATTCAAAACGGTAAATGAAGGAAACGCGCAGGGTGAAGGGTTTTTTTTTATAATGGAATAAAAAGACCATAGGAAGCTCTTTCGCCCAATCTTCCCAAGAACGCGCTTCTATTAAAATAGAGGCGCGCTCTGGAATTCTTAAGAGAGCTTTTTTGGGTTTTGGAATCAGGTCTTGTAAGCTATAAATAGGTTGTTTAGAAAAACCGAAATGGGGAAGGATTTCTATTCTTTGATGAAAAGGCTGAAACATACCGTTCAAGCGGGTACCAATAAAAAACCGTATGCTAACAAGAAAGACTCTTTTTGTTAATTGTTTTCCGTAAGATGTTCTCGGAGGGTCAAAGTGGTGTCGATCTTAACAACCCTTATTTGGAGACGGGCGTCTCAAGAAGAGCGTTTGGGAAGGTTCCAAAGGAGATCGTTGCTTGAAAGACCCTATTTTTTTGGGGTAGAAACTTCCTGGACAATGGGAGATTTTTCACAAAGAATTGCTAAAAATAGAGGGAAATTTTTTCGCGCTCGATCTTCCATTTTTGCCAAGCGACCTGCACTTTTTTTATCGGAGGTCCACTCTTCGATATCGACCACACAAAACCCCTGTTTTCGGAGGGCTTTTACATGGTCTTGCAAGGTTCTATGAAATGAGTAGGTGACCGGAGAATCTTTTTGGGAGGGGTGCATGGTGATTGGGATCTCCAGTCGTTCCATGTAACGATCAACCCTTCTCGATTGGAGCTTATTTTTCTCGTCAACGACCCAGCCGCTATGCCTTGGAATACGAAAATAGGGGTGATTGAGTACAAGCAGCAGTTTCCCCGCTGGTTCTAAGTGCTTTTTAGCCGCTGTAAACGCTCCGTCTAAATCACACATATTTTGCAAAGAGAGGATGAAAGTAACGGCGGTGAACGATTTTTTCAGAGAAAAAGATTTTGTCACATCTTGTACAAGAAAGGGATGTTTGCTAGACGATTTGGCCCGTTTGATCAGTTCTTTTGCCGCATCTAGACCAACGTAAGAGACTTTTTTCGGCAGGTGACGGGCAAAAGCTCCATTACCGCAGCCAAGATCGAGAAGAGAGTCTCCAGCCTTAAGATCGAGTAACCGAAGGCTGTTTGGGAAAATCAGAGAAGTGTGGTAGTAACTCCCTTTTTTCCCAACGATCCGATCGTACCAGGTACCCACTTTTTCCCAAGATGTATCTTTTTTCATGACCCCACTTTACGAAAAATTGCAGAAGAGATAAACCATAATCAAGCAACTATAATCCTTTTTCTTTTTTATGTAAGGATCGAAATGAAAATTAGGGAGACAGATTTAAAAAATCCTGCTACCGATTACATCACCCCGGTAGAAACCTATTTCAATATGAGCGATCGTGTTGGAGAGGCGCTCAAAAAACTCCGGAAATATCGGGGCAATGATAAGATCATGTACTTTTATGCTGTAGATGATGAGGGGCGTTTGATGGGTACATTATCTACGAGAAAATTGCTCTTAGCCGACCCCGATTCGTTTGTAAAAGATGTCGCGCAAGAACAGGTGATCCGTCTTTCAGAAAATCATACTCTCCAAGAAGCGATGGAGCTATTTGAAAGGCACCATCTATTGGCTCTTCCCCTAGTCGACACCGAAGGAAAATTGCTAGGCACCTTAGATATTGGACTGTATATGGAGGGCTCTTTCGATGTAGCTGACGCAAGGCACCGGAGAGATGTTTTTCAAATGCTCGGTATTTCGGTAGAAAGGGGAAAAAAAACTTCGATGACCCGCGCTTACCGTTATAGGATGCCTTGGCTGTTTTGCAATATGATCTCTGGGATCATTTGCGCCATCATTGCAAACATCAACGAGGTAGTTTTGAATGAATTTTTGATTTTAGCGATGTTCATTCCTCTCGTGCTCACCCTGTCTGAATCGGTATCGATGCAGTCGATGACACAAAGTTTACAATTTCTACGCCGGCCAAGAATTACCCTCCGCTACGTCTGTTTACAAGTCAGAAGAGAGTGGGCGATTGTGTTTTTGCTGGCATTCTCTTCTTCCCTAGTTGTGGGGCTTTTTTCGATTTTATGGGGAGATGGACTTTTACCATCTCTCATTATCGGAGTTTCCATTTTAATTTCTGTGTTGATGTCTGCTGGCTTTGGTATCGTGTTCCCGATTTTTATTCATAAAACAGAACTAGATCCGAAGGTAGCTTCGGGTCCGGTGGTTTTGATGTTTGCTGACGCGTTCACAACGCTTTTCTATTTATCCTTCGCTTCTTGGATGCTTCTGTAACTTCCAGCTCTCTTTTTTCTGGGAATAGATGATTAAAGGAAGAATTAAAAAAAATGCGATCCCGCCTAGTAAGATCATTTCATAGCTAAGGGTGCTTCCTGTATTGATCTGCTCGGGAGGGATAAATCCTAGGAAGAAAGAAAATCCGCAAGCCGCCATCCCTAAGATACAAACAAGGTGAATCCCATAACGCCCAGGGACTCGATAGGGACGTTCTTGATCAGGGTATTTATACCGTAAAATCAACGCCGATAAAAACATGAAAAAGTACATGATTAAGTAGACTTGTACCGTCATATTGACGAGGATCCAATAGGAGCTACTCACACTTGGCATGAACAAAAAAACGAGGGACAGCGCTGTCACAAAGATTGCCTGGGTAATCAGCAATGTTACAGGCATCTCTCTACGATTCATTTTTTGAAATAGGGGGGGTAAATCCCCATCTAAGGCTGAGGCTAAAACCCCTTTTGTTGGGCCCACGATCCAAGTGCTCATCATCCCTAAAGCGCCCATAGCCATCATGATGGCAACAAAGGGAATCAGCCAAGAGATCTGATAATTGGCTAAAAACACAGAAAAAGCTTCCATCGAACCTGCTGCTAAATTGATCGCATCTTTTGGGACGACAATCGCTACAGCTAACGATCCAAAAGAAGAGAGAAAAAGGATCACAATGGAGGAAATCACAATCGCTTTTGGGTAGTCCTTTTGAGGGTTAGCGACCTCCTTTGCATGCACGCCGCTCATTTCCATCCCTGCTAATGCTAGCAAAATGCCAGAAAAGATGACCAATTGGTTGATATTGGTTAGGTCAGGAACAAGAGCAGACCAGCTCAACGGAGTTTGTGATGGATTCCCAGAAAAATACCAGGCCGCTGCGAGTAAAATAATGCAGGCGCCTGGGATCATTGTCCCCAAAAGGGCGGCCATCGTACTGATCCATCCCGATACTCGCATGCCCAAAAAGTTCAAAAATGTGACGGTCCAAAAGGAGATCAAAACAACGCACAGCACATACAGTTTATTCTCTGCGTAACTAGGATCAAAGGCGTAGGCGATCGTTGCTGCAATAAAGGATAAAATGGTTGGGTACCAAATGATGTTTTCAACCCATTGTAGCCAAACAACAAGAAAGCCCATTTTTCCCCCTAAAGCCTCACGAATCCAGGTGTAGATACCTCTTGATGGCCACGCCGTCGAAAGCTCAGCAGATACAAGGGCAATCGGAATGAAGTAGATGATCGCAGCAAGAGCGTAAAAAAAGATGGAGGATAGGCCATATAAAGCGCTTAGAGGGAAGTTTTTGATGTTGCAAATAGCTGCGATGTTGATCATCGTGAGCGTAACGACACTTAAAGGACGGTTTGACTTGGTCATGAAAACAATACCTACAAGATACTTACCGACCTGCTTTAAGCTTACTTACTGTTAAGATCAATTCTTTTAAGTAGGGAGCTATGTGTCCATAAAGTACCCACGGAGACTCCTTGGATACGAGGATGGAGACTGCCAAAAAAAATCACTACATCTTATAATCTAAAGCAAAATCGAATAGAAATTTCTCCCCATTTTGCCTGCTTTTTCATTAGAAGGCTATAAAAAAAACTCAATCGATAAAAAGGTCATCAAAAGCAGCTTTCCCTTTTTTCAAAGGTTCTGGAGAGGGCTCCTCTCCAAAAAGGTTTTCAAACGTTTTTTTTCCCGCTGAAGAAGGTGATTTCGTTTGAGATTTTAGACAAAAATCCTCACAAAAATTGTAGGCAGAGCGATCCCTAACGAAAAGCGATGTTTTGATCTTGCATTGATTAGCTAAAGAGGGATTATGGTGGGAGCAATGGACGCAGGTGTGTAGTTCTACAAAACAGAAGGGGCAAGTCGCCCTAAAGGGGACTTTACCACAAGGAAAATCGAGCTTTTGTTTACAGCTAGGACAATGCATTTTTTTTCTTATGATGGTATGGTTTATAGGACGTTTAGAAAGAGCTTCTAAACAATCTTATTCAATCGTAGTCATCTTAGGATTTTTTTGCAAAAAAATGCCTTGGGATCAACAAATCTGCATAAAGTTAGCCGCTTTAGGCGGCTTTGCTTGTTCATAGGTCGCAAAAAACATCTTGTTATGTGGTAGAAATCGGTCCATAGGCAAGAAAGAAAAAAGCGTCTTTTCTAGTTCAAGCGCTCTTTTCTCATACATCAAGCAATTGAGCTTCGGATCTGCCTGATAAAAGCAGAAACTGCCATGGATTTGAATCAATCTGGGAATGATTGCTCAAATAAGATGGCAACAAGAACACGCCGCAAAAGTAAGTAAGTCTATCTGATATCTATCTAGTATTTAGAGCAGGGTTGAAATTCTCTTGAAAAATCCTAGACGTACTCTACGCTTTTTCTGCGGTTTTCTACTTTACACTTTTTGGCGTTTCTAGCTCTTTTTCTCTCCAATATTTAACCCTTTTCTTCAGTATGTTTTCCTTCTACTCTACGGAATGAAAACACTTTAGATTCAGATAACTGCTGAGGATGTGGAACTCCTTGTCCGATCGAAGTACGCACTCCTCCTCGAACTGGGTTTGGCATGTTTGTTCTTCTGCGGTTAGTAGGCATAATACCTTGAACTCGAGTAGTGTTGTGAGTATTTACCGGATGGACTACTACCTGGATAGCGATTTCTCTAGTTCCTCGGAAATTTTTCGCTTCTTCAGTAAAAATAGATTTGGCTACTTCCTTTACTTTAGCATGCGTTTTTTTGCTGGGGGATTCTTTTGATGACTGCGTGACTAAATGGCCATCAATACCTGTTGCCATTTCACCAAAAGTAGTTCGCTTACTCTTTCCTATTGTATTTGTCATATGTATACCATCTTGATTTTGTTTGTTCATGATTCCCCTAGGTAAGTAAGGGGTTTTTTCGGTAAAATTGCAAATAGGAGCTGACTTCCTTCAATATGCGCAATTTTTTTATATTCTTTATGTTAAGCTACTTAAATACGCTCCTATGTCGTTGAGCATTCTGTTTTCAATAGAAATCTTGAAATTCAATTACCTCTTTACGTCGTAAAAGACCTCTTTGCTTTACTGTCTTTGGAAGTGTATCCATCAAACTGCAATACTCAAGCGATGTAAGAGCACGGGGAGAGGACTGAGCCCTCCCCTTTCTACTAAAAACTTACCTTCCTCGCCGGGACAATCTTGGTATATGGCTACTGCTGTTGGTAGAGATAGGCATGCGGGCTTTAGTAGCAGGTCCTCGCTTAAAATTTGTAGGTCTAGAAATGCCCTTTCCAGTAGTGCCTCCTCGATTAGGGTTAGGATGTGCAGCTTTAGGAATCTTGCTTGGTGATGAAGCCCCTTTAGAGGAAGTGCTTTGGTCAGACCTAGTGACTCGACCCGCAAGGCTTTCAGAGGGGGCGTTTGGCGCGAATTGCCTATTAGCCTGCTTTCCAGTAGTGCCTCCTCGATTAGGGTTAGGATGTGCAGCTTTAGGAATTTTGCTTGGTGATGAAGCCCCTTTAGAGGAAGTTCTTTGATTAGGCCTAGTGACTCGACCCGTAAGACCTCCGGAGGGGGCGTTTGGCGCAAAGCCTATTCCAGAAACTGCGCTATCTCCACCCAGTGGATGACCTTTTTTGTTAGGAGTCTTTTTTGTTTTTGCTGCTTCTCTAGTGTTACGAGCAGCGGCTAGTTCGGCTAGATTGATGGTGGTTCGAGGTCTCCTGAGCCATCTTCTATTTTTATTAGGAGAATCGGCGCTTTTTGACTCTGGTGGAATGTCAATGCTTCTTTCTTCAGGAATTTTCACTAAATTAGTACGGAAGGTTTTTCTAGGAGAAAGTCTCTTCTTTTGAGAAGGAGAGAGCTTGAGTCTAGGACGTTGATTAGGGTGAACAATGACTCCGTTAACGACCCTGTTTGTTTTTTGGCTTTGATTTTTCGTACTTGAAGAGCAGCAAAAAATCGTTCTGATGATGTACGTGCATAGCTTCCAAATAGCACCAAAGAAGGTTCCAATACCATTGATCAGCGTCTGAAAAACGGTTGTTGGGAGTTTCGGATTGGGAGAAGATTTCGGTCCCGCTAGGTTTTGATGGACAAGAAATTTCCGATCTACTGGTTTACGTGCAACTGAATGTGGCATAAAAAACTCCTTGGTTTATTCCTGACCTGCTCGCACAAAAGTGCCTGTTTCTACATTGATGAGTATGTTTTCTGTAGCAGAGCACCAATCGGTGTTGACTCCTACAATAATCGTATCGTTAGCTTCCCACTTTTTTAAAATGTTATAATCATAATAGTTCACTTTCCATCTTGAACCGTTGTCCAAAATCAAAAACTTCTTCGGAATATCGAGTCCTGCTACCCAGCGAGTGTATTTGCCGTCATAAGCTGGACCCAGCTTTAAATCGACCTCAATTTCTGAACCATCGTAGGTATTGATCATTCGGTAGGGATAATGTGAGTAGCAATGACAACAGCCAGTATTTTGGGTAATGATGATCGTGTCTTCAGGACTCCAAGTCTTTATTTTCCACCGGTCATACTTATTGACTTCCCACTTCGATTCATCGTGGGTATAAATCACATCAAAAAGATTGGATACGCGGACAATATGATAGTAGTGCTCAGGATCTACAGCGCCAAAATAGACCGTTTCTTCGCTTATTTCTTCGTTAGTATTATTTAGGATGTCGTTAGATTTTGTTCGTTCAATGTTGAAACGCACGTAGGGAGTAGCGTGAGTAGGTGGAGTAGGCTCTGCAAACATATTAAAATGAATGGTAAGAAGAAACACTCCGATCAGGGAAAACATTTGACTCATGATCACCTCGGATAGTACAAATTCTTTATGATAAAGAATGGTTAAAAATTGCCGAAAATGTTACCAGTCAATAAGTTTTTTGACAATTTTTTTCTGAAAACAGGTCTTTCTAGATCGATCATCAAATCTTTTTGGCGTCTGCTCACAATGGTTCTTTTGGCCAGATCTTCTCTGCAAGCAGAAACCGGTACTCTTGTGTGTGGCGTTGGCCTATTTGATGTGATTCATGAAAAAAAACCGCCTGTAGAGTTCTCGTGCACTTTGAAGCCAAATGCCGTGTGGCATACTATCACGCCTGCTTTAGGACTTATGGTGACAGAAAAATGGCAAACCTACCTACATTTGGGGTTTGCTTTTGATTGGGTATTAGCGAAAAAAATCGTATTTTCTCCAAATTTTGCCGCCGGATGGTACCAAAAGGGCCAGGGGAAAGATTTAGGGTTTCCCCTTGAGTTCCGTTCAGGGATTGAGTTGGGATGGGCGTTTTCAGGTGGGGGGCGGTTAGCTCTCCATTTTTATCACCTTTCCAACGCCAGCTTAGGAACCATAAATCCGGGTAGCGAATCTCTGGTTTTGATTTTTTCCCAAAGAATTTAATATAAACCATCTTGAAGATAATCTTAATAAATACAATAATAAAAATATAGATAGTTTTTAAAAGAGACATCTCCTGTGTATAAAGAATTACCTTTTGTTCCGCATCCCATTCTATATAATTCTCATGTTCAGACCTTTTTTGGCTCTCTGATGTATTTAGGGAGGGAGCCTCTCTCAGTCACTAGATACATCAGCATGTCTGATGGGGATGAAATTGCAGTAGAAATCTCTACTCCCCCCCATTGGAACCCCAATGGAGGTAAAACAGCTCTTTTGGTACATGGACTCTGCGGTTCTCACCGCTCTACCTATCTTGTGCGGATCACAAAAAAATTGCTCAAAAGAGGTGTCCGTTGCATTCGGTACAATATGCGGGGATGTGGCAGCGGTTTTGGAAGAGCCAAATACATTTGCAATGTATCAAGGTCAGAAGATTTTTTGAAGGTGTTTTATACTCTAGCATTGGATACCCCAAACTCTCCTTTCGTGGTGATTGGGTATTCTTTGGGAGGGAATTTGGTTCTTCGTTCAGCTGGTGTGATTGGCAAAGAGGCTAAAGGATTGATCCATTCGATCATTTCTATTTCCCCTCCAGTCGATCTTTTTTGTAGTGCCAAACTCCTTACACGTTCAAAAAACAGCTTTTACCACAAATATTTTTTGCAAATTCTACGCTCAAGAATTCGTCAAAGAGAGCGCCTTTATCCCGATTTTCCTAAAGTGGTCTTCCCGAAAAATATGAATGTGATCGATTTTGATTCCATTTGTACAGCGCCAGAGGGGGGATTTAAAGATGCTTTGGATTACTATGCAAAATGTAGCGCGAAACCTTTGATTGAAAATATTGGGGTGAATACAAAAATTCTTTTTGCAGAAGATGATCCGATCATCAATCCAAATCAGCTCGATTCTTTGAAGCTTCCTCCCCATATTGATATTTACAAAACCAAAAGAGGGGGGCATTTAGGGTTGCTCGCTCGGAAGAAAAATGGGGGACTCCATTGGATGGATTCCCTAATAGAAAGTTGGGCTTTGGATTCTTAAAGCAGATTTTTTCTGCAAAATAAATGTTCTTTCCACCACATTTTTAGAATGTTCACATCTTATCGGCAGAGCGTCGAGAGGAAAGTATTCCTTTGGCTGTTTGTTGGAAATACATGGAGTGAGTTTTTAGAAAACTGGCCCAAATTTTTCATGAAGCTCTTTGCTAGCAAGGTTACGCAGTAGGTTCTGAAGCGACTTCGAGCGCTTGAGATTTTTTCTGAAAATCTTGGTTGAGCTCACGAATAGAAATCATCCAGTACAGCATAGTGACAATGATGAAGGGGAGTAAAAGTCCTGATATGGAAAGAACAGAGCTTGTTCCTAAAAGCTGCATGAATGCGAGCTGAATCCATCCAGAGCCGGACTTCCCAAGTCGAGACCCGACAACGTCGATCGCAGCTTTCCCTTTCACTTTTGATTCTTCATCAAGTGGAATGAAAGCCATTTCTTTTGTGGGATCAAAAAAAGAATATTTCACAGCTTTGCTCAAAACATTTTGGAGGGCGCCAAAATAGACGATCAAAAACAGCGGATTGATAAAAGAAAATGAGAAAGCTGTGTATTTGTTCAGTAAAACCAGCAGAAAAAATATACATCCTGTAGTCCCAATCACAATAGGAGGAATCATCGCGCTAAAACGCCAGCCAAATCCGCGAATAACATTGCCGCTCACAAAAAAGGCGGTTAGCATCGCAACTAGGCCTATTGTAGAGGTGATTTTTACAATAAATTCTTGATAGTCAGCAGGGTTAGAGTAGAGCTGATGTACATGGGCTTTCCAAGGGACCTCAACCATGTTGATGATGAGCCCATAACCGACAACCATGCAAGCAATGCAGCGGAGGTATTTTGAGGAGATGATATAACGAAGACCTGCAACAAGAGATAATTTTGGTTTTTTCTGCGTCGGAATGTCTTGTATGGAGGTGTTTTCTGGGGGAAGAACGTAACGAACTAGCCACCAATGCAAAAAAATGATCCCTAAGCCAAACGCAGCAAGACAAATCGCTAACGATTGGATAGTAAAAATATAGTCAAAGGAGGAAAATTTTCGGGAATAGTAAACAATCAGGGGGCCTGTGAAAATTGTTCCTAAATCACCTGCGACAATGAATAGAGTGTAATAACGTTTTGCTTCTTCAACGAGATTGATTTGGTTGCAAAACCCCCAAAATAGCATGAAAATTACAAGGGGAGCCCACATTTCTGCTACCACAAAAAAGAGCGTCTGTATCCAGTTTCTATAGACAGCAATCCAGTGGGAATAATTTTGACCTACAGATGAGAGTAAAAGATTGGAAGATTGTATCGGGCTTAAAATCTCTTTATTGGGATAGAGTACAAAACTAAATAGTAGAATAAAACCAAGGAAGCAAAAGATTGTTCCATAGAACAGGGTGGACCTGCGATATTTATTGGCCAGCTTCGAGTAGAGTAATGTGACCCCGACCGCTATTGGCAAAACGACCCACCCCTTCAAAACGGGAATCACCTCAGCGCCTGACCCCTCTCCAGTAACAATGAGCGTATCTTTCATGGAGAGCAAAATCCCGTAGACAAAAGATATCAAAAACTTCATGAGGAGTAGGGGGACCACTTTCTTGAGTTCAAATGCGTGAACTGGCCAAAAACGTTTCCGCCATTTTCCAAAAGTGTTTACATTCATAAATTCTGATCGGGATATTACTACATCATTATAAAATAAACGGATTTATTGCGATAGGAGTTTTCCCCGGCGCTCCTCCTCCCATGTAGATGCTGGGAAGGTGTGTGTGTTTAATTTTTTTGCGCCTTAAAAGCGTTTTTCTGTTAAGATAGATTTTTTTTGTCTACTTGTAAATAATTAAAAAATAATGACTTAAGTTTTTAATCAGCATAGACAAAAGCAAGACTTGATTGTTTATTTCAAAAAATATATTAACTCTTTGCCTATTTGTTTCAATTCGGGTTTTTGAGAAAATCATCAAATTGTTAGCATCAAACCACCTTTTACAACAAAGGCTAGTAGAAATAAAAATTGACAGCTATTGCTTAGTGAATAATAGTAATTTTTTAGGTAAGGAAGTACAATGACGAAAAAACAGACCAAAAAAGAAGGGTTTCATCATCTGGAAGAAAAAGATCACCATCTACTCAGTAAAGTGATTGACGAAGCGCTTGTATGTATAGAAAACATTCAAAAAAAAGATCGAGAAAATCAAAAAAAGATCGATAAAAGTCAAGAAAGGCTCTGCGTAGCAAAAAACGATTCAGAGCGGTTGGATGAGACATTTGCGTTAGAGGGGCTAAAGATCGAGGCTTTTTCTAAGCTGGAGAAAGATTATGAAAAATTGAGCAGCCTGTTAGATGAGGCGTATAAATACACCGACCGTATCGGAGGTATTGTCAAAGAGCATTTTCTCGATATTTGTCAAAGTTTGTCAAAAGGCATTCATTTAGAACTTATTGCTACAAATTTACGGAAAATGAAGACGCACTGCAACTAGAAGGGGCATCCTGCCTAGTTTTCAGTTTGCGCAGGCATCTACGAAGAAAGAATTTTACCCCAAAGCTTTTGTGAAATATCAAACCAAACTCTGTGTTGCCTTTCTTTCAGTTGCTTTGGTCGCATCTGTCAGTGCTACGATTCCCATTTACTACAAAGCAAAGCAGCTTCTTTTTCAAGAGCTTTCGAGTAAAATGTTGAGCATTGCTGCTAGCTTATCATTAAAAATTTTCGCTCAAGATCTTGAGAGGATTAGCGCCCCTCAAGATATGGATTCGCTACCGTATGAAAAGATCAAAGAATCGCTAGATGCAGAGAGAGTGATCCAAAGGCAACACGGCGTTTTTATTGAAGATATTCTGCTTGTCCGTCCCTCTATTCGTGGTCAGGATTTAGTAAGAGTGGTGCTCGATGCTCCCGCTGAAGGGACGCCTATTCCTACTGGAGAGGTGTATGAAGAAAAAGGCTTGCATGGGGAGCGGATCGATTTAGACCGGCTTTTTTCTCCTAACGGCTTTGTAAAAGACCGTTATGGGGTTTGGCTCATTGGGTACGCTCCGATTTTTGATCAAGACGATCACTACCTCGCAACAGTTTTAGTCAGTGTGCGTTCTGATAGGATTTTGCAAGAAATGCGTCCTATTCTAGTCTACGGTATATTTGCCTGGCTGTTTTCTACCGTTATTTGCTTCTGCATCGCCATAGTTCTTGGAAAAAAATTCTCTTTTGCTTTAGGGCGCCTTTGTGAAGATGTGCGTACGATCAAAAAGGGGCATTTAGAAAACCCTATCCATCTCGAAACCGAAGATGAATTTTCTCAGTTAGCAAGCGCAATTGATGATATGCGCCAAGGCCTTCAAGAGAGAGAAAACCTCAAGCAGAATTTTTCCCGGTATGTCTCGAGCCATATTTTGGAAGAAATCCTTCATTCTAACACTTCGATTTCTCTTATGGGAGAGAGCCGAAAAATCACCGTCCTATTTGCAGATATTCGAGACTTTACTACGCTCGCGGAAGATCATTCTGCTGAAAAGGTGGTCGCTTTGCTGAACGAATATTTTCAGTACATGTTAGATGCGATTTTCGCGCATCATGGCACTTTAGATAAGTTTTTAGGAGACGGAATTATGGTGGAGTTCGGCTCACCTTTAGATGATGCGCAGCAAGAGCTCCACGCCGTTGAGTGCGCGCTTGCGATGCAGCGATCTCTAGAGGTTCTTTTGAAAAAATGGGATCAAGAAGGCAATCCCAAAATTTCGATTGGCATTGGGATTCATACCGGGAACGCTGTTGTAGGAAATATTGGGACTGAAGAGCGGATGGAATATACAGCTGTTGGCGATGCTGTGAATGTTGCTGCGAGAATTGAAAAAAAGACGAAAGAATTTTCCGTTCCCATATTGGTGTCAGAAGAGACGCAAAAAGCATTACAAAAATCATTTTTTTGGGAGGATTTAGGTTTAGTGCATTTAGCAGGTAGAGAGAAAAAAATTCGGGTATTTACTCTAAAAAAATATCCACCAGTTAGAGACTGACGGGGCTATGGTTTTGCCTTCCTGTATTCCCACCTTTTATAAAGACTCATTTTTTCTGAAATAGGTCCGATTTTTTTCTAAAAGTGTAGGTTAAGTAGTGCCGTTTTTTCCAAGCAGCTTCAAAAGAATCGATGGAATAACTCGTTTTTGTCTCTCTATCTGCTCCAAAAGCAGGATCCATACACAGAACCTTTTTTGTTGTTGTATCTATTCCGCAAATAACCAGTAAATGGCCATTTTTGTAGGGAAGCGGGGCGCCTTCAATACTTCCCTTTACGCTGACAACAATAGGATATCCAGAGCGTAAAGAAGCGTACAGGTCTTTCATGCCTTGGCATCTTTCGACATAGCAAAAATATTCGGTATTTCTAAGGTAGTGATTCGCCTCGGCTGCGTTGAGCACCCAGTTCCCGAAAATATCAAATGTTTGGTCTAAGCATTTTTCTGCAAAATGAATCGGATCAATCATTTGATCCTGACACAAAAAGCGGAGCACAGCCGTTGTAGATGTGGGAGAACAAAGACGAAAGTTTCTTGGATCGTTCAAGGCCATTTGAGATAGACCCTGAACATCAAGGAGTATTCGATCAGAAGGGAGCTCTGACATCCCGTTTTTTACTTCATTACACTTCTTGAAGGTAGCCGCATGGATCGATACTAGATCAGTTAAAGAGGCCCCATCTTTCGTAGTGCATCGAATTCTAAATCCTCGAGCTTTTGTTGCAGAAAGGGTGGTAAGAGCATCTTGAAATACCCGAGCGCAGGCGCCTTCTTTTGGGGAAGAAAAGCTTTTTTGCTGATCTTTTCCCCACGCAGCATAAAGGAATTCTGGGGACCACGTTTCTTGTAATAACGATGCATAAATGTGGAGAGAGCCTGCCTTGGGACGGGTCATATTCCAGCTGATGATCAGCTCCTCAAAAGGGAGGCAATCTGTTTTTTCCCAAACGTAATCAGTATCTTCCTTAAAAGAGCACTCATGATGGTAGGTGATTGCAAAAACGCTCATTGTCAAAAAAAAGGACAAGAAAAAAGAAGTATATTTCATCAATCACCGTTCTTCGCTCTTCTATTCCATCTTGGGGATTATTCACGATTACTTCTCAGTATCTTCAACCCAAAATATTTTTTATACCAAGACTAACAAATTGTTTGTTAGAAGAGCAAAGGATTTTTATCAGGAAACGCTCATCAGGTTCTGATAAAAAGTGTTGTTCGCAGCTTTTGATCTTCTTGCCTAAGTTCAGCTGTTTTTGATAATCCTTTTGCATAAAGAATTCAGTTGAACGGTTCTCATTACAAGACAGATATGCAATTTTTAATTAAACAAAATAGAAAACTTATTAAATAATCAATTTTATGTAAAAGTCGTTTTTCTGTTTCTATTATACAAAGATTACCTGCGATTTTTGCTTGCGCCCGATTCTTATCATCTATTGCGCTCAAATTTTTCCATCAATTAAAATAGACTTCTCAATACTTTTTAGGAAAAATATGGGATCGATACCCGTTTTTTTACAATATGGGGATGAAACTAGCAATCGCCATTATCTTACGACATTCACATCTCATGATAACAGGCTCGTTTTTAACGATGATTGGCATGCTTTTTCTCCGGAAAGAGCCACGATGCAAAAGTTTTTTCTACTCACCATAACATCTCCTTTTAGCTCTCTTGTGCATCTTGTCCGTTCTGTCGCATTTCTTTTTGTTGATAAGCCTTGGATGGAGAAGTGCGGTCGATCTGGGCGATCACTTATAGGAGCTTTCTTGTTGAGTTTCGTGGCTCTTGGATGTTTTTTGGGGTCTTTAGCCGATTACGCCATTACGTTCATCAATGGTAGGAGATCTATGTACAGCATTCTAAGACGCATTTACGCGCACTTCGAAGCTTGGGTGAACGGTCTCAATCTTACGGATCATCACCCTTCTTATTCGAAAAAAAGCGATCAAAATGCCTTCTATATTTTTCCTTGCACTTTGAAAAAAGAGGAACAGAGCACTTGGTTTTCTGCTAAATGTATGCAGCCAGTTTGCAAGCATGCTTGGGAAAAAGAGGGGGGACTCCTTGATCCTTGTCTCGTAGACGAGTTGTTTCCCTCTATTCCTTCTACTCGCGAATTAGTACAAGAAGAGACAAATACGCTTATTATAAAAGCCTTCTATTGTGATGAAAATTTCGGACAAGCAACAAAAATTAGTGGTTGTTTTGGTCCAACGGTTCGTTCTGAATGTGTTTATAGATAGTAGCGAGCTTATAGCCCCGAAAAGAAAGATCATTGGTTTCTAAACCGTTTCTTGTTTCATAGATACAGTTTGTATCGGGGCGCGATGTTCTTATAAATTAGGACGCCATTTTTTAGAACGATCAGCTTTTTAAACGGGAAGTAGTTTGTTTTTCCAAACGTAATCCGTATCTTACCCAAGAGAGCTGGTGGTAAGCGCGCGAGAAAAGGCGTATTGTCAAAAAATAAGACAAGAAAAAAAGGATGTTTCATCAATCACCATTTTTCCCGCTTCTATTCTATCTTGGGGATCGTTCACGATTATTTCTCATGATCTTCCCTACAAAATATTTTTGATGCAAAGACTAAGAAATCATTTGTTAGAGGGGCGAAGAATTTTTATGAGGAAACGCCCGTCATGTGCTGATAAAAAGTGTTGTTCGCACCTTTTTATCTCCTTACCTAAGTGTAGCTGTTTTTCACATTCCTTTTGCATGAAGCATGTACTTGCAGAATTCTGCGTGCAAGAGAAGTATGAAACTTTCAATCAAACAAAAATGGTCTACGATTTTTGCTTCCACCTGGTTCTCATAATCTGTTGCGTTCAAATTTTTCTATCGATTAAAATGAATCGTTCATTAAATTTTTGAGGCGAAATATGGGATCGATACGCGTTCTTTTGCAGTATGGAGATCAAATTACTAAACGCCCTTACCTTACAACATTCACATCTCATAATAACAGGCTCGTTTTTAACGATGATCGGCATGCTTTTTCTCCGGAAAGAGTCACAATGCAAAAGTTTTTTCTACTCACCATAACCTCTCCTCTGAGCTCTCTTGTACATCTTGTCCGTTCTGTCGCATTTCTTTTTGTTGATAAGCCTTGGGCGGAGAAGTGCGGTCGATCTGGGCGATCATTTATAGGAGCTTGCTTTTTGAGTTTCGTGGCTCTTGGATGTTTTTTGGGTTCCTTAGTTGCTTATGCCATTACCTTCATCAATGGTAGGGGATCCATGTACATCGCTTTAAGGCGCGCTTACGCCCACTTCGAAGCTTGGGTGAACGGTCTCAATTTTTCTGATCCTAATCTCCCTTCGTATTCAAAAAGGATCAATCGAAATGCCTTTCATATATTCCCTTGTACTTCGAAAAAAGAGGAAAAGAGCACTTGGATTGCTGCTAGATGTATGCAGCCGATTTTCGAGCGTGTCTGGGAAAAGGATCGGGGACTTCTTAATGCTTGTCGGATAGAAAAACTGTTCCCCTTCGTTCGTCCCATTCGTGAAGTAGCACAAGATGGGGAAAATAAGCTCATTATAAAAACTTCCTACAAAGACAAGGATGAGTATTTTACAGCATGCAATGGATGCATTGTGCATAAACATAAAGAACATACTTGTTGTTGCTGTTATCGGTTAGAAAGTGTTTATGATCAGGTTGCTTGTTGCTCTTTCGGCCAATCTAAATGCACAAGTATCACCACAAATAACTCTTGTCGCTTAAGCGTCATGGAATGCTGGCCGTTTTTCTGCTGTAGCTTCCATTGTCAGAAAGATTATGATGAAGATTTCGGACATGCAAAAGAAATCAGTGGCTGTTTTGGTCCAACGGTCGGTTCTGGGTGTATCTACGAATATCGGCGCGTTATCGCTCCGCAAAAAGGGTAGTTTGCTTTTGGATGTTTTCCTGTTTGCTACAATCTTGTTGTAAGCAACACCATGAAAAATATTTTCATCAATTAGCCCAAAATCTTGGATAGAGATTGCCTGTCCTCTTTAGAGTATTTGTCTATTCTATGCGTGACAACAAGAAAGTGTACTCGTATCGTAATCTTTGTAGCAGCGGTTTGCTAAATGCTCACCTCTTATCACCCTATATTTTAGGAATAGTAGTACGTCCAATCCCCCTGGAGAAATTCTTTACAGGGATGTTCCCTACGTCATGATTCCGAAAGCATTAGGCTTTCAGTGACCGTTTCCCAAGGCTACATTTCTGCAAGGAGATGTTCTTATGGAACGGCAAATTTTTTAGCAAAGCCTTCACATCGTTAAAAGAAAAATTCACTCCATCTAAACAGCTCCTGGTAGATTTTAATACGCATTTTTTTTACAAACAAAATTATGCGTATAGTGATTGCCTTTTTTCTTGCAATAGGACTCAGTTCGTGCGGAGTTAGTAGCTATTCCGCGTTTTACGGACATTCGGGACGGGCTGCCTATAACCAGTCGCTCCAAAGAACGAATAACGAACAAATGCTTCTCAATCTTGTCCGTTTGCGCTATTTGGATACGCCATTTTTTCTCAATGTGAGCAATATCACTACGCAATTTACCTACAGAACCTCAACGACAGCCGAGATACCTATTCCAGGATTCACCTCACAGAACCCGTCGGTTTTTGGAGGAGAGCTTTTTTGGCAAAACCAGCCAACAATTCAGTATACTCCTCTTGAAGGGCACGCATTTGCCTCGCAGCTTTTAAATCCGATTGATTTGAGCGCTTTACAGCAATTGATTTTATCTGGATGGGATTTGAGTTTGGTGTTTCGGATTGCTGTACAAAGTTTTGATGTATTTCTAAACGCCCCAGAAGCATCTAGCCCTATACCCGATTACATGCCAAAGTATGAAAGGTTTTTTGAAGTAACCGATCTTTTGCGTTATTTTCAAAGACGAGCTGAGCTCCAAATCGGCGTAAAAGTGAAGGAGTGTCCCAAAGAAGGGCCAGGTAAACTCACCTACTTTTTGCAGGTCCGTTTCCCCAAAAAAGGGGAAGAGGCACAGCGGCTTGCTTCTCTTGTTTCTGATGTTGAAGAAAAAGAGCGATCGTACGTATTCAATTTGCAACTCGGTTTCAATCGAGAAGGCAAGATTGGTATTATGCCTCGGTCCATTTTGTCTTGCATGTACTACCTATCAAGCGGCGTTGCAGTGCCTGAGGAAGATATTTTTGCAGGATGTGTCCCGATGACAAGAAGTGGGGAAGAAAATTGGGGAGATGTAGTTGGTACATTGCTTCGCGTTGATTGTGCTTGTTGCAAACCGACAAGTGCGTACGTTTCAGTAGAGTATAAAAACCGCTGGTTTTACATTCGGGAAGATGATCTTGTCTCAAAAAAGACGTTTGTTCTACTCTTGCAGCTGTATAATTTGCAATCGCGAGGGGTCACAACAACCGCTCCCGTCCTTACCTTACCACTTGGATGATGTATCTCGATTTTTTGGCTGTTTTTTTTGCTGGTAGTATCTATTTTTGTTTAAAACAGCTTTGGTACTCCTCGTATCTCTTCGGGATAGAACCCCTTTTCCCGAAAAACCCTAAGAAACTATGGTGGCTAGTCGAAGTATTGGCTGCTTGCCTCCTAGCGCTATTTGTGCAGGTCACCCTAATGATACTCTCTTCCCCATCTACAAGGCATGGATTACTTGTGGGAGCACTTTTTTCGTTGGGGCTGCTTTTGCCTAGTTCCATTTTTTCTATCAAAAAACCGGCCCAATGGATGATCGATCAGCTCTTTCAGTTACTAGGAATGCTATTTCTAGGCGCTTTCTTAGGATCTTGAAAAATTTCTCTTAACGCAAGTATGATGGTTCTAGTCAATCGTGCCATCAGCAGTATTTTCACGAGTAAAAGAGTCGATCTGATCAGGAATAGAAAGTGGAGGATTTTTCACTGCCATATTCTCGCTTTGGCTATGAAGCCTTTTTCGCAACAAGTCTTCCTAGCCATCATGGGACCATTCTTCTCAAAAAACTGAGTGAGAATAAGCACTGCAGAGGGTATCGTTTGATGCAACGACAAAACCTTGCTTAGAAGGCGGCAGCGCCTAGCCTGCGTGGTAAAACATTGGACCTATTTTGACGATTCTTATCATCACATCTTCTTCAGGAGGCGGGCATCTAGCTGGAGCGAAAGCCATGCAAGAAAAGGTGCTCCGGGAGCAGCCTGAAATCTCACCGACTTTTGTACAAAAAGACCTTCTCAAAGATTGGCTACCGGGTTTGATTGGTCGGTTCAAAACCAACCTTTGGAATCAGGCGCAAATGCAAGGAAACGTATCTTTTTTAAATTGGATGGGCTCAAGGCAGCGTTGTATCGATGCTCTTTTGTCTCTGCCCGTTTTTTGGGGACTGTTTTCTTTCTTAAAAACGCGTCACCCAGAGCGGGTCATCGACACGCAGCCTCTAGCCACAAAAGCGCTTATTGCCGCAATCCGCTTGTACAATCGCCTTTATCGGAAAAATCTTGTCTTAGAAAAAGTGATGACAGACCCTCCCAGCGCAAAAGCTGTACATTTTTTACCTAGAATCAAACGCCTTTCTAAAAAAGATCGCTATTTGTTACGCCTCATCACAACGGATCCTATTTTGGAACCTCAAGAAACAAGCGTAGAATTTTGGGAAAAACACACCAAACTTTCCATGAAACACATTACGACCCTACCCTTCCTAGTACGAGAGGGGTTTTTGCCTTACATAGAAAAAAAACGGGAGATGGACGAAGATGTCCTTATCTCCTTTTCTTACAAAACGCCTCAAGAACGAAATAGGCTAGAAATCCTTGCCGATACAGATCCCCGTCTTCAACTGCAAAAAAATACGTTCTCCCTTTTTGTAGAAAAAAATGCCGTATTAATTACGATCCTACTTGGATTTCGTGCTCCGAAAAAATCACTTTTATCCTACGTTCAAGCGCTCATAGATGTGGGTTGTGTCCATAAATATCGACGTATTTATGCTATAGTCTGTTGCGGTGAAAATCGAGCTTTGCAAACAGAAATTTGGGAGAAATATAGTCGAAAAAAAGGGATCAATACGACGATTCTCCCGGTTTCTAATCAACAATCTTCGACGATTGGAGCGCTGTTTCATAGAAGCGACATTATCTGCACAAAATCGGGGGGACAGACAACGATGGAACTATTTGCGGTAGCAACCACGGGACAAATTTGCATTCATACTGAGCACAAAGAGGGGCTGATCAAAGGGATTCCTTGTTGGGAAGCAGCAAATGCTGACTATCTTCGTAGAAAAAAAGGAGCGAGCATCGTTAACCCCCCTGTTTTTCATGACTACCTGCATGATTTTTTTTCTGAATGAGATACCACACCAAATCGTCCCAATTTCCTCCGAGAAAATATTCTTCTATTTTTTCTCGATCAAGATTTAGCGCTTCAGAAAAGTCCTCTATATGGATTAAAAGCTCTCTTGCTTCATAACGGGCTGTGAGGCTGGATCGTAGTTCTGGCATGAAGTTGATCCTTTTCCAGAAGTCGTTTAACAGCTCTTCTATACACTGGCTTAGGTAGGGATTAGAAAAAATGACTTCTAAAAACTTCAAAGGATGAACCGGTTTGATTTCTTCACTCATCTGATCAAAATCTGATTTATTCGCAAGAAGCCATAGCTTTCCTCTTTCAGCTACATTGCTAATGATCGTATGAATGGTTTTTTGATCGTCTTTTGTGCACCGTAGTTCCGTGTAGGAGAGTCTTTTATGTGGGTGAGGGCGAATAATGCTTAAAGGCTCTCTTCGGCCCATGACAGAGCGTTCGATGACTTGGGCGGGGGGGGAAGCAGGTTGCGAAACTTCTCCAAATTCTTGTAGTAGTAAATCAAACATAGTTAAAGGGTCTCTTATTTTTTTGTTTTAAGGAATCAGCCAAATAATTGAGTAAGGCTACTGCATTTTTTTCATCGATGTTACTCAAAATAGTTTCATAATCCAAATTATGTTTGTTGCAAAAAGTAGGTAGGTAGTCCTTATCGGATTCGGTCACGGTATCTAATCTTTTAGTAATACCTTTATAAAATTCTGTCCAACAATGCTTGTCCCATACCGTTCTATCCATCTCTGCAAAATAGCTGCCGAGATCGTCAATAGCAAGGAGAGCCTCAAAAAACACATAGAAAGGAAGAGCTTCTAAAGCCGATCGTTTAAATGGTAATCCGACTAAACTCCAATATCCTGTTGCTAAAGTCTCAACAAGATGAAAAACAAGAGCTTTGTCCTCTTCGGTACAATCGACAGTCAGAAGCGGGCAGCTAGGAATGTATTGAGGAGATTCTACGTTTCCACGATCACCGATCTTCTGCGTTTGAGAAAAAAGGAGCGGAGATCTTCTTGGGGAAGAAACTCGTAAAGGGGAATGATGAAAAACAGGCCGAGCGTAAGGATACGAGCAGCGCGTTTTTAACGCGTGAGACCTTTCAGACAAAATGCTGAGAGCAAATGTACCTAAAAATGCAAAAATTGGGATAAGAATCAGTAAAACGACTGTTAAAGGATGCCACTGCCCAATAGGTTGCATGGGAGGAAAAGGAAACGACCGAACATTTAGTGTAACTTTCATATAAACAAACAACGAAAGGGCCATGCGATCGGCAAATGTTTTAGAACCATTTGGAAATAGGCATGACTCGAAATCAATAGAAGAACTATACGCCTATTTGCATGTTAAAATCCAGAAATTCATCGGATTTCAACGTAAAATATTCTCGAATTACCTAAGCCTAGTCGGTTTTATTGCAAAAAATCGTTGAAAGGAAAAAGGGAGTAAAATATTCTCAAGCAACGAGTAAAAGCTTGATTAGAGCTGACGCTACATTTGGTTATCAACAGGTAACAAAATGGAGAGGCTGTTTGTATGGATAACAAAGCAACTACGTAGCGTCTTTTCGGAAGTAACTTCTGCGATATGGCGTTTTTCAGTACGCACAAGATTTTGCCTACTGAGTAGGAATCAGGGATGATCGTACTTTTTCCCAATCGAGCTTGCCAATCCAAATTTCCGCATCATTTTTCCCGTAAGCTACGTAAAGAATACCATTTTTGAGCACAAATCCCCCAGGAAAAATCACTCGTTTGTAGTAGTCGCTCTTTGTATAAAAATCGGAGCTAACAAGAGGTTCTTCAGAAAGGGTTGTGATTGCAAAAGGGGGGGAAGGGTCTGTTGTATAGATCCCAAAAACATAGTGGAGCCGCTCTTCAGCCTCTAATGAGGGATTTTGACAGAACTGCCCAGCATGGAAGAGACCTACATACTCTCCATCAATAAGCTTAGGAGAAGAGCTACCACGTATGTGACCAAATTCCCAAGGGATTTCTCGATGAGACTCAACGTAGCGGCGACAAACCCCATTTTTGGCAACATATAAAACTTCATGGGGATCCAGGGTATAGGAAATGAATAATACATCTTCCCACACAAAAGGAGCCCAGTTTTTCTGACAGATTTGCCGCTCATAGTAATCTTCTGCAATCAGCCTAAGAGGCTGTTGCATCACATACTTTCCCTCCTCAAAAATGAGCTCTGCTAAAAACATATCTCTTCGATCAGAATAGTGGCGCACTTCTTCATCGGGATTGTCGTTATACATGATCCAAATGGCACCTCGATAATGAAAAAGTCTGGCATCTTCTGCTTGGGGGGGAATCTGGGCGTTTTGCTCCCTGATTTTGAGTAAGTAGGGGGGAGAAGTACTTTCTAAGTCTTCATTCAAGAGGACTAAGCCGATACAGCTTTGATAAGGATATTCTGGATCAGGCGGGTAGCGGAAGCTGACTAAAAACCCTTCAGGCACAGCAAGAATTGAGGGATTAAAGGCATCAGGAAACTCGGGAAGAACAACATTTTTTGTTTCTAGAAACATGCTTTCTTGGGGAGAAGGGATCACAGGGGGAGCTGCGCAAAGAGAAATACATAAAAAATAGAGGAGGGTTATACGGGATTTCATATCAATCTTCTAAATCTTCTAACATGGCGTGCACAGTATCTACCCCCACAAGACATATTCGCGCTTCTCGATCTTCAAATCCGTAAGGAATCACCAAAGTATCTTCTTCATGATTCAAAGTCATGCCGCAGCAAAACTCAACACCAAAATGGGAAAAAATAAATGGTTTGGAAATTTTTTCTACGATATAAGCTCGGTTCATGTACACAAACCGGTGAAGGTAACATCTAGTAGAGTCGTCTTTATAGACCACTTCGTGGGTCAGTGCTAAAAATCCCTGATGAAAGGGAATAGGAGATGCGGAACCTCGAAGATTGGATAAGTTTTTCGGAAGCGTCTGCTCAGTGACCAAAGAGCACTTACCCGTATCTGTATCGGGTTTAAGGATCAAAAGAGGAGAAAAGGAATAGATGAAAAAAATTTCATCATCGCGCACAAAAGGGAGCCAGTTTTTTTCGCAGCGGTCTTCTTGAAATCCGGAGAATGTGGTGAACTTCCGAACAAAAAGGGGCTGTTGATCCAAATCTAATGACAACTTGCATAAAGAAACCTTTGGAAGAAATTGGGCATTGGTATCACTTGTTGTGCAAGAAAACCAAAATCCCTCGGTATTTTTGATAAGCCGGCAATCCTCAAGGCCATCTACTAACGAGCCAAGATACTTTTTTCTTAAAAGGTTTTCTACGATTTCCACCTGACTATGTAGAGAAAAATCTTTGCCAAGCTCGAGCAGGAAATTTTTTGTGCGGAATTTTCCCTCAATATCCTCTGTATGAAAATTTCTTGCCCCCTCTTGCAAGTAATTCACGGATCTTAAGAGGAGAAAATACCCCTCCTCACTACGAATAATTGAGGGATTTAAAGGGTAATACCGGTCAGATAGATGGGAAGCGATTTTAGGGAGGTTAGCGTAGATCCGAATTTCATCCACCTTCTCAATGGTTTTTGTATAAAACAGCAAATTATTGTAGACCGAATTTTTCCAATGAAACGGGAAGGTAGGATCCAACACCAAGCGATTTGCAGCGATCCATCCCTCTTCTTGATAGGGGGTGTAAAATGCTATGATTGAGAGTTCAAGATCGAGAAGCGTAGGATGAAAGCCTTCATAAAAGGGTTCTTTTGCCTCCATTCTTCCTAAAATTCTTCTCGCTTCACTGCCAAAAAGATAGGATAGGTGGTTAGCACCTTGCAACCGATAAAAGTGGCACAGATCGTAAAAAGGCTCTGGTCTATTGGGATTTTCGTTGCAAGCCTCCATATACCAGAGAATCGCTTCTGCATGTTTGCCACTCTTTTCAAAAATTCGGCCGAGCATCCATTTCGAAAACCAAAGCTGAAACGTTTCTTGAGGTTCTTTTTCAAGGCGGGTCTTATACCAGTAACACGCCTCAGTAAAAGCCTCTTTTTGACGGAAAGATTCTGCAAGCTCAAAAATGGCCTCACCACTCTCAAAAAGATCAGAAACCAGAGATAGATCTTCTGTATCAAAAGATCCGCTCATCAAAGAAGCGTAGGTAAATAAGGGGAAAAGAAATCGGTAGCACTTCATCAAAGACAGTCCAGTCATAGAGCAACGTGCCTACTACAAGATAGGCACTAGCTTTATGTGGGAAAAATTCCTATTCCGAGACGGGCGCTCTCATCCAAATTCCCCATTTAGGAAGAGAGTCTCCCTCATCGCTAAAGTACTCAGCGATCTTCACGAAATGTTCGTCAAGATAAGCCACCGCATCCTTCGTGGTATTTTCTCCCCGATCATACCAGTTGATGTCATCAAAAATCACAAATCCTTTGACCAAAGGACCCCATTTACGAACATCTCTCAAAGAGGATTCTTTGCCGTGATTGCCATCAATATGTAAAATATCGATCTCTTGAATAGGCTCAGCCTCCTCCGAAGTTTCCCGAATTAAAACAATTTGCTTTTCTAAAGAAGCCTTCTGAATGAACTCTTGAAGCTCAATGAAAACAGCTTCATGATCCGCGCTACTCCAAAAATTGTAATGAATATCTGCTTTTTGGTGACGAGCAGACTCCTGACTATCCCAAGGATCGATGCCATAAATCACACCTTTTTGGTTCGCTCTAAGAGCCGTTGCCATCGGAACAAGAGAGCTGCCCCCCCAAACGCCAATTTCCACAACAACAGAGGGTTTTGTCGCTAAGATAAGATTGATCAGAGCGGTACATTTGTCAAACGAGCACCAACCTGTTAAATATTGCCGGTAATGCAAAGCTTCAGAGATAACAGCGCTTTTTTGACTCCATAGGGCTTCTTCAAATACTTCTTGATCAAATACTTGGTACATACAACACTCCAAAATAGGGGTTTTAATGAGAGCAACTTCCCAAATAGAAAGTTGATAAAAAATAAAATAAATACTCTAGAGAGTCTTAAAAAAAATAGCTATAAATAAGTTTTATAGCGAGGTTATTTGTAGATACCTCGTTAGGAAGGATGGGCATTACCAAAGATTATTTCTCAATAGACGTATTCCGTGGATGTTGGCATAAATGATTTCTCATTAACTCTTCCAGTTTTCATGTAGATGTTTGTATTCAGGCCATTACGAATAATAGATTTGGTGCAACAAGCGAGGGAACTTTCGATGAATCAGCTATTACGGGTAATCCTTATCGCATTGGAGTAGGGTTTATGAGAGGAAACAACTCATTACGATAACAGTTTTCAAAAGTTAATCTCTCACGCATTTCTTTCAAAAATGTTTCTGGTGTAATGGTTAAATTCAAGAAGTCAATTTTTTCAAGATCCATCGAATAAGCAAAGAAAAGTGTTTCAAGCTCTTGAGCAAATTCGACGACACAGTATCCCATGATATCTGGCCAAAAAGAGTCAAACCAGCCTGGAACCAATACGGCTTCAATTTTTTCAAGTGTATCATCTTGACTCGTTTCTTGAAGGAGATAGCTTTTGACAAGTTTGCGTACGTATTCTTGAGCAATATCTCTGTATACACATCCAACATGAAGATATTCACACCCTCCAAGTGTCCAATTTCCCTTTTTGTCTTGTAAAAATTCATGGGGATGCGCGTTACCGTGGATAAGGCTTTTGGGAGCACGTTGAACGGTTTTATAGTAGGATTGAATATTGTGTAGTAATTCGAATAGTGCTTTTGTAATTACCCCTTGATTGTACAAAATATCATTCGCCAATTGGTATGCAATGTCACATTGGGCAAGGTTTCTACCTAAAAGCCGCGTTTCTTCTGAGATAAGCCCTTCTCGTTCTAGCGAAAACAGAGCGTAAAAAAAACGTAAACGGGGGGGCAGGTAATCGAAGTTATCCGATTTTTCTTGTTGTAAAAAAATTGGCTCAACTTTTTTGTAAAAATCATTTTTTATCGACTCTAAAGATGTTTTTTCATCAAGATGGTGAATTTTTCGGATATCAGCAAGGCGGTGATCAATTTGCTCGATCTTCTTTCTAGCTTGGCTTGTTAATTCCTGCCATTCTTGAGAATAGGGATTATCCATTCCTTCAAGGACATCTTGAAGAGAAAACTGACTTACCCCCCATACGCTTAGAAAAGGGACTATAAGGTTATCGTATTGCAAGTAACGATCTCTTTCATGGCGCAATGTTGATAGAGAAGTATCGTCCATGGTAGCTATTGCAAGATCGGAAATTTTTTTCAGGTGCATTGCTAGTGCACGAAGATTCGAAGCGGGATAGATTTTTGGGTCCCAAAGATCAGGAGAACCATCATGTTGCGGGTTTGCGACAGCTTCGATTCCAAGCCAGCCAGTTGCTAGATTATTTGCAAGCACTGGGCATGAAAGTTCTTCAGGCCCTGGAGTCATCAATTCCCAAATTTTACCTTCTTGATCGATAGGATGGGGAGGAATGAGGAGATGTCTACCGCTTAGAGCATTGATTTTGCGAATAAGAGGACGTAAAGCTTCCCTTCGACGAATACCGTGTAGGCTTGATTCGTGAGTTGTGGGAGACCAAAGGCGTTTTGGATAAAAGACGCCAACTGAACGCCGTTTTTGTGGAGTGAATTTAAGGTACCATGTTTGGGTGTTATGTACTTTGTAAATATGGGTCATACCACGCTCGACAAACTCTACCTGTTTGTTGTCAGCTAGAAAAGAGCCATTTTCACGTAGAAATTGGGTAACAAATGGTATTGTCAGATTTTTCTCTTTTAATTCACAAGTAACTGAAAAAAACGGGAGTAAGAAAAATACACCAAGTTTTAAATAATGAGTAATCGGCATAATTTAAGATACCTATGTTGAATTTCCAGAAAAAAAAGGAATCTTAAAAGATACTTCTTGAGTAGTCAATAAGAATGTAATATTTGTGTAGGGAGCTCGCATTGAAATTTTCTTGAAACATCTTCAAGGCTATTTCCATTCATACCGAACGGGTTTTTGAGTGCTTTTACAACTATCTTAGAGCAAGACTTGCACGTACAGGTGTCGGTGATCTGATGCTTGCCTTTTTCAAATTTATATCTAAGATTTTTGGTCCCAGAGTGTGGTGGTGTGAATTGATCTTAAATTTTTATGACGCTTTCTAATGACTCTCGTGAAAAAATCCATTTTTAATAAGCTCTGCTAGTAGAATCTCGTAAGTAGGGCTCCTCAAGTGATGATCAAAAAACGAGCACGCTTCTGGGTGATGTCGTACATAAAGCATATTCGCAGTTTTTCCTTCATGATGGAGTCGATAAAGCTTGTGCATCTCCTCTATGTTGAATGGTAGGCGTTTATAGACATATTTTCCTAGAGGCATAGAATCACGATCGCTAACTAAATTCACCGCACCTCCACAATCTTCATTGTAAATAGGAATGGGAGATGCTATAGAGATCACGTAGACTAGGCTTCGCACTTCTTTAGGCAATTGCCGAAGCAAAGCTCCTGTAATAAGCCCCCCTTGACTGTGACAAAAGTGGATAATACGAGCTTCTGGATTTTCTTTATTTTTTTCATAAAAATCGAGGATCTTGGCCTTCAATTCCTCTCCAGCAGGAGCGAGCTGTTCTTGAAAGTCTTTGTAAAGAAGATCATGTATATGCTGGCGAAAACCTCTATCCTCGTTATAAGTCCAATCGACTTTTTTACCGTGAGTGATCCGGTCTTTAAAATACACCTTGTACTCTTCTAGGAGCTCCTGATTAACAGAGATGCCATTAACGGCGGTGTAAAATATATGGGGCTTCTGATGTTTTTGAGTGAACTTCTCCCAGTCCTTGTGAAATTCATTGGAAGAGATGGCCGATTCAAGGAGCATGTTATAGACAGAAGAAAATGTTTTAGGGTCGGCTTGACCTTGAAATTTCTCGGTCCATTCCCGCGCAAGATCGATCATAGGATCGAATCCTGCGCTTGGCATGTAGGGAACAAAAGGCTTCCAGCCTGGGATATTTGGGGGACGATTTTCAGCCCAGTCGGAGACTTTTTCTAGTAGTGCATATACTTCAGGATACTGCTCTTGATCGATCGTTTCTTGGCATTTTTTTACCCACTCTGGTGTGAAGTTCAAGATGGAATCTGCGCCGTAAGGAGAGCCGGGATAAAACGGTTGCAATCCCTGCATTCGCTCTGGATGGTTAACGATCCATTCAGAGATTTTATAAAAATCTGGCTCCAACCCTGTTTCTGAAGAGTAGGCAAATGTGCTAGGATCTTGAGAGATTTCATAGAGAGTGAAGATGGATTGAAGCATCCCAAGATCACGATTTTTGAGCGAGGGCTCCTGATAATCAAACGTCAACGTCTTATTAGGGTTTTCGAGGTAAGAAAAATCGACGTTGGGAGGCAAGCTATACGCTGCTTCAGGAAGAAACCCCTCATCAAACAATTCAAAAGGGGGAACTTCAAAGGGGGTGAAGTATTCTCGGGAGGATTCTTGAGCGTGGAGAAGTTTCTCCTTTGCAATCTCTTCTGCAGAATCTTTTTCCTCTGAGATTTCAAGAGAAGCAGCCTCTGCGCTTTTTCTTTGGTGCATTACTTGCTGGGGGGAATGGTACCCATTTGGGCACGGAGAGGGAAGATCATACGAAGTGTGGGTCTTCTCTTCGCTTCCAAGAGTCATGACCTCCATGGCTACGCAGACTCCTCCTGCTCCCATATCTATGGTAAGAGGCGCTCCAGTAGCAACCCCTACGGTTATAACAGTGGCAACAATAATCGCGCCTATGATGATTTCTTTTTTGTGTTCTTTCCAGAACCTGGCGATCTTTTTCAATAGCCTGGCGTTAGCAAACTCGGTACCTAGACGTATCTGTCGAATATCTTGAGTGATTTTTCTGATATCTTTCGTGCCAAGAAGCGCTAATAGCGCTAAGATCCTTTCCTGAGCTATTGCAGGCAAATCGGGCTGAATGATGAGGGCGAACACTTTTTTTTCTAAATCGGATAGCCTCTCTACTTGAAAGGGATCTTTGGTAAAGAGCCTTTCTTCATCAAGTTCTGATGTACTTCCTATCGATAGATCCATCGGTATCTCTCCTGTTTTTCACGATGAAAAACAAACGATTTCGAGAGCGTTCTAAAAATAGCGAACGTGTTCTATTGATCGAATGGGCTTGTAAAAGGTTAGGGGCACTGTCGAAAGAAGTAGCAGAAATCATCCGCTTGGCCGAGTTTTGGGTGCAGTTAGGAATCGGGATGAGCCTTTTGTATCGAAAGGCTTTAGTTAGGGTTTGTAGTCTCCTTGGGGCGTATTACATAGTTTCCTCTAGAAACCTGTTTGCTTGGTTTCCTCTTTTCGAAAGAGCCGTTCTTCATTTTTTTATCAAGAGTATATCTTTGATAAAAAATGCTTATGATTATTCTTGATGAACAAATTTTTACAAGGATTTTTTTTGTTTAGGGCATTTTTTTAAAGAAAGAGCTCATGAAGAAAAACGTGTCTATGCAAAATCACCTAGAAAAACTCTGATGGAAAAATTTGGGAGGTTGCTACAAAGCCAGTATATCGAAGCAATGTTTTGTAGGACCTCTACGAACAAGAATCCAGAAGTTAGTCCAACGTTTGAGAAAGAAGCGTTTTTGAAGAGAGGTATTCGCTCAGTTTTTGATGCACTTTTTTTGAAGCCATCATACCCACATGTCCTACCCCTTCGACCAGGCATACGTGATCACGATCTTTGCGCAAAAAGCTAGAGCTTGCGGGAAACACGAGCTGGTCTGTTTTGCTTCCAATATGGAAAAATTCTGTGGTGGCGCATTGTTGCATCTTTTCTGCTAGCGATTGTGTGAACGAAGAATCCTTTTCCATTTCTCTCGCGCACTCTCCGATAGCGAGCTTTGCCGCCTTTGTCCCATGGATGGGTGAGCCGATAGTGATCACTTTTTTGATAGAAATGTTACCGGTTTTCTCTAGAGCAGAGGCAATGCAAACAAGCCCTCCCATCGAATGACCAATCAGATAGAATTCTTCTTTACCTAATTCCTTAGATAGGGCTTTGATCCGCGTAGAGAGCTTGTTGCGAAAACTGTGTATCGAAGAAAAAGGTTTGCCTAAATTCAAGGTAAAAATGGGCCCAAAACCCTGTTTTTTTAGGTGGAATAGATGGTAGAGCCAGATGACCCTTGTGTGCATGTATCCATGCACAAGAATGATGGGGGTTTTATCGTGTTTTTTTGATCCCCAAGGGAAAAGCGCGAGTGGAAAAAATAGGCAGTGTAGAGACTGGTAGAAAAGATCTTTGATCACTGCTTCTAGCCAAGAAGCGCCTTTTTGGAAAGCTCCTTGGCCATGCTTTCTTCCCAATTTTGCGAGATTGATGAGAAAAAATAGAAAAAAGAGGGTAATCAGGAGGATTTTGCTCACAAAAAGGCCTTTTTCATTAGTAAACCAAAAAAATCTAAGAGACACAAGGATTGGAATTTAGTCTTTGCAAGAAATGACGTTTTGGATAATTTCAAGTTATGAAGAAGCAATTTGTTGGAATCGATATTGGGGGCACAAAAATTTCTGTTTGTATCGGTGACGTGGCAGGTAAGATCAAAGCTTCACAAAGGATCTCTACCAAAGATGTACCAAAATGGGAAAAGGGCGTACAAAAGATTACGCAGATGGTGGAATCTCTACGAAGAGAGCTCTACTTGCAAGAAGAAGAAATTGCAGCGGTGGGGATTTCCGCTCCAGGGCCTCTATCTGTAGAACAAGGTAGATTGTTAGATTTGCCGAACTTGCCAGGGTGGAGATCTGCGCCAATCGTTCAAGAGCTCAAAAAACAGCTTCCCTATCCGATGATTTTGAACAATGATGCCAACGCGCAGGCTCTTGCTGAGTACGCTTTTGGCTCTTTTCAGAAAGTCAATACCTTGGTTTATCTCACCTGCAGTACAGGTATGGGAGGAGGAATTATCCATAAGGGGCGTATTGTGCAGGGGAAAAGCGATACGGCAGGGGAAATTGGCCACTTTGTTTTGGATATCGATGGACCTTTGTGTCCTTGTTCGCAAAGAGGCTGTTTTGAAATGTACTGCGGAGGAGCCAACTTCCGAAAACACGTTCAAGCGTTATTGAAAGATTCTGCATGCCACAGCGCCGCTTTGGACGCAGTAGGAGGGGATCTTGCAAAGCTGGATTTGATCCACCTAGAAAAAGCGCTCTATCAAGGGGACCCTTTTGCCGAAAAGATGTGGGATGGGTTCACCACAAGGCTAGCACAAGGCATAGGAGTCATTCTGATGACGCTAAACCCTGAAGTAGTGATCTTAGGAACCATTGCCTCTCATATGCAAGAGTGGATGTTGCCCAGGCTCCGAGAAAAACTTCCTCGGTTTTCTTGGAAAATAGCCCGAGACTGTTGTACGATCACAACCACTTCCCTTGGGGAAAAGATTAGTGAGCTCTCGGGGCTTGCTTTGGCTAGTCAGGCTCAGCTAGAGCTTGGAAGGTAGATCCGAAGATAGGAGCTTCCCTTTTCTACCGTAATAAGTAGCTGCTCTGAAGCAGCAGGAATGAGGCAAGCCCGGAAAGGCTGCAAAGCGCAGGTGTTCCCATCTACGGTGATCGATCCCTCTCCTTTCAGTAAGAAAATGATCTGAAAACTTGTAAAGGGGCCCTCTTTTTTTAATCCTTCATCCCATTTTTCCATACAAAAATGTTCTGATCGGTGCAAAAGTAGATGGTCTTTATTGTGTATTTTTTGTTCTACAATGCTTTCTGTTTTTTCCCAAGAAAGGGCCTTTGTAGCTTCGGAGAGATGCAGTTTTCTTCCTCTGTTCCAGTCATAAATCCGGTAAGTTGTATTTGAGTTTTGCTGCACCTCCAAGATCAAAGCCCCATGCAAAATCGCATGAATGGTTCCTCCAGGCACAAAGATCGTATCTCCTGGTTGAACAGAGGAAGACTGTAAAAGTGGGATAAGCGTATTGTCCCTCGCGGCCTTTGCAAATTTCTCAGGGGTCATTTTCTCCCGAAACCCAACACATACTCCCGCATTTTTTTCTGCTTGAAGCACGTACCACATCTCTGTTTTTGGTTCTCCCTTAAGGGTTGGGGCCGTTTTTTCATTGGGGTGTACTTGCACGCTTAAGCTCTCTCTAGCATCGAGAATTTTGATCAGCAGAGGGAATTTCCCCCCTTTTTCTCCTAAAAGGGCTTTCCCACATTTGTGCGTAAGTTCGCTAAGGGTCAGTCCCTTGTAAGGCCCATTTTCTACCACGCTCATCCCATCTTTATGATCAGCAATTTCCCAAGATTCCGCCACCCTGGAGAAAGGAATTTTCTCTCTTCCCCCTAGTTCTTTGATCTTTACACCTCCCCATACGTAATCTTTGTATACAGGATAAAAATAGATTGGATAGTTCTTTTTCATAGGTAAGTCTCCTACTTTGATGTTTGTTTTTACTTGGAGCATCTCTCGCTCCAATTTTTCTAAATGGCTAGCAAGATAGTGTCCCTCTTCTTCTACAATCACCGGCCATTTTCCTGCGCCTTCTAAGAGATCGATCACATGTTTTAGGGAATAATCCCCCACGTTTTTGACAAGTACGTACCCATCTTCTCCCTGATACTGCGCAGGTACCCACCACCCTTTTTCAACGAGCTCTTCGATGAGCTCTTCAACGATTTTTGGAGAAAAACGGACACGAGAGAAGATCTCCTTTTTTGTAATAGGAGCGTTGTTGCTCGTAAATTGCCTCCAAGAAACAGAGAGCATCCAAAGAAGAAGATACCTTTTCCCCTTAGTGGATAAAGGAGAGCTGTCCAAATTCCCATCATACCTTTGAAGAGTTTCTAGCGAGTAAGTGAGCTCTCCTCCCCAAAGTACAATCAACCAGCCGATGTAGATTGAGGTGAAAAATAGGGGAAGCGCTGCAAAACTGCCATAGATAGCATTGTACCTAGAGACCCCTATTTGAAAAAATAGGTAGAACCACTCGATGATTTGGTAGATGGCTGCGCTGATAGCTCCGCTCCATATGGCGCAAGATGCCTTTACTAGAACGTTTGGGATCCAAACATAAAAAAGGGTAAATACGATCCACATCAATAGATAAGGAAGACCAAAATAGGCGATGTTTTCCAAAAAGAACGCCGCAGTTCCTCTTGTTATAAGGTAAATGCGCAAGCTATTTGATAGCACAAATAGGAAAGGCACGGTGCATAGAAAGGTAGCATAGTCGGTACATTTTCTGATCCAATTTCTCCCCGTTTTTACCCGCCAAATGTGGTTAAAAGAGGACTCGACTTGGTGAAGCACATTGAAAACAGTCCAAAAAAGGACGAGTAAGCTGACCCCAGCTAATAAGCCGCCTTTAGTTTCTTGTAAAAGGTTGCGCGCAAAGCCCATCAATGTCTCGATGAACGTAAGATGATTTTGAAAACGTTCATACAAAAAATCTTCTAGGAGGTTTTCCGCCCCAAAACCTGTAGCTAAAGCAAACAGAATCGCAAGCAAAGGAACCATCGACATGATGGTATAAAATGTGAGGTGAGATGCCCGGAGAAATACAAGATCGGTGAGTGATTGGGAGCCGCTTTTCCAAAAAGCCCGCGCAATGAGGGCGCAAAAGCGCCCCTTTTTCAGCCGATGCAAAGGGATACTCCAAAGGAAGTAGGCGAGTTTCTTTTGCCCCGTTTGAAAAAAACTGCTCCGAGAGCCCATCTGCTATCCTTGTTTTCCTTCAACATATCTTGTAAAATGTCTATCGACAAGGAGTATTATGCGTTATTGGATCATGAAATCTGAGCCCCGGTCGTATTCGATTGATGATTTTGAAGAGGAAGGAACGACTCCTTGGGAGGGAGTGCGTAATTATCAAGCAAGAAATTTTATGATGCGCGATATGCGCGTTGGGGATCCTATTCTTTTTTACCACTCGAACAAGCCCCCTTTAGGGGTAGCAGGAGTTGGGAAGATTGTTTCCCGTCCCTATCCTGATTGGACAGCGCTCGATCCTTCCAGCAAGTACTTTGATCAAAGAGCTACAAAAGATCGGCCGATTTGGTATCTCGTCGATGTGGCTTTTGAGGAGCGATTTAATGGCTTTGTGCTGTTAAAAGAGATGAGAGTACACCCTGACTTGCAAGATATGCTTTTGCTCAAAAAAGGGATGCGTTTATCGATCCAACCGATCACAAAAAAACATTTTGATGTGATTGTCTCCTTAGGAAAAACTCTTTAACATCCTTCATAGTCGCTGATCTAACAACATGAGGAATTTTTTGCTGTAGATAGATGCCCACGTTTTTTCAGTGAAATCCGCGTGCTTATCTGAAGAGTTCTTGGTAAAATGGGATGATGAAGAAACGTATTTTCGTGATTGCCCTGTTTTTTTCTCTTCCGGTCTTTTCCACGATCCTTTGGCATCAGATAACAGGAGGGTTTTGCGTATCGAAAATTCTGATTGCAAGGGAACTCGCAACAAGTCCTAGATCCACCTTTGGGGCGTTACCAGAAAAATTTGAGGCTCCTTGGACCTATTTGGGTAAAGGAAGACAAACGTACGTCTTCCTAAGTAGTGATGGAAAATATGTGATCAAGTTTTTTCGGATCCATTTAACAAGTCGGGGAGTAGCCTCCCATTTTGATGCTCTTAGAGGGAGCTCTTTAAGAAAAGAGCCAAAAAAATTGGGAGATTGGATCGAAAGTACTTTTTTGGCGATTGACGCCTCTCCGAAAAAAAGTGGTATTGTCTACTTTCAGCCTTATGGAGCAAAACCTTCTCCATTACCCTCTCTCACTCTTGTCGATGCTTTGGGCCGCTCCTATCTTCTTGATGGTCGCAATACGAGTTTTTTGATCCAAAAAAAAGCGACGTTGTTTAAAGAGGTTCTTGATCAGTGCATTCGTGACAAGAACTCTGAAAAACTAGGCCAATGTATTGCGCAGTACTTGCTATTGCAAAAGAGGCTTTTAGAAAATGGGGTGATGAATAAGGATCCCTGCCCTTTTCGAAATACAGGGGTATCAGAAAATGGAGAGGTATTTGATCTCGATGTGGGGAGGTATACAAAACACTTTGATCAAAAAGAGTGGAAGGCTCTATTTGATCGGCTACGCCATTCTTTAAACAGGTATGTGAAAAAGCACTGGGCATCTTGCGATGATGATCGTGTTTTAGAAGCTATCTTGAAAGACCTTTCTTCCTCAAAAGAAAAACAAATAGACGCAAAAGTTTCTTGAGCGAACGTTTGATGATCGTACGCCACTGAGGAAGTATTCATGATGAATGAAGGCAAAACGGCTTTGATGGCCGGCGTCATGACTACACAAAAGTTTGGTATTGCATTCTTCGGCGAGAGTTCCATATTTTATCCACTTTCACTTTGCTAATCAAAGCTACGCATAGTTTACAAAACAAAAACGAGCTTGTCAGCAACGTTAGCAAGTATCCACTAAGCCTCATATTGTGTCTGATAGGCTGTTGATAACCCCCGTAGCCACAAGCTAGTGGTATAAAAAATTTGCAGACAATACCGAATCTCTCAGCAGTTCTTAAGTAAGAATGGAGTAGAGGATTTTCTATAAGAGGGGGATCGACCCTATGGATAGTCAGTAAAACGTTTTGACTGGTCACGTTTTCGGCAGAAGGAGGAACTATTGGCAATGTTATGTTGATCAAAACATGCTCCCTTTCTAGCCGCGTACCTCGCTCTCTTCTTAAACGTGAAACAGTATCTAGGATACTTTTTTTAATGTTGCATTGATATTGATACGCAAGGATTGATGCGCATAATAAGGTACATAGTTTACCCATGTTAGAACAACATTTTTGGTAGGGGTCTTGTTGTACAACAGGGGAGATGGGACGATTCATCTCTCCTATAGCAAGGAGATTTCCTCCAAGGGCAAAAGAAAAGTAGGCAGACAGGAGTATTAATGCAATTTCTCCAATCTGAGCCGCGGTGTCTTTCAAGAAAAAGGTTTTTTTTAATTGGAAATGTAAATGCGCATCTTCTGCGTATTTACATACGCTACCATATTGTTCTAGGCAACTAGACATGTTTTCTCCAAAAGGTTTGTTGCTAACGTTCAGCTTTTTCTAAAAGTATAGGCCCTTATAGGGCAAAGGTATTTTTCTATCAAAACCAAGTAGATCTGCCCAGTCTGGCATGAGCCATTCATCGCTTAGATGATGGGGTTTTGAGAACCGCGCTAGTAGCATCTTGATACCAAAAAGTTCTTCATAGGGTGAGCCTTGTATGGACACGTAAGCTGCGGGCATGGTTTTGCCGAAAGTATAGGAGTAAAGAGCCATTGCTTTGTACGTTATTTTACAAGGATGTTGATCTAGCTGCAACGATTTCCGGGAAAAAACAGAACTAGTTTACAATGATGATTGATGTCAAGAATTGTTTTACAACAAAACTCTTTTTGGAAAATGGATAAAAGCCGAAAAATTCGTAAGATATATGGAGGTATCCTGTTTGATCTGACTATACCTTCTATGGTTTCAAGAAGGCTATTTACAGAGATGGTGAAGTATTCTTAGAGCTTTTCTTTTTGTTCTAAATAGCGGACAAATTGAGAAAATTTTGGCGTAGCGCGCAAAGCTTCTAGCCAGTCATCTTCTATCAATTCGGTAAGGGGTGGGAGAACGTCCCGTTCTTTGGCCATCTCTAGCAGATGCATTGCATCGGTAAATTTTCCCATCAAAGAATAGAGGCAAGCTAAGTGGTAAAAGGCATGTTCTGAGCCGAGCTCTCCTGCTTTGCGGATTTTTTTTTCTGCGTCCAAATAGATTGAGAATTCTTTCTTCGTATCATAAGTAAGATGGGCATGCTGAATCAAACTTAACCCCCATTCTAGCCAAGTTTCCTGGTTTTCAGGATCTTTTTGCACAGAAATTTCGAAGTAGTGAAACGCTTTTTGATACAAAACGGTGTTGGTCGAAAAATCGGCTAATTGAGAAAAAGTGATCGCGAGTTTTCGGTGAATTTGCGGGAATTCAGGTTCGATGAGAAGTACCTGCCAAAAGACTTCAACGCTACGCATTAAAAAGGTTTCGTTTGAGGAGATTTCGCCTAAGGTGTAGAGAGAAGAGGCGTAAGCAAAAAGCCATTCGGGGTGATCTAAGAGGGAATCTTTCTGAAAATGGATCAGATGCTCCAATGTTTCATAAGCTTGGCGAGCATACTGGGCATTTTCTAAAAGCTCAGCAAGTTCGAGAAGATTGCGCGCTCTTTGAAAGATGACTTGGGGACAAGCAGGTTTTAAGCTAGCGGTTTTCTGGTAAAATTTTTCTGCAAGGCGCAAGAGTTTTTGATCAGAAAAGTGGCTACCGAGACGGTGGTGAAAAAAGGCGAGTAGGCACCACAGTTCAGCAATAGAGGAATCGATCCATAGTCCTTGCTGGATCTTTTCGATAGCAAAATCATAAAAGGCGGGGTCTTCATAATAGGTAGCTTGCGCTCCCAAACAGACGGCGTAAGCATACCAAACTTCGGGGGATTCGGGGAAACTAGAGGTGGCTTTGATTGCTTTGTTTTCCGCTTCAATGATGAGGTCATGCCTTGAAGAAAGGCTCCCCAATAGAGACAGGGATTCGATCCACTGACCAATAACACGTGGGGAGTTTGGCTCTAAGCTATGAGCTCGGATGCATTTTTCTATCGATAACCGCAGCTTTTTCGGATCTTCATTGATTTTGCCCGATTCGTGCAAAATCGCGGCCCATTCTAGCCAAATTTCCTCATTGAGATCATCATATTGACAAGCATGTTGATAATGGAGGCTGGCTTGTTTGAAGTATTTTTCCGAAGAGGTGTTGATGTAGAGCTCTTTGTAAGCAGAAGCCGACAGGATCCACGCCGCCGGATTTTTTCCTTCATACTCGAGCGCTTTTGTGAAGTGGCCTATAGCTTGTAAATAGTGGCGATTATCGTTCACGAATAAACCCATTTGGTAATAGGCTTTACCAAAAGCGATCCAAAAGCTTGGAGCAGGATTTTTCTGGTAGCGAAGGGAGCTCCGAAAAGACTTAATCGCAAAGCGGATATCAATGGCTTCTCCCGATTTTTCTGCTAAAAGAGTCTCTAACGTGCCTAACTGCGTATAAAAATCGGCAAGGACCGAAGGGGACTCCTCTACAATATGGGTTTTTGCGTCTAAATATTTTTCGTAAGCAGCAGAAAAATAGGAGATGTCTCCTGTTTTCTCACCAATTTTCCACAGTACAGTTCCCCAAAAGTAGAGGGTAGAAAAATCTTGAGGCAAACTGGTAGCAGATTTTTTCAAACATTTGATGGATAAAAAAAGAAGTTTGACTTCATCTTTTCTTAGCCCTTGTTGATAGAGATGTAGAGATTTTTTGAGATAAAAAGTTGGGGATAGATCTTCGGAAAATACGCTACGCACATTGGCTGAGATGGGAAGACCTTGCTCTCGGAGCGATCTTTCACCACTGAGTACTTTTTTGTGCAAGATAAAGGAAGAAGTTTCTGTAGAAAATAAACGCATAATTATAGACCAAAATTACCTTTTTACACCTATAAAATGATAACGAATAATACGCCCCATCCTAGGTGATTATAGATTAGAAATCGCATTTTCGACAAATCGATTTTATCACGAATGTACCTCAAAAAAATTTTCCTTGTAAAGAAGAAATCGACCCCGTTTCTAAGAAAATTTTTTTTGGAATTTTATAGCGAGGAAGTCTTTTTTTGAGGGAATTTTTGAGCGCAATTTCATCAAAAGGTAGGCTCATGCGGACCATAGCTACAGCGCACATGCCAAAGGTAGGATCTGGTTTGGGGAACACTTGCGCAAATTCAACGCCTGGGCAAGCAAGAAGAGCCTCTTCGATTTCTGCTGGTTGAATATTTTCTCCCCCAGAGATGAACTGCCGATCTTTTCTTCCATGAATCCAAACCTTTTGCTCCTCGTCAATCGCTCCGGCGTCTTTTGTGCCAAACCAAAAAGTCTCCTGTTTTTTTAGGGGATAATACCCTAAAAAGCGGGCGTTTCCTCGAACAAACAGCTCCCCATTTCGCACCTGCACTTCTGCGTGAGAGTGGGGAAGGCCGTAACAAACGGCTTTCCCTTTTCTATACAAGGTTGTTGCGTTGCAAATATGGGAGCTCATTTCTGTCATTCCATAGGTGTAAAGCATAGGGAGCTGATGGGCAGTTGCAAGATCGACCAAATCAGAAGAAATCGGCCCTCCTCCGAGCATCACGCAAGATAGCCGATGTTCTTGTAAAGAGGCGCATAAACGTCTAAAAGTGGTCTCTATAACAGAAATATGGGTTACATCTACAGGGAGGCCTTCTTCCTCTTCGGGAATCCGGATAGAAGCGCCATGAAGAAGAGTGCGAAAAACGATTCCTAGGCCAGCTACATGATAGAGGGGAAGGGATAAAAACCAGGTGCTTGACGGGAGGAGCTTGACATGCGTTTGCGCTCCTAAGGCGCTGTAGAGGTGATTGGAGCCGCTGTGGAGGGCAATTTTTGGTAAGTTTGTTGTTCCCGAAGTAAAGATCATTGTGCAGGGTTTTTCAAAAAGAAGAGGGGCGTTTCTTATTGTAGAGCCAGCAGGAACGCTTGTGAAAAAGCCCTGAGCAGATAGATGGCGTTTCCCAAGGCGTTTCTCTCCAATCGATAGGGCGACCGTAAGATTTTTGAGTCTATTTTGTAGAAAAAAATCGGGAAGGCGCCTGTTGATGAGAAAAAGCACCTGTTCTTCCAATAAACAAGCGATAAGTAGAGCGATTCCATCAAACGATGGTTCGCCATCAAAGGAGATGATCGATTGCTCTGGCAAAGCTAGCGCAGAAAGGCGCTTTCGGCATTTTACGACGCTATTCCATAGCTCCTTATAGGTCCAAAGTCTTTTCCCTTTTTTGACAGCGACCTTTTGCGCGTGTCTTTGAAAAGATTGTAAGAACTGCTTGTACAGAGTCTCCATCTTAGAAAAAAAACCGGTTTGTTCCTACACCTAATGGGGTTTTGAGCTGAAGAGCTTGACGGAGCTTCTCAATATTTTTGAGACCCACCTTCGATTCAACAGAGCTCGATAATACAATCTCTTTATCTCGAGCGTGCTTTTGTAAAGCTATGAGATCGGTCAGCCCTCCATACAACGTTGGTTTCACAACAAGAGTAGAGATCGAAGGGAAACCTAATAACTCTTTTGCCGATGTTTCGTACAAAGATTCATCGAGAGCTAAACGAAAGGGGGTCGTCTGGGCTACTCTGCGCAAAGCCAATAGGGAAGATACTGGCTCCTCGATGTAGAGAAAATCGCTCGGATCAAAGGAACGGGTGAAGGCAGAAAATTCCTCAAAAGTCCAGCCGCGGTTGCCATCAAGTGCCCAATGTTTTTCTGGAAAGAGACTTTTGAGTGTTTTTAGGCAAAAAACGGCCTCTTTCCAAGAAAAATGGCCAATTTTTACCTTCATGTAGGTCGTTGTACTAAGACGAGCATCGTCTCGCATGGTCTCTACAGAGCCTGTTAAGAGAAAAGAAAAGGGGATTTCCTCTTTAGGATAGTGGGGAAGAGTCAGCGACTCTAACGCAAAACGGGAAGAGGGAAATCTTCCCATTCCTTGTTGAAAATCTTCGATCGCTTCTTCAAGAGTTTCCTGGCTCCTTCCTGGCAGGGGGGCAATTTCTACCTCTTTAGTTGCGGATGTTTTTGCATAGGAAACCACGCACCCTTCTCGCTTTTTGATCCCAAATAGAGGGGGATGAAGAGAGCGGCTATAGCGAGTATACTGAAGATCTAGGCTCTTTACCCAAGAATAATCCAAAGGATGAGAACAAGAGTATAAGCCCATAGAAAATAACACGTTTTGATCAGTAACTGATTATAGAGTATAGGATTTTGATGCGCTTTGTAAACTAGAGACAAGCTAAAGACAAAAAGCGGAAGACCTGCAACGAGAAATAGAGGGGTAAAAAAGATAGGGAGAAAGCAGGGCAGTGTGACGCACAGAGTGTATTCGATTTGTCCAAAGGGTTTTCCAAAGCGGACGACAAGCGTTTTTTTTCCTACAAGAGCGTCTTCCTGCGCGTCGCGCAGGTTATTGACGACCAAAAGGGCGCAAGACGTTAGACCGGGGCCCAAACCGAGCACAAATGACTCCCCAGTGAAAGAGCCTGTCTGAATGAAGTAAGAAACTCCTGAGGCAACCGGACCAAAAAACGTGAGAACAAATACATCTCCAAGTCCCAAGTAACCTAAGGCGTAAGGGCTTGCTGTATACAAGATCCCCAAAGCAATCGATATCATCCCAAGATTAAGAAGCCAAAATCCGATCTGCATGCTGAGCATAAGAGCAATGAAAAACGCAGCAGTAAAGCTGAGCACAAAGCCCATGCGCACCTCTTCCAAAGAGAGAAGCTTTGCCTGACAAACTCGGATCGGTCCTTTTCTCTGTTGCGTGTCGGCTCCTTTCAAGCAATCGAAGTAGTCATTCGAAATATTGGTGCCAATTTGCACCAAAATGGCGAAAAGGATTGTGGAGAAAAAAAGGGAAAAAGAGAAAAGATCCCCTTTCCACGCTAAAGCAGATCCGATGAGTACGGGGCTGATGCTCGCAATCAGCGTGTTGACTCGGATAGCGAGGATCCAGGCTCCCAGTTTTGTCATTTCTTAACCTCGTTTTGGGAACTGCGCAAAATCGGGAGAGCGTTTTTCATTGAAGGCTTTTTTCCCCTCTTGCGCCTCTTCAGTCATGTAGTAGAGAAGGGTGGCGTTGCCCGCAATTTCTTGCAATCCTGCTTGCCCATCACAATCTGCATTGAGGCTTGCTTTAAGACAGCGAAGAGCAAGTGGTGAATGCTCGAGCATTTTTTCACAAAGAGCTACAGTCGCCTCTTCGAGATCTTTCAGAGGAACCACTTCATTGACAAGGCCCATCGATTGCGCCGTTTTTGCGTCATACTGGCGGCATAAGAACCAAATTTCTCGCGCTTTTTTTTGTCCAACGATCCTCGCTAAGTAAGAGGCTCCATATCCTCCATCAAACGAGCCGACCTTGGGTCCTGTTTGTCCAAAAATTGCGTTGTCTGCGGCGATTGTGAGATCGCACAAAACGTGCAGCACATGTCCGCCCCCAATTGCATAACCAGCGACCATCGCAACAACCGGTTTAGGACAAGTCCGAATCATCCTCTGCAGCTCAAGTACATTGAGACGATCGACCCCCTCTTGATCCCGGTAGCCACACTCTCCACGAATTTTCTGATCACCTCCCGAGCAAAAAGCCTTTGTGCCTTCTCCTGTAAGAATGATGACTCCGATCGAAGGATCGTTTTTTGCTTTTTGCATGGCGCTCATCATCTCGGTAACCGTAAGAGGGCGAAAAGCGTTGTGCACGTGAGGACGATTGATCACAATTTTTGCAATCCCTCCTTTAGACTGGTAGCGTATGTCTTGGTAATCTGCAAGATCTGTCCATTTCATCACGTTTTTTCTCCTTGGATCTGTTTATAAAATTTCACTTAGGTAATGCCTATCTTTCTTTCCAAAAATTGGCGCAAGCGTAGAGACCAAAGACTTTGCCTTTAGCGCGCGCTTTTTGTAGAACCATCGTCGAGATGCGTCCAAAGCAAGCTTTACAAGAAAAGCCTTCATAGCTGGACCTCTACAAAGTAGGATTTTTTCATATCGAAGATTTTTTTCATAGTTTCGGGAAACTCTTCGACATGATGACAAGAAGAGTAGGGAAGCTGAAATGTATCTGCAATTCCTGCAAATTGGAAAGAATGTTTAGCGACAAAGAGTTCATCGATCACCTTTTTCGGTTTACAAATCCCCAACGTATGAAAAATTTGTCCTCCTTGATTGTTGAATACAAGCAAGATCACAGGGACAGGGGTCTTCTGCAAAAAAGCGCAGGAATTGCTATCGTGCAAAAATGCTTGATCACCCATCACAGCAAGCAGGGGCATTTGCAGAGCCTGCGCCGCTCCGCAAGCGGTCGCAAGGTTCCCATCAATGCCAGAGCATCCCCGATTGCCTAAAAGAATGGGAGGGTTTTTTGGAGAAAAGGCAAAACCTGCGTCCCGGATGATGGTGCTATTGCCCAAAAACATTGCCCAGTGTTTTGGGAGGAGCTCGCCTAGAACCTGCAGGTAGTGTTGTTGCAACGTATAGCGTCCAGTGGGCGCTTTGTTTCCTTCCCAATACTGGAGATAGGAAGGATCAGAGCTTCCCCGCACTTGGGCGCAAAAATCGGCGTCTTTACATACAAAATGGTCGGTGATCAGATGAAATGGATCAAAACGTGCAGCACGCTCGCTAATGTGCGCGTAGAATTTCGGAGGCGCTTTTTCTAGAGCGTGGAAAAGTTTTTTTGTGACAAAGCGCTCTCCAAAATGCAAAACATTGTCAGGCAAAGCTTCAGGTAAAGCGTGAAGAATATCTCCAAGTTTGATTGTCTTAGGATCATAAGGATTGGAAAGAATATCGGCAAAAATGGGCCAGTGATGTTTTTTTGCTAAGGCAAACGTAGCAGGGCTATGCGCTCTTTTTTCCCCTAGAAGAATCAAGGTTTTTCCAGATAAATAGGGGAGGTTTTTGGGAGAAGAGCTTCCTTCCTCTACAAGGTAGGTAACAGGAGGGGAGGCTGTTGGAGCTTGGTCAGCAAAAAAGGGTTCTCTACATAAAGCGTTGATGTGCACAGGACCTTCTTTGGCCTTTTGAAGGGAAAAAGCTGCTATCGATGAGACCCCTCTTGCTGGCATATTTCTACTTGAAAGGTCGACGCTAGCGCTCCAAGAGGTAAAGAGAGAAAAAATGTTTGTTTGCGCCGCAGTCTGATTGGAGCCGCATTCCCATAGTTCCATAGGCCGATCTGCGCTGATAAGAATTAAAGGGATCTGCGCTTGTTTTGCTTCCATAAGGGCTGGAAAAAGATTGGCAACTGCGGTGCCTGAAGTCACAATCAAAGGGCAGGGACGTTTCGTTGCTTTAGCGTAACCTAAAGCAAAAAAAGCGCCGCCCCGTTCATCAAAATGTACGATATGAGGGTGTTTTTTCACAGCTAGGGTTAAGCTTGTATTTCTAAAGCCAGGACAAATGCAAAAAAACGGGGCGCCGTTTTTTGCAAGAGTATCGATCAAAAGGTGCGCATTTTTTAAAGCGATAGACATAAAAGTTCTAGATAAGGAGCCAGTTTATCATCAAGTTCTTGCCATTCCTTCAGGGGATCTGATTCTAAGACAATCCCCGCCCCAGAAAACAGCTGTAAAGAGTTCTCCTCGATCAAGCAAGAGCGAATAGGGACACAAAGGTCGGCTTTTTCTGCTTCTTGTGGCCCAAAAACGCCTGCATAAAGCCCCCGCTCAAAGGGTTCATGCTTTTGTAAAAACTGCCAAGTATATGGAGTGTTTTCCCCAAGAATCGCTGGAGTGGGGTGGAGTCTATTCACGAGGCTTTTTAAGGACGTTTGTGTGATCAGATCTCCTTGAAATTTCTTGCGTAAATGGAACAGATTGTGGCTTTTTTTTAACGTTATTTTAGAGCTTTTTAGGTTGCGGACATAAGAGAGTAACGCTTTTTCAATCGCTACTTCTACGCAACGAAACTCCCTCTGTTCCTTGCTTTTCTGAAAAAGCTCTTGCTCTTGTCCCTGTTTTCGCGTTGCTGCTAGAGCCTCTGTTTGCACCAGATCTCCACACTGTTTGACTAAGCGCTCAGGACTTGCTCCTAAAAAAGCGGTTCCTTTTTTCGGAGAAAAATAGAACCCATAAAGATTGGCGGCAAAAAGATTCGACTGAAGTATCTCCAATGGATCGATAGGGCTTTCTAAGACAATTTCTACCTTTCTTGCAAGGACGATCTTATTGAAAGATCCCCGCTCGATCTCTTTTTTTGCGAGCAAAATAGAATGGTTCCATTCCTCAAATGTGGGAGAGTAGTTTATTTGCCGAATCCTTGGAGTAACGAGCCGTTTTTCGTAAGAGGCCTGTTTCCCGGTTCTTACTTGCTCAAAGGCAAATGTGCGCTGATGAGAGAAAGAGCTCCATAAGGGAGCGTTCATTGAGGAGAAAGGAGCCACGTAAAAAGGGGCAAAAGAGCCTTTGCCTGTAGCTGCCAAGCACGCATTGGTGTCTCTTGGTTTCCAGTAGAGCTGGGGAAATTGTTTCGATTGTTTGAGCCAATCAATCATAGGAATGCGCAAGATAAAGCTGCATGGTTCCGAAAAGTAGAGGGACTCTTTTGGGATGATTCCAGCCGTTTTTTTGTAAAATCTCTAAAAAAGCCTCACCATAGGGAAAGGTTTCAATGGTTTTATTGAGGTATCGATACGCAGAAAAATTTCCAGAGGCGATCCCACCTAGAAGAGGAAGCAATCTTCTCAAATAGAGCAGATACAGATAGTTGATCCAACGTTTTTCTGGTAGAGAAAATTCTAAGATCATCAAAAGCCCTCCAGGCTTAAGCACGCGGCAAGCTTCACTGAGCGTTTTTTCGACCGACTGGACATTCCGAATTCCAAACGAGATCGTCACCACATCAAACGCGTGTTCCTCAAAAGGGAGATTTTCAGAAACTCCACAAACTAAACGCACCTTGGGGTGGTAAAATTTGTCACGCAGTTTTTTTTCTCCAAGATCGAGCATTTTTTGCGCAGGGTCTAGACCAGTTACTTCATCAATCTTGTCGGTAGTATCCATAAGAGCGATGATTTGATCGGCTGTTCCAGTAGCAAGATCTAGCAATTTCAGCTGATTTTTTTCTGGAAGGTATTCGGAGAGCTTTTTTCGGAATAATAGATCGGTTCCAAAGGATAGGATCCGATTTGTTCGATCATACGTAGGGGAGATCGCATCAAACATTTCCCAGATATTTTCTCGGCTTGGCTGATCCAAAAGAGAGTCCTTGTTTCTATTTCTTCTTTTGTACTCTCTTCGGTGCTAAAAAGGTAGTATTTTTCTTGCAAACACCCTCCTTTATGTTCCTGCGCAGAAATGGAGCTCGTTGGCATTGATTCAATAACGAGCATGGTTTTTACCCTCTTGAAAGTCAATTTGGGCAAGTAGGATAAGGAGAATGCCAAACTATTACTGCCACACAAGTTGAGCAATGGAGTAGATTGTTCTCTTCTTAAAAGGCTCATCGAGATCCGAGGCCTCTGTTTCTGGCTTTTGTCTCCTTCCATAGACCTAAGTTTATAGAAAGGGGGTATGAATCTTACATTTTTTAGTAGGGGAACACGTTTGAATAGTATTTAAGCGCTTATTTACTGAATAGTGATTCTATCCAAGCGTTTGTTGACGAGTTTTTTGGGCTGTTATCTTTGGGATATGAATCTGTAGGGTTTGCTGGTGGAATGGCTGGTATTTGTACAATTTTCCGGACGAATAATGGATTGTTTTCTCCGGCTTGTCGAACAGCTATAGCTGGCGTACCGGATGAATCGCTTGATCGAGTAGCAATCTGCACCGTATCTTGTGCCATGCCCAGTGCATTTTGCCCCAATTTAGAAAGCGTTGAGGCATGAAAGGGTCTTACATTTCGACTTTCCATTCCCTCACATGTCCAGTCTAAGAGGCGTTTATTGGCTCTTTGTCGCTTGGGGAAGGGGGATGGAAAAAGTGATTGTCTTGTAGCGATTGATCCAAGGTTTGTTGAAGGTAACTGTGGGCTGGGTGGATGCGCAGTTGTTCCCCTTGATTGTGGACCTCTACGAGATAAAGAGTTGGCATGTTTCTCCCCATGTTTAGGAACAGTAGAGGCTACAGTGAATAGATGCGCTGATAGAGCTTCTCCCTTGCTCAAGCTTTGTTTTTTCAAAACGCTGACTGCGCGATAGGGCTTGCTAAATGTAGAATCCTTTTGCCAAATGCTTATCCTGGAAGGCTGCGAATACATTCCTTGTTTGTCTGCATAGGAAGGGGACAAGGTTTTCTCGGGCGGCCAAGATACTCCTTGTGAGAGCTGAAAGGGGGTATCTTCGTTAGTCATTTGTTTGTTCGATCGATTCGATGTTCTCCGATACATCGAGCTTACAGCTTGGCGACTCTGATGAGCTATTCGTGACGGTTTCGGAAGATTGGAAGGTGTGCGCTTTTGTTCTAAGAACCTGTTTAAAATCCCTTTAATGTTGTATAAACGCTACCTTTGTAATTTTTTTAGAGGTAGTTATGCGACGCAAATATCCAAGCGATGTCTCTCGAACACAATTTCATAAGATTCAGCCGATGCTTGAATCTGTCAGAAAAAAAACTCGGCCTAGAAAAATCGATTTGTAC
>JBCAXK010000006.1:0-56952 GCA_038534095.1 Chlamydiota bacterium | reverse complement strand
TGACCTCATTAGCAAATCCCCAAAATAGTACCGCAACTGGATCTTCTCCCTCTTCTATGTAATGAGCGAGCTTTGGAGCGCGATCATTTTTACGGTACTATTTTGGGGATTTGCTAATGAGGTCACTTCGGTAAGAGAGGCAAAACGTTTTTACGGTCTTTTTAGCCTTGGGGCGAATATTTCAGGGATTTTCGCTGGAAAAGCAGCGACCATGCTCTCAAAAAATGTCTTCTTGCCCTATTTACCCTATGGAAACTCTGCGTGGGAACAATCTGTTTTGTTCCTAAACATGACCATTTTACTCGCAGGGGTGCTCATCATGGTGATTTTCCGCTATCTGAACGGAAGGGTGATGATTTTTGAACCGATTGCCTCCGCGAAAAAGGCGTCCAAGGTGAAGATGTCGATGCGCAACAATTTTCGCTACCTCGCCAAATCGAAATACTTGCTATCGATCGCGCTGATCGTTCTTGCCTACAACATCTCTATCAACCTTGTCGAGGTTGTGTGGAAAAACCAGCTTAAACAGCTCTACCCAAATCCTAGTGATTTCACCAACTTTATGGGACAGACCATGATGTACATGGGCCTTTTAGCCACCTGCACTTCTCTCTTTCTGACAGGATTTTGTCTTAGAAAATTCTCTTGGACCTCTAACGCTCTTATTCCTCCGATTATTATGCTCGTTACAGGAATCTGTTTCTTTTTTGTTGTTCTTTTTGATCACTACCAATTGCCCTATTTCGCCGCTTTTTTAGGCTCATCTTCTCTTCTCATTAGTGTGATTTTAGGTACAGTACAAAACTGTTTAGCAAGAGCTTCTAAATATACACTGTTCGACGCAACCAAAGAATTAGCCTTTGTTCCATTGAGCAAAGAATCAAAATTGAAAGGCAAATCGGCCATTGATGGGGTGGGATCTAGGTTAGGAAAGTCGGGAGGTTCTTTCATTCACCAGATTCTTTTGCTCATGTTCTTTACTGTTTCTGCGGCCACTCCTGTTGTGGCGATCCTATTTTTTAGCGTCATTGGTCTTTGGATCGGCTCGGTTTTTTCTTTAGGCAAAAAATTTTCTACGGTAACATCGGAGCAAGAAAATTTGGATAGGAACCCTCAGGAAAGTGGCGTGATGAAAGCGACAAACCCTCTGGAAAAGCCTGTATAGGCTCCCTAAGCCGACTTAGACGCATAAGATCCCGACCCCCTCTTGAGCCTTTATGGAAGTTTGGTTACAGTTTTTTATCGATTACGCCACAAGCGCGCACTACCTGATTTTCTGCTTTCTTCTACTCGCAGGATGCAACGTTCCCATCTCTGAAGATATTTTGATCATTGTAGCAGCCTCTCTTGCGGCAAGTGTTGTTCCAGAAAATACCACCTTACTATTCGTATCTACATTTTTAGGTTGCTATCTCTCCGACTGGATTTCCTACGGGATCGGCAGGTTCTTTGGACGAAAACTCTGGAATATTCCCTGGTTTGTAAAAACCGTTCCTAAAAAAAGACTAGAGCAGGCGCAGTATTTTTACTGTAAATATGGATTTTTGACTTTGCTTTTTGGAAGGCTGATCCCCTTTGGAGTAAGAAACTGCCTATTTTTAACCGCGGGGATAGGAAAAATGCCTTTTTTTCGCTTCATCGCGAGTGACGGAATCGCTTGTCTTTTTTCGAATACCCTTTTATTTTTTCTTGCATACCGTTGTAATCGAAATATTGATTGGATCATGCAAAGCCTGCAACACTTCCACATAATCCTTTTTTGCGCGTTTATTGTGACGATAATTAGCATTATTTGGTATAAAAGAAAAAGAATTATAAATTTCACACAACATTTTTAATGTTTTATCCTTTAATATTTTTATAGTATGTTTATACTGTCTAATAGCCTTTCTTTGATTCGCGCACCTATGGCGCTTCTGTTTTTGCAAGAAAATACGCAAATCCGGCTATTTGCTGTAATTTTCGCCATGCTGAGCGATAGCATTGATGGGTACATTGCAAGGCGCTACGATGCAACCACCGTTTTCGGGGCGATCATCGATCCGTTGATGGATAAATTTTTTGTCTACTTTGCTCTCCTCATGCTTTTTCTCGAGCATAAGATCCCTTTTTGGGCTTGTTGCGCAATGCTCTCTAGGGACGCCTTTTTGATTCTCAACGCCTCTTATTTGAAGTACACAAAAAGGTGGACCAACTACCGCTTTCGCTCTGTCCGTTTTGGAAAATTGACTACAGCAGCCCAATTTTTCGTGTTAGGTAGCCTTAGCGTAGGCTACTGTTTTCCTTCCGTTTTTTACCTTATTTTTGTAGTATTTGGATTGTGTGCTTTTCTTGAGTTTTTACAGCTGAGTCGTAGTACCCCTATTTCTGACACCTAAATCTTTTTTGGAGTATTTATGGAACCTGTCCACGAATCAATTTTTTCAAGCACGATCCGCAGCTTTTGTAAAGCCTTTGCGGGGGTAATTGGAATTGCGCTAGCTATTGTTCCTCTCATTTTATTCATCGGCTCCTTCAATTCTGATTACGACTCTGCTCCAAAAATAGACGTCAAATTTCTTCCCGATTTAGAAGGCAACACGAAAGTGGAAGCGCCAAGCTCTCCTGTGGTGCTGCAAATCAATATCCACGGCGTCATTGGAGAGGAAGAAGGGACACTTGCAGAAGAGGTCGATTTGATCTTAACCGAATCGAGAAAAGGAATATTTTCAGAAGACAGAGTTCGCGCTATTCTTCTCCATATCAACACTCCTGGCGGCCTTGTGACCGATTCAGACAACATTTACCGTTATTTAGAGGCATATAAGAAAAAACATAGCATTCCTATCTACGCGTATGTCAACGGACTCTGCGCTTCTGGAGGGATGTACGTAGGGTGCGCGGCCGATAAAATTTTGACCTCCCCCGTATCTTTGGTCGGTTCTATTGGCGTCCGTATGGGCACCTATTTCAATATCAGTCAGCCCTTAAAAATGCTCAAAATCATGAGCAAAAGCTTCTCTGAGGGAAAGGGAAAAGATGAGATGAATCCCGTACGTCCTTGGAAAGAGGGAGAAGGGGATTACATACAAGAAATCGGGCAGTTTTACTACAAAACCTTTGTAGATATTGTGACGAAAAGTCGCCCCAACATAGCCCCAACAAAACTTGTTGAAGAGTATGGGGCCAAATTGTTTGACGCGCCAACTGCAAAGAGATTGGGATACGTCGATGAGAGTGAAAGCTCGTACCATCAAACCTTAAATGAACTTCTTGTTGCTGCAAATATTGATCCAAGCTCCCCTTATCAAATTGTAGAACTTTCTGGAAAAAAACCCTGGGTTCGGAAGCTTTTTTCCAGCGACGCCAAAAGCGTACAAAAATTCCTTCGAGGAATCTTTGTTCAAGAGGATAAGCTCCCTTTTTCCTATCTTCATCGGGAATCCTCCCCACATTTTGATTAACAATGGATCGTCTTTACATACTAGACGCTGTAAATTACATTTTTCGCTCCTATTATGCGATTGGTCCTATGACCAATCCCGATGGGGCATCGACCTCGGCTCTCTACGGATTTATCCGCTCTTTACAAAAAGTTCTTACTACCTTTTCTCCCCAATATGTCGTGGCCGTCTTTGACGGCCCAGACAATACAAAAAGGAGGAAGGAGGTCTATTCTGCGTACAAAATGCACCGGAAAAAGGCTCCAGAAGATCTCTACCCTCAAATTGCTTGGGCGTACGAGTTTTGTGAGAAAGCAGGCATCCCTTGCCTATGTGTTTCAGGAGTAGAAGCCGATGATACAATGGCTACTTTGGCTCTTTGGGCAAAAAAAGAGGGGAAACAGGCTTACCTTTGCACTAGCGACAAGGATCTATTTCAACTCATTTGTGAAGAGATTTATGTCATCAATGTCCATAAAGACCACTCCTTGATCGACGCGAAAAAAGTAGAGGAGATCTACGGAGTCCCTCCAAGCCAAATGCTCGATCTGTTAGCGATTATGGGAGACTCTGCCGACAACATTCCAGGATTAACCGGTTTTGGTCCTAAAACAGGCGCAAGCTTATTAAAAAAATTTGGTACGCTAGAAAACATTCTCGCACATCCTGAAGAAGTACCTGGAAAGAAAAAACAGGAAACTCTCCGAAAAGAAAAGGAGATTGCTCTATTTTCCAAAGAACTTGCGACCCTCCACACAAGCGTTCCTATCCCCGGCACATGGGAGTTTTATCAAAAATCCCCCCCAGACCAAGCAAAGCTTGAAGCTTTCTATCAAAAAATGCACTTCATGACTCTCTTGAAAGAGTGCCGCTCTTCAGAAGAACCGGCTTCAGAGCAAACGCCACCCTCCTACCATATTCTTCGTACAGAATCTGCAATCCAAGCCTGCTTAAACGAGCTCGAAAACCATCCGCTCATCGCTTTTGATACAGAAACCACCAGCTTAAATGTCCTAGATGCGCGCCTAGTAGGGATTGGACTCTCGGGAAGTGAAAGCGACGTTTATTACATCCCTTTTAACGGGGACATTTCAGAAAAAAGGTGCTTGGAGCTCCTGCGCCCCTTTTTTCAAAACCCAAAACGTGCGTTCATTTCTCACCATGCAAAATACGATTTGCATGTATTGAAAAACCACGGTATGCAAAATGTCCAGATCGGTTTTGATACCATGATCGCTTCGTATTTACTCAATCCAGACAAGAGAAAACATAGTTTGGATGCGCTCACATTTGAACACTTTCGGAAGGAAAAAATCTCTTGGGATTCGCTCTTTGAAGGGCATCCAAAAGGCACCCCTCTGGAGAAACTGCCGATCGAAACCGTGGGGCATTACTGTTGTGAAGATGTAGAATATACCTGGAAACTGCGTAAAATTTTTGAAAAACTTTTGGAAGAAAAAAGGCTCGATAAGGTCTTTTATGAAGTGGAGCTTCCTCTGATTCCTATTCTCAACGAAATGGAGAGAAATGGGATTTTTCTCAATGCAAATCGCCTGCAAGAACAATCGACCAGTCTTACCAAAGAATGTGATCGCGTAAAGCAGGCCATCTTTGCAGAAGCTGGCGCTACATGCAACCTCAACTCTCCAAAACAGCTGAGCGAACTCCTCTTTTCTACCATGGGCATCCCTAGGCCAAAAAATGCAAAAACCTCTACAGCAACGGGGGCAAAAATTCTCGAATCGCTGGCGAACAAGTACCCCATTGTACAAAAGATTTTGCACTACCGGATGCTCGACAAGCTCCTATCCACCTATGTGCACGCCCTTCCCAAAGCGGTTCATCCCAAAACAGGAAGAATTCACTCGACCTTCAATCAATCTGTTGTAGCTACAGGCCGCCTGTCTTGCAACAATCCAAATTTACAAAATATTCCCATCCGATCCGAAGAGGGGAAAAATATCCGCTCCGCCTTTTGTCCACAAAAACAGGGCTGGGTCTACCTAGCTGCCGACTACTCACAAATTGAGCTGCGTCTTCTCGCTCATTTTAGTCAAGATGAGGAGCTGCTCCGCGCCTTCCATAAAGGAGAAGATATCCACACCTACACAGCCTCTTTGGTCTACGAAGTGCAAGTAGAAGCTGTGACCAAAGAGATGCGCCGATCGGCAAAGGCGGTGAATTTTGGCATCTTATATGGGCAAACTGGGTTCGGTCTTGCTCAAGAGCTTGGGATCAAAAGAAAAGAAGCAGACGCCTTCATCAAAACCTATTTTGCCAGGTATCCGGCCGTTTCTCGTTACATAGAAGATGCCATTCAGCGCGCAAAAACCGAAGGCTTTTGCTCAACCATCACCGGAAGAAAGCGCCCCCTTCTAGAGCTAGGCAACAAAAATCCGATGATTCAAAAAGCTGCCGAGCGCCTTGCGGTCAATACTCCGTTACAAGGGAGCGCCGCAGATCTCATCAAACTAGCCATGATTTCAATAGGAGAAAAGCTCCCCAAGGTCTCTCCGGAAACGCTGCTCATCTTGCAAGTACACGACGAGCTGATCTTTGAAGTGCCAGAAAAAGATGTGCCTAGAGTACAAAAATGCGTACAACACTCGATGGAACATGCTGCCAAGCTTCTTGTTCCACTCGTTGTTGATATATCTATTGGCAAGAATTGGGCAGAATGCTAAAATTAAAAAAAATAGCAGTTACTGGGTCCGTTGCATCCGGAAAGTCTTCTGTAGTCAGTTTTTTACGAGATTTTGGCGCTTTTACGCTTGAATGCGATCAGATTGTTCATGACTTATTCATTTCAAATCCATCTATTCAGCAGCAGGTAATCGCCCTTCTTGGGAAAAAAATCCTTGTTAACGGTCTGATTAGCCAAGAAAAAATTGCAACTATTGTATTTGAAAATCCCCAGAAGTTAGGAGAACTTGAACGGATCGTTCATCCCTTTGTCTTAAAAGAGATTTTATCCGTTTACTACCACATAAAAAAATCTTCCCAAATCCCTTTATTTGTTGTAGAAGTGCCCCTTTTTTTTGAATCGCCCCTACAAGCCTTGCGGGAATTTTTCGATTATTGTGTACTAGTAATTCTCGAGGAAAAACTCGCAAAGAAGCGTTTTCCCAAATCGGATTTTGCAAAAAGGCAAAAGCGTTTTTTACCTTGCCGAGAAAAAGAACAACAAGCGGACTTTCTCATCGAAAATAATGGATCGAAAGAACACTTAAAATTACGAACCCATCAGCTTTATGAAAAGCTCATCAAACTGTGAAACTATTTAGGAGTACGTTTTCTCATGAATCAAAAACATTCTACACCCCAGCCCACCTTACCTAAAGGCAATTCCTCAGAAAAACGATCGCAAGAGCCTGTAAAAAAAATCACCAAAATTTCTGAATTACAGAGAATGCAAATTGGACAGCTCAAAGACTTTGCAAAGTCGATTGGGATGGAATCGATGGGATCGTTAACGAAATCGCAGATTGTTTTTGAACTTGTTAAGCTCATTTCAAACCGCCCCAATGAGGTCCTTTATGGCGAAGGGGTCCTAGAAGTTCTTCCCGATGGTTTCGGTTTTTTGCGCTCTCCTAATTACAACTACCTCCCTTCTGCTGAAGATATTTATGTCTCACCCGCTCAGATCCGCCGGTTTGACTTAAGAAAAGGGGACACCCTCTACGGAACTATCCGCTCTCCTAAGGAAAAAGAAAAGTATTTTGCTCTCCTCAAAGTAGAAAAAATCAACAATCAATCCCCTGAAAAATCAAAAGAGCGTCTTCTATTTTCTAACCTCACCCCCCTCTATCCTGAAGAGCGCCTTGTGATGGAAACAGACCAGAACAAATTATCGACAAGAGTTTTGGATCTAGCAGCTCCTATTGGTAAAGGGCAAAGAGCTTTGATCGTGGCGCCTCCCAAAACAGGGAAAACGATTTTGATGCAAGATATCGCCAACGCGATTGAAAAAAATAACCCCGAAGTCCATCTCATTGTTCTTCTCATTGGAGAAAGACCTGAAGAAGTCACCGATATGACTCGTACCGTTAAGGGAGAGGTGATCTCATCAACCTTTGATGAACCTCCTGAGCGGCATGTACAGATCGCTGAGATGGTGATTGAAAAATCACGCCGTTTGGTCGAGTCTGGCTATGATGTAGTGATTCTCCTCGATTCTTTAACGAGACTTGCAAGAGCCTATAACACGGTACAGCCCCATTCTGGAAAAATCCTGACAGGGGGAGTTGACGCAAACGCTCTCCATAAACCAAAACGCTTTTTTGGTTCTGCAAGAAATATTGAACATGGCGGTTCATTGACCATCATCGCTTCTGCTTTGATTGAAACAGGATCGCGTATGGAGGAAGTGATTTTTGAAGAGTTCAAAGGAACGGGCAATATGGAGCTTATGCTCAATCGCGTCTTATCTGACCAGAGAAAGTATCCTGCGATTGACATCATGAAGAGTGGCACAAGACAAGAAAAATTGTTATACCATCCGCAAGAACTCGAAAAAGTCTATTTACTCCGCTCTGCTTTAGCAGATTTGACCCCTGTAGATGCGCTGAGTTTGATCTTAGGTCGCCTCAAAAAAACAAAGAATAACGCTGAATTTTTGCTTTCTATGAAAGAATAACTCTTTTCTAAAAAACATTTTTTTTCTATGTAAAAGTGGATAGGTACATGAATCAACGTAAAAGGGGTTTTCAAAAAAATAGATGCGTCTAATTTCTCGCATATTTTTTCTCTTGATCGCCTTTGCCGGTCCTTATTGGGCTTGGGAAAACGTTCCCGAATTTCGCTCTAGCATCAATCAGCTGCTTGCTTTGGGCAAATTCCAAACTCTCGAAGTGCGGTATTCTCCGGAAACGATCATGGAAAAAAATCGGCGGAAGCTCCTCCTCGATTCGGATCACTCTTATCTTGAGCCTAAGCTAAAATTTTATCCATACCTTTTGCTCGAAGTGAAGTACACCGCCTCTCACAGCAACAAAACAGGAGAGGGCATTTTACTATGGAGCCTAGTTGATGGAGAAATGGTCATCAACACATCCAACTGGCAAGAAACGCACGGTTTTAGCGACTGCATCTATTCAAGAGCGGGCAAAGAAGAATTCAAAATCATCAACACCCTTGTGAAAAATGGGGGAAAACTCGACCGAGAAGGTCTGGTAAAAGCCCTCAAAAATGTGGAAAATGAAAAACTCAATGTGATGTTGGAAAACTGCCGAAAAAAAAATCTTGTAGTACAAAAAGGCAACCTATACCGGCTGCATATGCAAGATCCTAGGCTCAATGTCAAGCCAATCACCACCATCGATCAAAGCATTGTTACAAAACCGGCAAAAAACTCCGATCGCATTCCAGCCCGATTTCGGGCAAAATACATCAAAGAGACTGCGGAAGCAGCTTTTGGGGAAGATTTTGCGATCCGAGCAGAAAGGCAAGTTTACTTGCCTGTCTATCTCATCACCATACAAAATCCCGATGGCTCTCAAAGAACCACCTTCTGGAACGCTCTTACTGGAAAACAAATGGATCCAGCGCTCCCCTTCTAAGAGCCTTTACCTTTATGCAGAGTCTAATTGATCTAGAGGTGTAATCTAGGCGGATAGGACATGCTAATCAGTATCGGCAAAAGGGTACATCGTTCTCATCTTCAGAATACGGGCTTGAAGGGCCGTAGGGCCCTCGTTGACGATCTCTTCCACAAAGGCTATGAGAACCTCTGCAAGGTTTTCCGCATCTTTGTATAAAGCATCATCATTTTTGGCGTGAGAGACAAAGCTTTTCATAGTTCATCGGCCAATATGTTGTACCTCCAGAAAAAGGCTTATCCTCATACGAAACACTCTTCGAACATATTCCCTATTGCATCAGCAAATCAAACAACGCTCTCTGCTTGATGGATGGGGTCGTATCTTCCCATCGTATGCACTCCATTTACCACTTGTTGTCTAATAAGAGGCGTTAATAGCTTAAGGCCAACAAACATGACGCTGGTAATTAGAGCCGCTCGCGTACAAAAGTCGAGCGACATATTCCATTTTGGAAAAGTCAATTGGTGGTTATCTGACCTGTATTTAGAAGACCCTGCGCCAAACCAGGCAAACGTCATCACTGGGATCAGCAAATGCTTGATATATTCTAAGACCACCATCCGGGTAAGGGAAGATTTCGTGCTATCAAAAACAGGCTTATTGCGTTGTTCAGCTACCCGAAAATCGTTTGAGTAGTTGGGAAATACTCTACCCAAGGTGGTTATGTGCTTACAAATACTTTGTGAGAATGTACCACCTCTATTCGGAGAACGGGCCTCCAAAACAACTTCTTTACCCAAAGCATGCAAAACGAGATTGCTGATCATCGACGAGGCTGATAAAATCACCATGAACACGCAGTTTGTGTTCCAGTTGTTGCGCGCATCGCTTTCAGGAATATGATTCCTTTCTATTTGCGCAGCGTTTAGCTCTTCCCTGCTAAGTCCAGTCTGTTGAGAGACCCAAAGAGCTGTTATTGTCAACGCTAAGCCTGCAAGGTGCGCAATCAAAAACGGGTAATTGAATTTATTACCTAAACGCTCATTCTCTCCAGAATTTTTAGCGTATCTACAAGGATCACAAACTGTTCCGATTCTGTTCATACTTTTCTCCTATATCCGAGATGTAAACAAGAAAATATTTTTGATGCTTGATGGATTTTTTTAAAGATTTTTATTTTAAAAGTGATTTAAACAACGAAACCATAATTAATAAAGGCCACACCTTTACGAGCAAATATTCCAAAAAAAAGTATTTTGAATAAGTCTTATATACTACGTGATTTTGTACATCACTGAAAGGAGCTTTACAAGATTTTTATCCGATCCCTTGGTACTTCTTTCCTTGGACACTTTCTTATTACTAAAGAATGGAGTCCTCTCCTATTTCTATTTTTTGTTTCTGGAAAAATCGACGCGCTTATAGCAAGGCTACAGAATATGGGATACAAAACCTCAGAAAGCGCTTTTTGCACGACTGCGCATCCTTGTGATACCAGACTGAAGAGATCAGATTCTACATCGCATCATCGAGATCGTATACACTCTATTTTTTGGCGATCAGCGGTAAGGGAAGCGCTTCTTTTATAAGAAAGCGCCCCCATAATTTGGCTGAATCAAAGCTACTTCACTCATCAGGAGTGAACGCAGCAAAAGCGGCGTCATTTTCTGATGAGACGGTTTCTATCGGAACATAGTCCTTAAACTGAGCAAACTCTTTTCGAAAAACGAGCGGCACTGTACCAATGGCCCCATGCCGGTTTTTGGCAACAATCAGCTCAGCCATGCCTGGCTTGTCGTACGGATCGTAGTACTCCCTGCGCAATAGGAATAGAATGAGATCGCTGTCTTGCTCAAGGCTGCCCGATTCTCGAAGGTCGCTTAAAAGGGGTCTATGTCCCTGTCTTTCCTCCACTTTTCTTGAAAGCTGGGATAAGCACAAAATGGGAATATTGAGCTCCCTTGCAAGGGTTTTTAAAAGACGGGAAATTTCAGAGATTTCAAGCTGCCTACTTTCTTGAGAGCGGCTTGTTCCTGAACCAGATAAGAGTTGGAGATAATCGATGACCATGAATCCAATGTTGTACGCTTCTTTCATGCGGCGCGCCCTTGAGCGCAAGTCGGTGATTTTTAGACCGGGCTGATCATCAATCACCATCACGTGTTTTTGCATGGTCTGCACACTAGAGAAAATTCTTTGGTACTCACTACCATCAATAGCTCCGCTCAAGATCTTGTCTGATTCGACTTCTGAGTGGGAACAGATCAGGCGGTGCACGAGTTGTGATGCGCTCATCTCTAAGGAGAACACCGCAACGGGGATATTCTGTTTGAAGCAAATATTTTCCGCGATATTGATCGCTAGAGCGGTTTTCCCCATCGCAGGCCTTGCTGCTAAAATCATGAAATTCGAGGGATGAAACCCTTGGATGAGCTTATCAATGTCCGTGAACTTTGTCGGAATCCCTGTGACCTTTGCGGCGTCGGGTCCAAGCTCCAAGTACCGCTCTTGCCGAGCTTGGAGCTCCTTCAAATAGGGAAGGTTGGATTCTGCTTTAACGCCCGATAAAATTTCCTTAACGGTAGCTGCTTTTCCAGAATCGGTCGTTTGGGAAATTTCGTAAAACTTCGCCTGCGCTTCATCGAGAAGATCGGCAGCTTGACTCTTTTCCTGAAGGGCAGAACTAGTGATGATTTCACAAGCGCCCACCATACTGCGCAAAATGGCTTTTTCTCTCACCATCTTGACGTACTCTTCTACGTAAGCGGAGGTGCCTGCGTACTGGGCGAGGGTCGTTAAATAACTAACCCCTCCTATTTTTTTTAAGTTGCCCTCTTTTTTGAGAGATTCAGCCACAATATGAATATCTGCTGGGCGATCTTCTTTATAAGAGGCCTGCAAAATAGAAAAAATGATCTGATGTTCTAAAAAATAGAAATCTTTTTCCCGAAGACTATCTGAACAAAAATTCAGACTATTGATACTAGTCAGCATGCATCCGAGAACCATCATTTCGGATTCTTTAGAATGAGGAGGAATTTTTACTGGTGTCTTCTTAATAGCCATGAGAAATACGTTAGCAAACTTCGGATAATTGGGAAAAGGGATTTAAGAAGACAAGTTAGAAAAATTAGAGCCTTGTAAATCGGTTTTACAAAGAGGTCAGTGGGACAAACTGGTCACAAAACAAAAAACATTTACCCTGCAAAGTAGGGTAAATGAGTAAGGCATAAAAAAAGCTCAGGGATAAGTGACGGAAAGAGAGGGATTCGAACCCTCGGTACCCGTAAGGGTACGCGTCCTTAGCAGGGACGTGCCTTCGACCACTCAGCCATCTTTCCCTAAAGAATTCAACAGTGTAAGGACTTTGAAGATTTTTCGCAAATTTCTGCTGCGGACGCTCTCTCATTCTCTGTCGGTGAAAGAAAAAGAGGAACCGCTTCTGATGAAATTTGGAAGTAAGTAGCTTAAAAGCGTTTCACAAAAGCCTGCATCGATCGCCAAAGGTCCTTCATAAAAGATCCTTTTAGCCTCCATACCACGAGCTAAAACAATCGCCCATAAGGGCCCTTTTGTTCCTCGATCACACTCTCCTGATCTTGTACAAATGTGCGTATTTTTCTAAATAATAGAGTTGTTTATCACGTCTTAAAAGTAATTACTATATAAAAAAATTTTTATCTTTTCTTATGGATATTTAACGAAAAATCCGTTAACATATTTATCGTTTATCAATGATAAATAGCCTCTTAAAGCTGCCTCAAAACTAGATTGGCATGAGCACTGAACGGTCTTTTTTCTAAAAATAGCATAGGGATTAGGCCCCTCTCTTTCTAGTGCGTTTCGAATAAACAAACCGCGGTCGTAAAAAAAGCTCAACAAAAAAAGAGAACCATCTTGCCTGTTTACCTCAAAAACCACTTTTCAGATAATCCTTGCGATTTATTACCAGAGCTAGCTACCCCAAAACGGCCCACTTGGACCCCTTTGCAAAAGACAGCGCTTCCCTCTTTAGCGCTCGCAGCTTACCGCCTTTTTACAAACTGTTTTTCTTGCAATACCCATTTCAACCATTTAGCAGACGCTATAGAGGCAAACGATCAGCCAAGCGCTTGTTACAGCTTTGGGCACCTCGCGATCTCAGGGCTTGATCTTACGAGCGCTGTCGTCTCTGGTTTGCTAACAGCCGCGGCGCTCATACCAATACCAATGCCTTCTGCTTTGCTTCGCAGACTTGTGCTGCCGTTAGGCGGCTCTTTGCTTTTCTTACGCTCCTCTTCAGATCTCTACTCCATCGAACAAGCCCGATTTGTTGAAAAAATGCTTACCGATGAGAAAGGGGCTCAAAGGTTTTTTTCCAAGTACATTTGCCTCTCTGAAAAAGAGCTCACTACGTTCAAGAGGCATACAACCATCGAAGATCCAAAATCCCAAGAAATATTTTTACAAAAACAAAAGCTCCGCTTTATTGCAAGAGTCACCTCAAAAAACATGGCAAACCAGTGCGCTTTGTTGCTAAAAGTACAAAGGGAAGGGACGTTGCTCCCTAAAAAAATCAACGCTGTGATGAGCAATATGCACGCGCTTTTACAAAGAAAAAAACGGGCTAAGTACCTCTCTGTTGCCGCGAGCGTTGTAGCAAGCGTGGCAGTGATCTTCTCGTTTTGGCAACCGGTAGCTGTCGGGCTGAGCGTCGTCTCAATGGCACTTTTCATCCGCTTTTTTCTATCGAGTTATGAACACTATTTTTTGGATAGGGGCCTACTCTTAAAAAAAGAGTTTTTCACAAATAGCATCTCGCATCACTGAGCAGTCCACCTCCTTTTCAAGATTCTCTTAGTAGACTCTCCCAAGGCTACGCTTTCAAGAGAACACAAGAGGAGAACACAGATTAGGTTCTAGTTGCACCAAGCTTTTGCTTTTTTATTCGGTTTTAGGTAAAATTTGCTCAGTATATAGGAATTTTAGGAGTAACATGTCTTCGGTCAAAAAAAAACGAAGAGCTAAGATCGCAAAGCACAAACGCAAAAAGCGTCGCCGAAGAGATCGTCACAAGAAAAAATAATCCCTTCCATGTGGAATTATCCTCACCGATTTGCTGTTATTGTCATAGGTGGAGGGCATGCGGGCTGCGAAGCAGCCCACGCCTCTGCCAAAATGGGCTGTTCTACGCTACTTTTAACCATCAACCTCGATACCATCGGTAAATTAAGCTGCAATCCTTCGATTGGGGGCACAGCTAAAGGACACCTTGTTCGTGAAATCGATGCGTTAGGCGGAATTATGGGAAAAGTAGCGGACAAAACATCCATCCATTCTCGCCTTTTGAATGGATCGAAGGGCCCTGCCGTTCGATCTCCTAGGTCACAACAAGATAAAGCTCTTTATCAGCTTACAATGAAGGAGACCCTTGAAGATCTTGAAAACCTCACGATCCAACAAGGATCTGTTGAGTCGCTCATCATCTCCAACGACCAAGTTGTGGGAGTCACAACCGATTTAGGGATTGCGTATGAAGCCGACTGCGTCATTATTGCGGCGGGCACCTTCATGCGGGGACTCATGCACATTGGAACGAAAGAGTCTTCTGGTGGACGTAGCGGAGAGAAGGCTTCATTTGGTTTATCGAAGTGCTTGACCAACTTAGGCTTCAAACTCGGTCGATTAAAAACAGGAACCCCTCCTCGCATCTCGAAAATGCACGTCGATTTTTCTTTGATGGAAGAGCAAAAAACAGAAGAACATGTCTATTTTTCTTTTGATGCTCCAAGCGCTCCTTTAGAAAAACGCTCATGTTTCATTACCTACACAAGCAAGGAGACCAAGTGTCTTGTGGAAAAACACCTCCACTTATCTCCTATGTACTGCGGAAAGATTGCAGCAAAAGGCCCAAGGTACTGCCCCTCTATCGAAGACAAAATGGTCCGATTTCATGAAAAAGAGCGGCATCAGATTTTTGTGGAACCAGAAGGTCTACATACAAGCGAACTTTACATCAACGGCATTTCCACCTCCCTGCCCATCTGGGTGCAGCATGAAATGCTCAAAACAATCCCTGGGTTGGAAAAATCTCAGATCATGCGCCCAGCGTACGCGATTGAGTATGATTTTGCCCTATCTGGTCAGATCTTCTCTTCCTTAGAAACCAAACTGATTTCCCACCTCTTCTTTGCAGGGCAAATCAACGGAACAACAGGCTATGAAGAGGCAGCAGCGCAAGGTCTGATTGCAGGAATTAACGCCGCGTTAAAGGCGCAAAACAAGCCCCCCTTTCTGATTGAACGGTGGGAAGGGTACATCGGCGTGATGATTGATGATTTGATTTCTACAGAGCTATTTGAGCCCTACCGCATGTTCACCTCACGAGCAGAACACCGCCTTCTTCTCCGCCAAGATAACGCCGATCTAAGGCTACGGGAAAAAGCCTTTTCATTAGGCAACTTACTTTCTGAAGAACAAAAAAAGCGTCTTCGTGAAAAAAAAACCATCCTTGCAAACACGAAAAAACACCTCGCTAAAACCTTTGTTGCTGTGGAGGGCAAAACCCTTTCTCTAGAGCAGCTTTTGCGCAGACCAGAAAATACCTATCAGACTCTTTTAAACCATTATCCAGAAAAACTAGAAGATCATGGGAAAAACATCAATGAAGATATCGAGTATGATGCCAAATATTTTGGATACATTGCCCGCCAAGAGCAGGAAATTGCCCGTTTACGGGATTTACAAAATGTGCCTATTCCTAGGGGATTCTCTTTTTCTTCCGTGACCGGCCTTCGGAAAGAAGCTCTTGAAGCGCTCAACACCTTTTCACCAGAAAATCTCCAAACAGCCTCTAGAATTGCGGGAGTAACCTACGCAGATATCTCGATTTTGCTAATCCATTTGAAAAAAAACGGAAGCCTGTAAATAAGTACAACACGTAGAATAGTTTCTAAGAATAAAAGGCCCACTCGCGTAAGTGTATTTTGAAGAAAGGTTTGCCCCCTTTAGCTTCAAAAAAACCTCCCTCTACGTTTCAGCATCTTGAAGATCACCGAACTTTGGCCGATTTTGTGTTCTCAGGGAAAAAGAGGAACCTATCAAAGGGTATTTTGCGCAAGGGAAGGCTCAATACACGGCCTTTTGGAGCGATTATGGATTTGCCTGTTCTTCTTGTTTTTGTAAAAAATATTTTTCTTACAGCCGAAATCAATAAAATCTTAAAAAACAAGTACTACACAATCCAGATCCAATCTCTTGAGGAAGCCCAAGAAAGGATCGAAGCGACTTCCGTCGATCTAATTCTTGTTGAAGGCGCCTCGTTTTTCGAAGAAGCAAAAATGCTGGCCCGCTCGATTCGGAGTGCCTATGGGGCATTTTCTATTCCGATTATTTTGGTAGAACCCCCTCTTTCTTCGAAAAAAAAAATCGAAGCGATTGAAGCGGGGATTGCCGAGTATATTTACAACACGTACGACCCTGATGAGTGGACGCTCAAAATGAACCTAGCGCTCAAAATGGGGGAATGGCACGAAGATGCATCACAAAAGAAATTCACCAAAAAATCCTCAAAGCACTTTTCTACTCTCCCCCATAAAATTCTCGAAAAACTAGCAACAAGAGAAAAAACGTTCACTCTACTTGTACAAATGAACCCAATCGCTCCCAATCAAGATAGCGAGTATATGGCTCTTGCAAAAGAGCGGCTTAGTGAGGAAATTCGGAAAACCATCGACAATGAGGCGCTATTTCTACCTTGGGAAAATACCACTTGTCAGATTGTGCTTCTAAACAGTTCTTACAGGAAAGCCGCTCACGTAGCCGCCTCTCTTTTGCAAAATTTACCCCATCCGATCAAATTTTCTGTGATGAAAAGCGGCGAAATAGAGGGAACGCGGCAAGAAAAATTTGCCCACATCGTCGAAAAACTTCTGCAAGCATGGAGGGAAGAATGAACACGCTCCAAGAGTTGTATCTACTGCAGACAAAAGGCTTCCCCATTTTTTCCCAGTTACAAATCGAAGAGGCTCTCTTACGCGCGGATGATCGACCCTTTTTTCTACTCAACGAAGGGTCTCCTAAAAGCATTGTTTTGGGAATCTCCTCAGATGTGGAAGAGATGGTACATACCACTAAGATTTCTACAGATCCCCTCCCGATCATAAGGCGCTTTAGTGGAGGCGGCTCCGTCGTGGTCGATGAAGACACCCTATTTTTGACCTGGATTCTTCCGAAAAAAGGCGCCTTTGAGTCGGCGACTCCCGAATCGATTGTATCTTGGGCGCATAGGCTCTACGCAGACGCTTTTCAAAAAACTCCTTTGCTCCTACAAGAAAATGATTTTGTGATCAACAACGCTAAATGCGCTGGAAACGCTTTTTATCTTCGAAAAGATCGCTGGCTATTGCACTCCTCTTTTCTTTGGAAGTTTTGCAAAACGAACATGGCTTACTTAAAGCACCCACCAAAAACCCCTTCTTATCGGGCCGGAAGATCCCATGAGGCATTTTTAACGCCGTTAAATGCGCATTTTTCGAGCAAAGATCAGCTCATTCGTTCTATATTGAACCGGATACAGCAAGAGTTTTTCTTGAAAAAATTTTCCTTAGAAGAAGCGCTATTTATGAAAACGCGCCCTCATAGAAAGGCGACAACGCTTTTATGAATTGGGAAAGAAAAAAAACCCGCTACCGGGGCCATAGCTTGTGCACATCAACTTGTTTTGTACAAGTGGGTCCAGTTCTCAAAAAAGAGGAAAATCTCGCTTTTCGACGTTCTGATCCCTTAAAAAAAATTGTGTTGAAGGGCATTTATACAGCCAGGTTATCCCAAGCAGCAGGGATATTTTATTCAATCAATTCGATGGTAGGAGTTTCCCATGATTAGATCAATGACTTTCTTCTGCTAACGCCTTTCTTTAGTTATCCACTAGGGCCGCCGCTCAAAGAAAAGAGCCTATGCGCATTTTGATATGTAGCTTTAGCGACCTCTTCTGTAGGCATGTGTTTGATGTTTGCAACCATTTCGATCGTCTCCCAAAGGTATCTCGGTTCGTTCACTTTGCCACGAACACTTTGAGGCGCTAAATAGGGACAATCTGTTTCAACAAGGAGCCGCTCTATAGGAACCTGCCCGATCACTTGACGAAGTGCCTCACTTTTTTTATAGGTAACAATCCCGCTACAAGACAGAAACCAGCCCCGTTTCAGGACACCTTCTGCTTCTTTTTCAGAGCCAGTAAAACAGTGGACCATGGCGGGAAATCCTCCTACCTGTCCATACTCCGCATCACAAAAAGCAAAAAGATCTGCAAAGGCATTTCTGCAATGGAAAATGAGGGGTAAAGATGTTTCCCAAGCAAGATGCAGGTAGCGCTTTAAAAACCGTTTTTGTCGCTCTTTGGATTTGGTTTCGTAATAATAATCGAGACCTGTTTCTCCTACGGCTACAAAAGCTCCCTCTCTTGCTCTCTTTTCAAAAAGGGTAATACTCTCTTCAGAAGCGTTGTCCACATCATTGGGCACAGTCGCCCCTGCGTTGTAGAGGTAGGGATACTTTTTCCCCAATCGGAGGCCTTCTTCCAAGGTTTTTTCATTGGTACAGATATTCAAAACACCAAAAGGGGCGCTCTCGGCAGCTCTTGCGATGATCTCTTCAGGTCTCTCCATACTGCTAATGTGGGCATGCGCGTCAAAATAGGGGGCAGGGAGTTTTTCTCGGGAATGATGCATTGTTTTTCTCTATTTTTATCGAACCATTTTACCATAAAGGGCGTTTATTCAGCTGCTCACAAGAACATGTTCGAAAAATGATCTTTGTCTAGAGTTCAGGAAAAGTATTTTTTTCACTTTAATTATTTGAAATATCTTTTTATTCAAAATAAACCGATATTTTTCTGCAAAATGTTTTAATAAAAAAAACAAACATATAAACTATACTTATATTTCATTATTAACAAATAGGTTTAGAGAAAATGCTTGGTGCTCATACAGATTACGGCTCGTTTCATGCTCCTAGAAACAGCGACATTGCCTCAAACGAAGGGATGGATGGTGAACTGTTTTGTACCGATGTTTTTGTTACAGCCTTCAAATTTTCCTTCACACTCTTGTCCGCAATTTCTAGTTACCAAGGAGGCACAGAAATAAAAAATATTAAAGTACTGGAAGAGCGCCCTAGCTCTGAGCCCATCGGAAATACTTTAACCACCTGTTTCTTTTCTGGGGTCGTCTTGATTTGCACTATTTACCATTTTCACGTAAGCAGGCAAATATTCAATGATGCGCTTTGCCGCTCTCATTTTTGGTACAAAAAAGTCCATCGTCAAGACGAAATTTTAGAGAATCTTTCGGTTAAGAAGGGCGAGCGCCATCCCACTTACTGCGGAAAATTGCTCAGAAAGATCAACATATGGCCCGGCTTAGAGGCGGGCAAGGCACTTGCACAAAACACTGCCGCAAAAAAAGAGACGATGAAGATGCGTATTTTTTTAGCCAATATCTGCTTTTGGGCAAGCGTTTCTTCCCTCTTTATGTTCATCAATAGCTGCAAATATTGGGGAACCCAACAGGAACTCAATCCGGGCAAACCGAGTTTTTCCTATTCTTATTGGGCTGTTGGATCTTGCGCGGCTTTTCTTGCTGCTGAATGTGGGTTGCAAGCGTTGAAAAAATCTCTGACCATTACGATTATGCGCCCTTTTTTCCCGGCAACAGAGCTAGAAAGTCAAAAACAACACAGCGTTTCTCATCTAGAAAGAAAGGCAGAGAGCAAAAGCGCTCTTAAAGCTAGCATTGAGCAGATTCAGAATTCAACTGTCAGAGCAGATTTCCAATCGATTTGATAGATTTTTCGGGCGGTAGCACCAAAATAAGACAGAATGCTTGTTCTGAAGTCAGAAATTCTGCTGATGAGGTTTGGAATCACCCCTACTACAATCCTTAGGTGTTTGTTCCTCTGTACTTTGGTTTTCTTTTGAGAGGTATTCTTGCTTCTAAACAAAGATACATCAGCACTTCTTTTTCGCAAACTGCTCAATATCGGTTTCAAAAGCATGGTGTTGTTTTTGCAAGATCACTAAAAAGACTGTTGTGCATAAGTGCAACCTGCCTCCAAATTTCCTGGAAAGTCTGCTTGTTTTCTTACCCCGTTTTACGTCTTAAGCCCGTTATCCAGTTTCCATTCTTCTGGGGAATGGTTTTCTTTTCTCATCTTTGTTACCGATCTATGGCAAGAGAGGTATCCGACGCAAGAATGTATCTTAAATTTAGAGAGCGTTATAAAATCTATTGCAGAAGACGATTCTACGTGTTTTAATCGATAAAAACTCTTTATAAAGCTTTACCTTGCCTTAGTATGAAAAAACAAATGGCGCGCATTTTCTCTTTTTTGTTCTTCTTTTTTCCAGCAATTTTTTGTGGAGATATGCAATGCAACCCTTTTTTACACGAAAAAAACGCTCCTTCTCTCGCCGTCTTTTTTCAGAAAAAACGTCCCTCATTTTCCAAAAGCTATCTCCGCTCTATTGAAGAGGTGGTTTTGGGCGATCTATCCCATTTTGGCCCCTATTCTGCAGAAAAGATCTCTTCACTCAAATGCCCTCTACAAAAGGCGCAGAAGCTGTACGATTGCGTCCTTGATGTTCGTTTTGAACAAGAAAAACTCACCGTAAGTGTTGCTACAAACAATCAAACCGGCGTACAAAGATTTCCCTCCCTCTTTTTACGAGGTAGGCTGGCCGAAGATCGGGTAGCCATTCACAAATACCTATACCAGATTGGAAAAAAAATTCTTGCCATCGATTCGATCATCAATGCAAGGCTACTTTTTACAAATCGTGTCCGTAAAAACGGAAACTGGATCGCAGAAATTTGGTGTTCAGATTATGATGGGAAAAATGCAAAACCCCTTACAAAACAAGCTTCTTACGCAACGCACCCCACATTTTTCCCACAAGAAAATGCTTTTTTATTTGTCTCTTACGCAAAAGGGCGACCAAAAATCATGAAAAAGTCTTTTGACAAGCCTGTCATAGAAGAGGTGATTTCTCTTCGAGGCTCCCAGTCTCTCCCCGCTCTTTCTCAAGATGGCTCTTCTCTTTTATTTGTTTCAGATGCTGGAGGAAGGCCAGATCTATTTTTCTATTCCTTCAAAGAGGGAAAGCCAAGACAGCTTTTTTCTTATCCAAAAGCAACGCAAGCCTCTTCCACATTTCATCCGAACAATAGACGCCTTGCTTTTGTATCGGACAAAGAGGGAGCTCCCAGTATTTATCTTTTAGACATTCCTGCAGTGAAACGATTTCCTACTCCTACTGTTTCCCGTATCACGAAAAAAAACCGGCACAACACAGCGCCTAGCTGGTCTTCTGACGGAAAGAAGCTTGCCTATAGCGCAAAAACAGGCAAGACTTGGCAAATATGGATTTACGATTTTTTGACAGGAGAGGAAAGGCAATTGACCTTCGGCGATAAAAATATGGAAAATCCTAAATGGGCGAAAGATAATATCCATATTGTGTGCAACTCTGATACAGAAGAGTCTGCCGAAATTTATATGATCAACATGTACAAGAAAACGATTGAACAGATCTCTTCAGGGGTAGGGTGTAAAAAATTTCCCTCTCTTGAACCAAAAAAGGTGACTTTATGAAAAAGAGTATTCTCCCCTTATTGTGTGTTCTTTTAACAAGCTGCGAAAGAACAAGCTCAGAAACATGGGAAGATGTAAAAACTGCGGGACGTTATGTGAAAAAAAGTGTACACGCTCTTTTTGGATTTGGCACAAATGAGTCGAGGCAACTTGTATCCAACGAAGATTTCAATGGACCAAGTGAAGGAGACTTCATCCCTTTGGAGGATACTGATCTACAAAAAGTGTTGTACACAGAAGATTACGCGGTAGCCCAACCTGAAAAACTGCCTACAGAAAAAGGGGAAACCAGAAGCAATTACGAACAGTTTGTAGATGCGTCAAAAACCGATGAGAACATTTTTCATCTCCTCCATTTTGCAACAGATAGCCACGTGATTACCGAAAAAAAAGATCTCATTACCTTAGAAAAAATTGCCCATTTTTTGAAAAAAAAACCAAAATCGCATTTAGTGATTGAAGGCCACTGCGACCAAAGAGCCTCTTCCGATTACAACATTGCTTTAGGGATGCGAAGAGCGCAGCATATTCGGCTTTTACTGACTAAAAAGGGGATCAACCCAAATCAGCTTTATACGGTTTCGTATGGAAAAGAAAAACCCCTTGTAAAAGGCTCTTCACCAGAAGCTCTTCGACTCAACCGTAGAGCCTCTTTCAAACTATTTATTGAGGATTGATATGAAGCATGTACCAAAAATCTTTTGCCCCTGTTTATGCCTTCTTTGGAGTTGTACTCCCTTGACTTCTTCGCCCGACGAAGAGAAACATCAAACAGAACTGACCATTCATGAAATCCAAACCAACGTGGATGATCTTCGTCATGATCTCAACCGTTTTGAAACCGAAATTAGTAGCTCTGATGACAAAATTCATTACCTCGGGAAAAGCCTTTCCACCCTAAAAGAAAAAGAGATGAAAACCATTTTGCGCACAATACAAGAACTCGCATCTCAAATGGACGCCGATCGAAAGACGATTCTTCGATTAGAAGAAAGGGAAGCTCTTGTTAAAGCCGCTCTTGATCACTTAACCTCTCACGCTGAAAGTACCATCTGCGCCTTCAAACAATACAAAGAACGTTTGGGAGAATTAGAACAAGAAATTGCGCAGCAAAATGAAAAGTTTGAAGAAATGGTCAAAATGCGCAATTACGTAGAGAACGTCGCAGCAAAAATACGTAGCCCCGAAGACGTTTTCACTTATACGGTGAAGGCGGGTGATACCTTAGAAGCGATTGCAAAGTCGCATCAGACAAGCGTAGAAGAAATTAAAACGATCAACCATATCACAAAAGATCTGGTCGTGGGTCAAAAGATTCAGCTACCGAAGTAGCATCCGATCTACTGTTTTGCAAAGAGAGGGATAGCGGATGACTAGGCGGTGAGGTTTTCTCTAGGACACTTAAGGAGCGCAATCCACCAGTCGGCGGGTAGATCCCGATCAATGGAGCGGAGCTTTGCCAAAAATGGGGCAAGAGAAGCGCAGATTTTTGGGAGACTTTTTCTTAACACAAGCTCTTTACCGAGAACATAAAGAGCTCCAGGCCAAAATAAAGCGCACAAAAATCCCTCAGCAGATGGAAAATGAGTGATCTTTTCATGGACGTTCTAGATGTTTGAAGACGCGTAGGTCCTACTCAAAAACGCTCCTCGTTAAAAGCGCGAGATGGCGCTAAATATCTCTCCTGCTCCTCTCTAGAGCATTAGACGAAAGCCTCTTCTTCTTGGAAAAAATCTAGCCGGCCTCATCAAGGAGTAAGGAATATGCCGTTTTTTCTGGGTTTCCCTCTTGGTTTGCGTATGATCAACCCTTGGAGAGGGAGCGGGAAATGTGTTTTTTAACGTAACAGACAACGAAGCCTCTGTCAAAATCATTTGCGCAACAAGCACAGCCGACAAGCATGGACCACCCAAAGCAGCTCCAACGCCGGCAAAAAAAAATGGCATACCATACTGACAAGTTTTATCAAGACCTTCAGATAGGGAAGAGCTCGCGCGAATATCCAAGAAGGCAATATCGACCCGAAATATTCTTGTAACAATCGCAGCAACCTCAGAAGCGGTTTCTAAGATACAGCGATAGCCATCCTGCCAGCAAGATTCGATAAGAGCGTCGTTGCTTTTTCGATGACTTGCTATAGGCAGCGGCTCAGGGTTTAAACAACAACCTTCACGAACAAGCACTCTTCACTCCTTATGTATTTTGTACGCTCCACAGAAGGGGCGGGGTTTTGTGACTCCTTTCGGCGCGGCAGACGCTGCTAAAAAGCTCTATCCGATGAGATTTTTCATGGAGTTATTAACTATAGTAATTAAATAGTATTTTTATTCAAAGTATATAGTTTTTAAAAAGAAAGTTTTTATATGTTTTTTATAAAATCAAGAATTTATTTTTATAATTTTTGTAAAAATATTTTATCCAAGAAAAGACATAAAAGCGAGACCTGTCACTTTCATAAATAGACCCTCCATTTGCATCTAGCCCGCTTTCCCTTTTCTTCTTTTTTTCTGTTGCCTATTTCCTGTTCTTAAGGACCCCTTATACAACGCTCCTTTACAAAAAGGGCTATTTAACCAAGCAACGGCTAGCTTTGCGTCATGCGGATCAAGCGGAAAAAATGGGCCTGTAATTTCTACTCATTACTACTTCTTTCGAGAAATGCGATGGCCCGACTGAGCACCTATTTCATGAAGAATCTCTTCCCATTTCGAGTAAAGCTGTAGCAGAAATCAGACAAGAAACCCTAGACAATTTTTTTTTAAAGAGTTATTTGGATTTTTTAGAGTAAGATGGCTATAGTTGGTTCCTAGAGCGTCTCCTGCTATTTACGCCCGCTAAAAAAACCGTTAGTTTGGCTTTTCAAGAAGCTCTTATCCGACTCAACATTTTGGAGGAATCATGAAACAACGCCCCACTCTTTTCTTGATGATAGGATACCTTACTGCCTGCTCTCAAGGTTACCAAGAAGATGATTATATGAGCGCTACTGGCTGCCGCATTACCCAAAGAGAAACTCTTTTTGGCAGCGTACAACGCACTTTGAGTAAAGATGTGATCGGTTCTTCTCTTGATCCAGAGGATCGAAAAGTATTAGCAAGAGTCAGCGAAAGTACGTTAAAAAAGATCGATGAAGGCAAACCTCTTGCTGTACAAGACATTATCCGATTGCACGAGTGTAGCATTAGCGATGAAACGATCACAAATTACATTCAAAATACCAGAACTTCCTACAATTTAAGCCACGAAGACATTCGAAGAATGCAACATGCGGGCGTCAGCCAAACGCTCATCAATTATATCATTGACCGAGGAAGATAATGGATGACATCACCTAGCTCTGAAGAAACGTTTGCGTTTGATCCCAGTGCTTTTGAAAAACGGCTCCAAGAACATTACCGTGGGCTTTTGTCTTCTTTTATCTCTACCTGCCGAAATATGGTCTACTTTCATGGGGTATTTTGCCTGCTCTTTTTTACGCAAGTGACCCTATTTTTCTGCTCTTCTGCTTCATACCTATCGCTCAATATGGCGATTTTTCTAGCGAGTGTTTTTTTCACTGGGCTCTTATACTGCTTTCTCTTGTTTTTCTTGAAGGAGAGAAAAAAGGAGGAATTTGAGATTGCAGTGGAGACCTTTTTACAAAAAAGCCGTCAATCGATCGGAACGCCCCCGTCTCTAGCAGAACACCATATTTCTTTAGCCCATGCCTGTCTTCGCCTTGTCGATTACTTGGACGATTTTGAAAAAAGCCTCTACCCTGGATACACTTCTTCTTCTTGGATAGGAACCTTTAGTCAGCAGGTAAGCGCCTGTTGTCACCGGTTTGATGTATTTGTTCTCAAAGAGCTCTTGATGAAAGCGGCCATTGGGGAGCATATTGCCCAGGTTCATGTAACGCCTGTAGATCTTGAAATACACACCTCTCTTGCTACCACGTACATACTCTCTTCGAAAATGTATTTGGCTCTTCAAGAAAAAATCGAAGAAAGTCTCTTCCGATTTTTTCATAAAAAGGGGGAAGAGATGATGGCAAAACAGGCGCGCCATTCCATGAAACAAGCGTTAGAGGAGTACCTCATCATCAATCATTACGTACCCGACGACCCTTGGGTACATAGACAGCTTGCGAAAAGCTACCGGAGCCTTTCTATGATAGAGAAAGAGATCCTCGAATATGAAACCATCTTACAACTAAGTCCCCAAGACGACCAGGCGATGGTTCTTTTAGGAACGCTCTACTTTCAGCAAGGGGAAACAGCAAAAGGATTACTTATCTACGAATCCCTCAAAAACTTGAATCCTAAAAAAGCGGAGATCATCCTGCGTCATTACGGCAAAGAAGCAAGCTGCGCTTAAGAGGCCTCGCAAAATCAGGAACGGCTCTTTTGTGAGGGAAAAAAGATCCTCCTTTCATCGTGTTCAATGTAAAAACCTTTTACAAAGAGTGTTTTGGATAACAGGATCTTAGGAATGTGTAGAGATTTACTGCCAATAAAGAAGAACTGTTTCCCAGTCGACGGTTCCAAGAAAAATGCCTGCGAACGCAAGGTGACAAGCCTTCCAGTGGATTTTTTCTTGATACAACCTCTTTCCCCAAAGATTGCACAAAAAAATGGTCATGACAGAAAACAGGGGATAGAGCATGCCTTGCTCTAAAGTAGAGGCTTTTTCAGAAGACCAAACAAGAAAAAATGCGTACAAAGCATTGAGAACACCACCAAAGCTCCCAAGCCACCACGTACTTCCCGAAAAAACCTCCCCCTTTTTGTAAAAAAAGATCGCCGTATGCAAAAACGCGGCGCCTAAGTACATCGATGGGACAAACCAGGGATTGCTAGCAGAAGTTTGGGCAAGAAGACGAAACTGACTGATTGAATCGGGATAACGCATCATCCAGGAACGCCATTCCATACAAACGAAAAAAAACACATGACAAAAGACAGCAAAAAACAGATAGAAAAACCAGGATCTACAATACGTTTGCTTCGACACCTCCCAGCTAGCCCAAAAAATACCAATCACAACCAAAAACGCGCCGGCGGCATGCTGAGGCTGATACACAAACCCAAGTTTTGGTCCAAAAAAGTACCATAAAACCATCGCAGGAAATACATTGGAAGCATTGAGACCAGCTACGGTCAATCCGGCAGGGCCATGTTCTAAAGCTTTCCCTAAAAAATAGAGCATGCTACCAAACACAAGGCCGACAGAGATTCCTGCAAAAACGACTTCACTTGTCCAAAACAATACTCCTAACCGAGCTGGATGTATGAGCGCAGAGAAAAACCCTGCTATCCAGAGCTCGACCATCAAGAATCCTTGTGCATTTTGCTCATACTGCACGCTTTTTCTCATACATAAATTGTAAAAAGCGGCGAAAATAGACGCTAAAATGATTAGAAAAAACCCCATGCCTGTTCCCAAAACATTGTTTGCAAAAAGATACGAAGAAAAGTTGATTTTACCCAAAGAAACATTTATCACAGGAAATTTTTTCTAAAAAAGGGTTTGAGCACATCTTTCACCAGAAGATCTGCGCCATGACCCCCGATCTGGATCAAAGAATGGACCGACAGGTTTGGGCGTAAAAAATCGCCCCCTAAGCGGACGGAGTTCCTCACGAAAACGGGGTTTTATCGGAGGAAATTTGAGAGAAAAAACCCGAAAAAGGAAACAAGAGATCCGCTTCTTCTTTTGCAGAAACGATGAAGGGCGATTTTTGTGTACACGCTATTGCAAGATCCGTTGTATAATGGCTCATAAGTGATTATACCCTATACAAAGGATATCTACTTTGCAAAACATTGCCTCTCCATGGTTCCTCCTCGCAACCGCTCCCTGGATATCCGCAGTACATTCTGCAGAATTTTCCTCTTCCTCTCACAAGCAAGAGGAGAGTCTTTTTGTGCAAAGAATTGTAGAGTTTTGGGAAGAGGGAGAAGAAGATCTCACAAAAAGTCAGATCCAGACTTTTTTACAAAAGCATCCAGAAAGCTCTTACAGAGATCAAATGTTCGCAATTTTGGCCGAATATGCCCTCAAGGATCAACACTATGTAGAAGCAGAAAAACATTACAAAAAAATTGAAGACGCAACTCTTCAAGAGAAGCTCCTTTTAGGTAGAATGGAGTGTTTGTATCAAATCGAAGACTTTTCTGGTTTGATCTCCCTTGGACAATCCTCTCTCACCTCTATAGGCCATGAGCCTGAAAAAAAAGAGACCATCGAGCACTTTTTAGCCTTATCTCACCTAGCTATGAGCGACCATTTATTTGAGAAAAAAGACTTGGTCCACAGCTCTTTGGAGCACCTAGAGCAAGCAGAAACCCTTTTTGCTTCTTTAAAAAACACCCAAAAATATAGAGCCGCGTTTCTTCCCTTAATTGCGCTCTACGAAAAAATGGGTTTGTATGAAAAAGCTGTGAATGGCTTGTTTGAAGCGGCGAACCTCTTAGAAGAGAAAAAAGAAGATTTGTTGTTTCAAGCCGCGTCGTTACAAGTGCATTACGCTCCTGAAGAAGCGACCCAAACCTTCTCACAAGTATGCCACCTGCAAGGTTCGAAGAAAGGGGAAGCTGCCTACAATAAACTGTTGCTACTCTTCGAACAAAAACGTTACGAAGAAATGCTCCTTGTGAAAGAAGATCTCTTTGATTCCTTGCAAACAAAGCAAAAACACCTGCTCCATTTTTTTGTGGGGAAAGCGTACGAAATCCTTGAAGATTTTCCCCGCTCGATAGCTAGTCTCAACGAATTTCTTGCTCAGGAATCTAACCCCTCTCAGGAAGTAGAATCTGCACTTTTGTCCCTTGCTTATGGGGGGTTCAACACGAACAACTTACTGCTTGTCACCGAACAAATCAATGCTCTTGAGAAAGACTTTCCTCACTCTCTTACTTTGGCTGAGGCCTACTGGATACGCGCGAAGCTAGAAGATCGTAGAGGCCAAAAAGAGGCATTGAAAAAAGACTATGTGAAGGCTTTGACCCTATCTCGCGGCCAGACGATCCATGAAGAAATTGCTTATGAGTATGCCGAAATTCTCTACAAGCACGCCTTTTGGGCTGATGCTAGAAACATGGCCAAACTATTTGTCACCAAAACAGGGCCACAAAAAAAGCGGGTCAAAGCCTGGAAAATTTTTCTTAATGCGGCGATCTTTTCTACAAGAGAAAAAACCCAATCAAAAGAAGATCTTTTACGCGATTTAGAACTCGCTTTACAAGAAGAGGTGCTATTTTCTCCCGAAGATCGCCATCTCTACCTTTATTACTACGCAAAAACCTCTTTAGATAACAAAGCCTTTTCACAAGCCATCGATACAATCAGCCTCCTTCTCGATGAGGGGGTGACTTCCTCTTTACAAGCGCCTTTGTACGTCCTTCTTGGCAAAGCGTATGGAGAAGGGATGGACAATGATCGGCTCTACGCTCATTATGTAGAAAAAGCGCTAGCCTATTCTTTGCCAGAAAATAGCCGCTCTCAACTCGAACTTGGGCTATTCAATGCGCTTCTAAGAGAAAAGGAAAAAACTCATAACAACAATCTTCTGAAAAAAGGGGCTAAGCACCTTTGTTCTGCCTATATGCGAGGCGCCTCTGTCAACAAAAACAATCTTCTGTGGCTTTTTACCCATGTAAGTGAAGAGCTTTTAGAAAAAGAGGCGATGGGCGAGTCTGATCTTGCAAACGCAACTTCCTTATTTCAAAAAATAGGACAAGAGTCTCTACTTGCTGATGAAAAAAAAATGCTTACTTTACAAATGGCTTCTCTTTTCGAAAAAGGGAACTCTCCCGAAAAAGAGATCCTTCTTTTAGAAGGCTCCCTTATGGAGTTTGCTGACGAAAAAACCTCCTGGAAAGCTCCCCTATGGTTTTCTCTAGGAAACGCTTACCTTGTAAACAACGATCCACAAAAAGCGCTCGCCGCCTACAAACAATCCTCTCCTGAAGGTCTCTCCTCCGCAGAAGAGCTCTCCCTCCCATTAGAAAAAGCAAAAGCGGCTCTTTTACTACTTCACTCGGGGGAAACTCTCGATAGAGAGCACTTTCTCACCACATTAAAAACCCTTTTACTGGCAAAAAACTTATCCCAAGAGCCGGTCCATTTAGAGGCGGCGTTCCTTTACATAGATTGGTCTCTCATCCACCTCGACGGAGTAGAAAAAGAGAAAAAACGGATCTTCCTTTTAGAAAAAATGTTGGACCATTTTTTGACTGGTGATGATGTGTTGTCTCAAGCCTATCAGAAAGAGCGGACGCAGATGCCAGAAAAAGAGGCGATTTTACTATCTTATCTCGATCTCTTTGAGCTAGAGCTACTCATCGCAAAATCGGCGCTAGCCTCTTTGCAGAAAGAGGATGCTGAAGCGTGGATCAAACAGGCAAAAATGCTAGCGGAAGAATTAGAACACACTCGAGTGAGCCCGTTTTTTTCAAAACGGTTGCAGGCACTACAAAGAACACTAGGTTTCTAAAAAAAGACTTTTTCACCCGAGTTTTTTGTAAAAATAGCCGCTGATCTCATAGGAAACTCCATTGACTCTCTTCGCTTTTACTTATATAGTTAGATAGGGTCATCTTTCGTAAACACGATGCGCGTAAAAAAATTTTTACTAAAAAAACTACAACCATGGGCGCTTTTTTCCTCTTTTGTGTCCCTTGTTCTTCACCTAATCGCCTTTTCTGCGCTCCACCATAGTTATGTTGCAAGGAAGGACCGACCAAACGTGTCTAGGTATAGGGGAAGTAAAGAACAGGTGCTCAGTATCGTGTTTGCCGATCCAAAACAAACCCTTTCCCCACCTGAGATGCTCCCTACCGAGGAAACGTCCTCACCCTGCAAACTACCTGTTCATCTCCCTTTTGTCGAAAAGATGTTCATGAAAAAGCGTTCCTACTCACCGAAAAGCTCCTTACCATATTTAGAAAAAAGTCAGCCGATCACCCCCATCCTATACAAAGAAGCAAGCCCCTTTTTGCCGCAGCTCTTTTCTTCTCTTACCCCGCCCCCTTTTGTTCCTATCAAGAGAAAGGATCTGGCACGTAAAGCGCTATCTCCTCAGCAAGAAGAGGGTGAGCGGGTTTTTTCTCCGCCCCCCTTAACCTTTCAGCGGGAAGAGGAGCCTTTTAGACAAAGCGCTCCGATCTCTTCGATCCAGGAACATTTGATAAAAAAAGATCTCCAGCTTTCTTCTTCTACCATTCGATTTCCATCCAATAGCTCATTAGATGTTTTAAGCTGCAGAAATGAAGAAAGAGCTCTCTCCTGGAGCGACGCATTTCTTACCCAAGTCGATTATTTTGAAAAAGGACCAAACAAAATCCTATTTGCTATTACCCTTCTTCCAAAGCCGGGAGCCGATTTTGAAAAGCTCCCCCAACACATTTACTATCTCATGGATACAGCCAACGTGATCCAACAATCTCGACTAAAAGCGACCAAAAATGCGATCATCCGCTCCCTATCCTACTTATCTCATGAAGACCGTTTCAATATCATCGGGTTTGATCACAAACTTCGCCGTTTTGCTCAGGAAAACCTAAGTCCCACCTCTTACAATAAAAAACTCACCCGTCAGTTTTTACAAGGTCTCGATTTAGGTTCTATGTTCTTTTCCGCAAACCCCTATAAAGCTCTTTCAAGCCTTCTCCATGAACAAATCGACCCAGAAGCGATCTCTACCATCGTTCTCTTAACCAATGGCGATGGACTTGGGAATAAACACCATTATAGAAAACAGATGCGAGAGTTTTCACAAAGAAATGCAGGAAAATTCAACCTATTTTGTTTAGGCATGACAGAAGATGAACAACTTCCCATGCTAGAAACTCTAGCCCTATTCAACAAGGGGTCTCTCTACGCCTCTCCGACAAAAGGGGGTCTCAAAAGAAAATTGGGCAAACTGATTCAATCGATCCAAAGTCCCATTGCGACCAATCTCTCGGTCCATGCTTGCAGCAAAGATCCAGAGCTCTCTATCTGTCTCACACCAAAAAATGCGCGTCTTGGGGATCTTTATGCCAATACGCCGTTGATCATTCTTGGAGAAACAGACTCCCTTTCCAATTTCACCCTGTTCATTCAAGGAAAGCGGCGGGGTGAGTTCGTACAAATACGAAAAAAGATTTCATTCGATCAAGCGACAAAAGTCGAGGACACTCTTGAGCAATCCTGGGCACTAGAAAAAGCGGTGGATTACTACCACGAATTTTTCTTCACAGGAGATAAGGAGCACGCGAAGAAGGCTCTTGCCTACTTAAATGCGCATGAACTTCCCCCGATATTCCCATGATCCGTATCACGCAAGGCTTTTTATCGGGGAAAAAAGTTCTTGCCCCGAAAACAGGAGAAACTCGCCCTACAAAAAGTAGGGTTCGGGAAGCGATTTTTCATATTTTACAAGAACAGATTGTGGGATCCACCATGCTCGATCTTTTTGCCGGTTCAGGGATTATGGGTTTTGAAGCGATCAGCCGGGGGGTAGCAAAGCGCTGTTTTTTTATAGACAAGAACCCTCTTGCGGTAAAAACGATCAAAAATACAGCGCGCAATTTAGGGATTGATCAGCGCATTTTTGTGTACAAAAAAGACGTACTTTCCTTTCTAAAAACCTTACGGGAGCAAAGTGCGTTGATCTACCTAGATCCCCCCTATTCAATGCACGACTTAAAAAAGGAGATGGAAACCCTTCTTACGATCCTCCACAACCGAAATCTTCTTGCTCCAGGAGGAAAGCTGTTTTTAGAGATGCCCAAAGACATTTCGATTACCCCTCCTGAAGACTTCTCTCATAAACGTCGACCTTATGGGAATACGCATATTTGGGAGCTATTTTATTGATCCTGTTTGGAACAGTTTCAAAAAACACCAATAATTATTATATTTAAATAAAAACTTTATAAATCTTTTGTTTGTAAAAAAACCACCTTTGTTTTAATTTACACCTCTATATTAATAAAAATGGATATCATCGTGACTATTCCCCATATGAATATGCGACTGGCTATACAAGGTAAAAACTTACCTGCATTGATCGACTTACTAAAAAAACATCCCTATCAAGCGCTCATTTCTCCAAAAAATGAAGAACGATATGGTGGCTGGACACCTTTCATGTACGTGTTAAACGGGATCATTCAAGTAGGTCCAGAAAATCAAGAGCATTTTTTTTATAAAGCCTTTGAGAACTTGACCTCTTTTTATAATCAAGTGAACCTATTGTTGCTAGTAGAACAGCGCAACGCTTCGGGCCATACTGTGTTTGATATGCTCTTTGAGCGTATTGATGAAGTGCCTAAAAAAATCACGTTAGCGCTAAAAAATTGCTCCCTCAGCGGGTATCAAGCTGCGCAAGAACTTTCTAAAAAACATGTGGAGCTTGAAGAAAAAAAAATAGAGCAGCAAACCTCTAAAGACCTCAGTATTACAGACTGGGTGAAAATCCCTAGTGATAACTAGTGATCATTAGCTCTTTAGGAAAATTTACAGCAAAACCTTTTTCTATCAGATATCTAGTAGTTCTTGATCGATATAGAATTTTTTTACCAGGCCATGCCGCGTCAGAAATGCTCTTCTGCTCACGAGACGGCGTTCCTTAGATGAAAGAGCGCTTCTAAACTGTTAGAGAATTTGGGAGCAGGGCCATAACCCGCTCCCTCCTTCCCTTAAAACAGACTCTAAACAGACGAGCTTACTGTACGAGTTTTTCAGGAAAAGATCTCAAGCCTATACAAAGAGACCTAGCTTTTGAGCGGGTAGAGGCTTTGCTCTCTTCTTTGTCTTCAAAAAGCACCTCTTCTGGCCTTCGGCAGTATTTATTTGCAGAAATAGCGAGCTCGTTATAAAGAGTTTCATCTACAAGATCTAAAAGAATCTCTTGGCTAGAGGCCTCCTCCAAAACGATTGGCTCCCCAATACAGGTGCCATCACTTGTAAAAATCAGGGAATTTGCCTCTTCTATCGAGAGATTTTTTAGGGTTTTTTTAGGGTAACGCAGCTCTTTTGGATATACAGAAAGGAGAAGATCTTGCCCACTTGGCGATAGAAGCACAGTGATATTTTCTCCCCGGGTTTTTGCTAATGCTCGCAACGTTTTTAGATGGCGCCTAAGCCTTTCAAGCTCATAAGCGCGCCCCTTAGTCCGCAAAACGCCCGTATTCATTTGTAGGACAAAGGTCGCCATCAAAAGAAGGGTTAGCGCTAAAAGCACCTCCAAAAAAGTGAACGCTTTTTGCCGTTTCACAGCTTGCTAGAATCTGAAGAGGCAATCTGCTTTTGATCACTGTTAGGAGAGTTGGTAGGCTTCAAATTGGGACTCTTATACAGATTATACTTATTAGAAAACACAACAAGGGCCCCATCTTCATGCTTGATCTGCAGTTTCTCTCCCCAACCATCTTTTAGTAGATCATTAGGATTCTTCACCAAACCCGACTGCCGTAAATATTTCGCTGGTTCTTTACAAATTCTGCTCAAAGTTGCTGAATCATCAGTAGAGTATTCGAGTTCTAAAATATTGCGCACTTTTTCAATCGCTAGTTCTGTTTGTTTGGCTTTCCCTTTTTCAAGAGCGCCTTGCATATTGTAGCCAAGGACTGCGGCAATAATGCCAATCAGCGTAATGACAATCATCATTTCGATGATCGTCAGGGGACGTTTTTTCCTCTTCATCAGACCTCCTTATACTTCAATGAAAGAACTCACGTCTGTTAATGGTAACAAAACGGAGAGTAGAACGATACCTACAATCAGTCCGATTAGCAACATAAGAATTGGTTGTAAATAACTGGTGATCTTTTGTAGCGAGTCGGAAAATTCTTCTTCATAGATCAGGGCAATATGTTGAAACATTTCAGGAGCCTTGCCGCTTTTTTCTGCAATGGACAGCATGCGCACAACAAAAGAGGGGATGTGCGGGCTTTTTTCAAATTCTTTGGAAAGAGAGCTCCCTTCAAGAAGCGCTGTTCGCGCTCGGCGCAGCTCCTCTTCAAGGATGTTTTGCCCTGCTACACTAATGGAGAGATCAATCGCTTCAACAAGGGGAATGCCCGCTTCAAGCAAAGTAGCCGTCGATCTAGAAAATCGGATGAAAGCATGTTTGATCAGCAGCTCTTTTACAATGGGAAGACGAAGCAACAGATTGGAAAAGACGCTTTTCACCCTCTCTACACGGGCGCTGAGTAGGCCGAGGAACAAACAGGTCATAGACCCTAGGAAAAGGGCGTTTTGATGCGCTACAAAAAAAGCGCTTAAGGATAAAATCGCCTTTGTGAAACTTCCTAGATCCCGATCTTCAAAAAGAGGCGCTAAAGAAGGGATGATGAAAAATAGAAGACCGAAAAGAATGAGCAAGGAAAAGGTAAAAAGAAGAAGGGGATAGCTCGTCGATTGGATAATCTTCTTACGAAGAGACGCCTGTTTTTCCATAAGAAGACTAAGCTCGAGGAGAACATTTTCAAGATTCCCCGATTTTTCCCCAATTTCTACCATTTTGGTATAGAGGGGATCAAAAATTTTTTCATGAAAAGAGAGGGCTTTCGATAAAGACTTCCCTTGTTGCACTTTTTCAATCAGATCCAAAAGCACGGTATGCGGCTTTTGTCCCTGGTATTTCTCTTCCATGGCAAGAAGGCTTTCAAAAAGGGGCAGTCCTGCCCGAAGAAGCTTTGCCAGCTCTCTTGTAAAACTCAGGACCTCTTCTTTTTTCCAGTAGATGTGCGCGCGCTTTTTGTAGGCACCAATCTTCCAAATCAGAGTCCCTGTATTTTGCAATTGTATTTTTGCATCTAAAAGAGTTTCGGCGTGCAAATACCCTTTCCGTTTTTTTCCAGTAGAAGAGAGCGACCAATATTCATAGAGGGGCATCGGGGTCTCCATCGACCGAGGTCTTGACCACACGAATGACCTCTGCTAGAGTCGTAATTCCTTGCAAAGCCATCTGCGTTCCATGCTCTTTTAAACTCATGAGCAAGCCCTCTTTTCCGAGCTCTTCTGCGCTCGCCCGTTGCATGATGGCCCGTTTGACGCCAGGACTTACGAGCATGCACTCATAAATGGCGCACCGACCCAGGTAGCCGGTATGGTAACAAGAAGAGCACCCCTTGCCCTGGTAAAAAAGAGACTCTCCCTCTTTCAGAGGGAGAAAAGCGCGCTCTTCTTCGGTGGGATGGTAGGGCTCCTTACATTTTTCACAGATTTTTCTCACAAGCCGCTGCGCTAAAACCCCAATGATCGAAGAGGAGAGCAGGTAGGGCTCAATCCCCATTTCTACTAGTCGGGTTACTGCAGAAGGGGCGTCATTTGTATGCAAGGTACTTAAGACAAGGTGCCCTGTTAGAGAAGCTTGAATTGCAATTTCTGCTGTTTCCACATCTCGGATTTCTCCCACCATAATGATATCGGGGTCTTGCCGCAAAATATGACGGAGCCCTGAGCTAAAGGTTAGATGAATTTTTGGATTGATCCCAATTTGCGCAATCAAAGGGAGTTTGTACTCGACAGGATCTTCCACCGTCATGATGTTCATCTCTTCTGCATTGAGCTCACGAATTGCGCTATAAAGAGTCGTTGTTTTCCCGCTCCCAGTAGGACCCGTTACAAGAAGAATGCCCTCAGGAGACTTGATCAAACGGCGAAAAGAGCGAAGGATTTTTTCTGGCATATTGATCTTGCTTAACCCAAGAGCAATATTGCTTTTATCTAAAAGGCGCAAAACGACCCTCTCTCCCAAATGGGTTGGAATGGTACTGACCCTAAAGTCGACCTCCCTTCCCCCCATGGTCAATTTTAAACGTCCATCTTGAGGCAGTCTCGTTTCTGCAATATCGAGCTTGGCCATCACTTTGATACGAACAATGAGCGGATTTTTTAAAGAAATTGGGGGCTGATACCGTTTTTGCAAGATCCCATCAATACGAAACCGGACAAGCAGGCCCGTTTCTGTCGGTTGAAAATGGATATCGGACACCCCATTGCCAATGGCTTCCATGAAAATCACGTTCAACAGACGGATCACCGGATTTTGCGAAGATTGCTCTAAAAGATCGTACCCTTCAATAAGCTCTTGATCTTCTTCTCGGTCTTCTTCAGAAGCTCTATTTTCTGACGCCTCTTTTTTCTGTCGATAACAGGTTTGTATTGCCTCTTCTAATGCGACTTTTTCCACAACAATGATCTGAATATCCTTTTGTAGTAATAGCCGCACCTCCTCCAATCCATCGAGATCATTGGGCGAGCTTGTGGCAAGGAGAAAAGCCTCTTTTTCCTCTTTCAGAGGTAAAATTTGATGGGTTTTCACGAAAAGATAGGGAAGGGGGGTGATTCCCTCACGGATAAAAGGAAAATCAAGGAGATTTTCTAGCAAAGGCATCGGTCCATTTTGTAAAGAAGCCTGATCCACTTAGCTTCCCCTCGAAAAAAGACGATCCATCGTTGTGGAGAAAAGCTTTTTCTTTTCCCGATCTTTTGCTTCAGAGACTTTTGTTAAAAATTCAGGGAGATCTCCCGCCCTTTTTTTCAACTCTTCGCTCCGGATTTTGCGCAAATCTTTGACGGGATGTTTTACGATTTTTGGTGTGATGAAGATGAACATCTCTTTATTGTATTCGGTTTTTTCGGTCATAGAAAATAGTTTCCCTAGGCCAGGAATATCCCCAATGAAGGGGATTTTTTCTTCTGTATTTTCACTAGTTGTTTGCCGAAGTCCCCCCAAAATAATGGTCTCACCATCGGCAACGGTGACTTCATTTTTTACGCTTCTTTTCGTAACAGGGGGGCGGTTATCGCTAGAGCTTTGCGTTGTATCAAAGTTGATGTCGGTGACAAGGGTGATGAATCCCTCCTCTTCCTCTTCAGAATAGTGGATTGTTGGGGTCATTTTTAATACCGTTCCATACTGCGCTCTTGTGAACGACCTTTCTGAGCGTGGATTGTTCGAGGAGGCGTCTAAAATTACAGCGCCATTATTGATCGAAATCTCTTCAACAATCGAAATCACAGCAGGCGTTTGATTGACCGCAAGCACTGAAGGATTCGCGTTGATCTTCAGATCTTGTTGTGTCATCAAAAACTGGTAGGTCAGATCCAATCCAACCCGATGATTCCCAAAAATTGGTTGCGAGGTCTCTTGCGAATGGGCAAAGACAAAATCCAAAAGACCTCCTCCCTTCTTCGATCCATCAAAGGAGGTGTAAAAAGCATTTCTGATCGCATTTGAGCCAATTTTCAGTAGATTGATCCCCGACCTTTTTTGATCTTGCGTCCGTTTTTCTACTAAAAGAACATCGATCTGGACCATTTTTTTTGGCACATCAATCTTTTGTAACAAGGCTTTGATTTTCGGGATTTGATCCTTACGAATCACCATCAAAATGGCTCCTGTTTTTGGATCGACAATGAAGTTTCCTTCGATCGGCAGGGCCCGTTGTGAGGCTTGGGGCGTTTGTGTTTCTTTCGAAAAAAATCGTTTTTTCCCAGGCTTTTTGGTAGAGTTTTTCGCCTGAGTCAGGGGCTTTTTCCCCCCATCTGTTTGCAGCAGAGATTCGTACACCTGGGATAAAACATCAGCAATATCTTCTGGATTCGAGTGCTTGCAACTGTACCAATAGACGGTCATTTCGTACGGATCTTCTAGCTGATTTTCTAAATCGGCTAAAACCGTCTCGGCTCTTGTGATTGCGTGCTCGTTTCCAATGAGGACAAGACCTTGAGAAATCGAGATAAAAATCAGTTCATCAGATAAATGGCTATGAATGGGGATTTTTCCTTTGTAGCCAGGGTCGGGAAAAAATGCTTTTAAAATTTGTTCTGCTTGAGGAATATCGATTTTTCGCATGGAAACGACCCGGACAACCTTTTCTGCGTTCTTTTCCCAGATCGCGTCATAAAGGCTTAGAAGCTTTTCTATATTCTCTTTGCAAGAAACGAGTACAATTTTATTGCCCACAATCTGAACGCCTGTCTCTTTGGGATCAGAAAAACGGGTAAAAAAGTTTTGTAACGCTTTGACCTGCTCGGGTGGAGGGGCAAAGATATAGGCCGTTCTTGCTCCTGACTCTAGGTACTCAAGTTCGGAGCGCTCCTTACATAAAGATTCAACCATGCTGAGGTCTTGCTTCAAAAAATAGAGTTTTTTTGCGTAAGAAGATAGAGGTTTTACTCCGATACCATTTGCATGCAAGATCAGCTTCACCATCTGATCCCAAGATTCCCTTGGTAAAGGAATACTAGAAAAGATTTGTAGTTTGCTATTCATCATTTCAGGTGGAATGACATACAAAAAGTCGTTCGATCCATATTCTAAAATAAGCTGAGATAAGGTGAGTTCCCCTGGATCCCAAATCCCGCACCCCTCCTCTTCAAAAATGCCCGCTCTTGCAAAGCGCTGCTGCCAGTCTTTTTCTAGGCGGGATAAAATAGAGCGGTAATGGCGTATTTCTTCTAAAAGGGGTCCATGCTCCTCCTCAGAAACGTTCCAAGCTTCTGCGCACTTTTCCCGAAGCGCCTTTTTTACAGCGGCGATCTCCTCATTCATCATACGGGATTCTTCCGCGCTTAAAGGGGAACTAAGGGCGCCCGGATCTGCAAAAAGAGCGTAGAGTGGGAAAAGAAAAGGGAGGAAATATCTGATGGTCATCGTTGAATTCTCTTCGTAGCGGGTTTGCGAGCGGTTTTGTGATTGTTGTATCGTATCTCCGTTTTAACATGAAAAGAGGTTGTCCTAAGAGGCGAGTAAAGTCTACCAGAAAGCCACTTTTTTCTTTCTTTTTTATAGATTCTATGTAAAAAAAAAGTAACGTGCTTCTGCGTAAGCTGATCGATGTTTTCATCTGGGCTCACCTTTCTCCAATCATCGCCTATTTTTACTGCCCAACTTCCCTGGTTCATGATCATGGAAGCTCCTTCAAGAAACACCTCCACCTTCCTTGGAGTTTTCAGATAGACTTCGCCAACAAGGGAACCTACCGGATAGGAAAAGGGGCGCTCCTGCTTTCTTGGAAGGAAAAATCGAGCGTAACTTTCTCCAGCAGAGTCCCAAACTTCGCAGGTTACCTTAGAAGGGCTGACCGATTGAAGACGGAAAACGGCCCGATTTTCACACTGATCGGTCGAAAATACTTTTGTCCAAAGATCCCTATTCCGGGCAAACACATTTCCAAGCTCTACTTTGAGTAGATCTCCCTTAGCAAGAACAATCCAAGAGCTTTTTTGTCCCCGAAACTCTTCTTCAAATAGATCATCTCCGAGATAAGCGCCTCCTAGAAAAACATGGGCTTCGGAAAAAGTTTTTGTGCTCGATCGAGTGAATATACTAGGCTTTTTTACAGGAAGTCGCCAGATTTTTGGTGCGTAATTCCCTAAAGGCAATCCATTTGTATCAAGTTGAGGATGCAAAAGCAAAAAGCCCTCCTCAAAGCATAGCGGATGCAGAGAAAAGTCGCTCTTGTCTTGAAAACAAAGATGGTACCCCTTCTTATGAAGGTTTTCCTCATAACCAAAGTACATTGGCTGACCCCATTCAGTCCGTCTTGTGATGCCCGACTCTCCAATACTGATCTCAAAATAGCCCTCAAGAGTTCCCGGTTTTGGAGGAATATAACGGGCGCTTAACTCTGTTTGAAAATTTGGAGCGCTCAATAGAGTTTTCTTAGCAGCATGGAAAAAAAGGGAACTTTTTAGAGGCGCTAGAGGCGGCATTTCTGCCCCCTCTTTTTTCAAAGACGCTGCTATTTTATTCCCCATTGTCTCCTGCTTTTCAGCAAGGAAATAAGTACTTCCTGTCAAAATAGTAAAAAGAAAAATTGCGCTAATGAAAAGCCATTTCATGTATGTTTTCTGCAAAAAAAGCCTCATGCTAATGATCAAATGAACGAAACAACTTTAAGACATTAGAAAAAAAAAACAAAGAAGGCTCTTAGATAATTTTCTTTAAGAGAACAAGTTGGATGGTAAGAAACAACAGCCCATAATAGAAACCAAAATCGAGCACTGGCTTCTGCGTTGATGTACTTGTTCACGAGAGTCTCCCGTGCGCATCAAAACATGGACCTACGAGCTATTGCGATCATATCGGGATTTTTCATGAATCTGCGCTTAGGCAAAAACGGTGGGAGTACTTCTATAAGGCAGCCTTGTAAAAAAACATAATTAATTGATTACAAAGTATTTACAATAAATTACGCACCAATCAAGACATACTTCTCATCCTGAATAGAACGAAAGAGAAGGGGGGATTGCAAAAAAAACTTACCTATTGTAGATTGAGCTTAGGTGGGCTTTAATCTGAAAGAAAAGAGAATTGAGCGCTAGAGATTGAAGCAAAGAAGCGAGGAGAAAGCTATGGAACAAAAAGAGAAACTGTCGAAAAAAATCAAAGAGGGCGTTTCTGTCCAAGAGATTGAAGATTTTGCAAAAAAATACACTACAGAACTATTTATTGTACTTGCCCTGATCATCGCCTTTTTCTCAAGTGTTTTTCATTTTTTCACAGGACCTGGATGGAGCTTATTCTTTGGATCCTTAGGCGCAATTGTCTCTTTACTTATTCCAGAAAATACGAAAAAGCTTGGAAAAAAAGTGTCTGATCTTGTCCATAAACAAGATAGAACAACTCAAATTATCGTAGGTGTTGTACGCGTAGCGATAGCGATTTTTCTACCATTTATCGTATTTGGAGCTATAGGGCTGCACGCCGGCATCGGCTTTCACTCTTTTACGAGCGACCCCCAGTAGTCCTTTCTTCTAACAAAGTTAGGTATTGGAGAAGAGGAGCTTTTCCTAAAACAGAGACGCAAGAAGGGGCCTCTCCTACCTCTTTTTTTACAAGATCCTCTAAATTAAGAATGAGTTTACGGTCCACGCGCCCATCTCGCTCTTGTAGCGCAAGGATTTCAAGCAATACCAGTTCTCTTAAAAGAGGCTCTTTTTCTAAATCAGGATCTTGCTCTAAGGAGAGCAGTTTTTTGAGAGCAAGGGATTGATCTCCATGACTGATCGCTACGCAGCTTTCTGCAAAAAAAGCGTACAGAGGAAGTGCTCGCCCGATTCGTTGTAAAGAAGCTTCAATAGGCTGATAGCCGGGAAAAGCAAGCCCTTTTTCCATAACGACTTGTCCCATTCTCGCCTCATACAAGGGGCGCTCATCTGGAAACTCCTCTAAGGTCTTTGTGAGAGCCTGCGCGATTTCTGTTTCTCCTGGATTTTGGCGCCAGGTTTCAAATAGGGGCGCAATTTGTACCCCTTTCTCGGCAAGCGCTTTTTCTGAAGGCATGCGAAAATGCCGAATAGCGAGCAGCGTAAATAGAGAAAAAATACCTAAACACACAAAAGAAAGATTTTTCGAAAGCCAGGAAATCATAAAAAATGAGTATAAAGCATACCACCTTTTCTGCCTATCCTCGACGAACTGGAATAAAAAAAGAAATCAGGCTTTATCTAAACTAGCTCTTAGAACACCTTTCTCAAGAAGAAAGGCGCAGATTGATGGAAAAAAATCCCATAGTAAGTGGCTAAATTGTGACGAATCCTTAGCTATCGGCTCTATTTTTCGGATGAAACAGTTTTATCAAGGAGAGGAAATGACTCGATCCTATTTTTTTTCACAAATACTGGCAGCACCTTTTTCACCTGCAACGTTCTTCTCACAAAAAAGCGCTACATATTCTTTTTTTCCGGAGGAATCCCCATATCACTTATGGAGCAGCTCATTCCATGAATCATCTTTACAAGGTTCGCTGCTGAAATGCGGTTTTCCGGCGAGATCGCTAAACAACTCCCAATGATTTTAGATATGTTCTCCCGCGGTTTTTCTTCAAATTTAGGCAAATGATTTATCCAATAAATAGGGGATTCTTTATTTGGCGCGGATCCACTGATTGTCGTTAGGTTGGAACAAGCTCTTAGCTTTTTTTTGAGCTCAAGCCATGAATCGATTGGCAAGAATTTTTGCCAAAGACCAAGATATTGGAGCATATCACTCTCCCCGATCCTTTTTCGATTTAATTTCTTCCTTAATGTCCTTGGTATACTAATAGCACGCTGTCTTGAAAGCACCTCAAAGGCAAGCACCCCCAAAGACCACACATCGAAAGAAACAGCTATCGGAGCACTTTTGATGATGTGCTCCCAAGGACGATAGCCAGGAGTTCCTATTCTCCTCCAAACATGCTGCTCTACCAAGTAGCTATCTTCTAGGTCAACAATGGTGATCTTCCGACCATACAGTATATTCCCACCTTTTATATCTCCATGAACTACCTTTGCCTTATGCATTGCTGCAAGGCCTGATGCTATCTCTCCAATAATCCATAAAAAATCCCTGTAATCCACGACATAGTTGTCTAAAAACGTGCGTAAATTTTGCTTGCACGGCATCTCAAGCTTCGCTGCCCACCTGCCAATACCTAAACGGATGTCGATCACCTTATTTACATTACGAGAAGCAACATGCTTTTTTATCCAATCCAATGTGTCGGTTTTTCTTTTCGCAGATTGTTGACGGAGTTCATAAGAACTCACCTTTACGACAAAGCGGATCTGTTTATTAAAACTACCCATTTTGCGCCAATCGACTGCTTGACTATCCTTGCTTCTGGCGCGCTTTGTAAGGTTTTTCTCTTTGTAATCAAGACGATCCATTTGGCATAAAAAAACGCCTCCATTAGCCCCTGTTCCAATACACTTTTCAGGATTTTGCTCAATAAGCCACCGGTCTATTTCGCCTTGAGTCGCAAGATCTTTGAAACTGATCTTTTCTTCTGATATTTGGAACCGTGTACGCTGACACAACTCGCGTAATTGTGTAGAATCAAAACACTGTGTTGCATCTGCTAAGATCCGCTCATGGTCTTTTTCCTTAGAAAATTCGCTTGAAGGCGCCACATTTTTTTCTGCTCTTTGACTATGAATGCCTTGCATGCCTTGATCAAAAGAAATGCGATGCCAATACATCCCTCGAGCTTTCGAAAAATAGACTTGCCGAAAGGTCTTCATCAGCACATTCTTTACTAGAGTTTTTAACTGGTTTTCTCGCTGAGGAGGAATTTCGTGTGGAGGTTTACTCTTCAGGAGATGTATTTCACCATTCAGACGCGTATATTCGGTCAAACAAAAATGCGCGCTTCGAAATGTGGTATTGAGAAATGGTTCTTTATACTTATTAGCAATCTGCCATAAAAATTTAGAATCTTTTTCATCAGTCTGATCCTGCGCGAGCGTAGGGTGTTTTTTGTAGTCAGCATTTAGACATCGCCAGAAGTGCTCGATAGTGGGCGTAGATACTGGTCTAAAAATCAAACTCGCCTCATTTTTTGTTATCCCTAATTGCTTTTTTTAGAGAGACGCGCTCTACAAACAACTACACGCCTTGATAGAAGATCATTAGTCCCTCGTTACCAGCCTTTTTACTGTAGATAAGCAGCTGCATCCTTTTGTTATATTTCCTGGAAGTACCCTTCTAGGTTTTTTTTAGAAAGGGAAAGAGCCTGCGCGAGAATTTTTCAAAAAGAGAAATTTTACACTAAAAAAGGTTTTTAGCAAACTGTAAACATGCGAATTTCTTGAGATGTGAATCATGATCAGATCACTTCCTATATTGCATGAAATCATAGACAAGGTTCCCTAGCTGAGCAATCTAAACACCTCAATATATGGTTCAAAAGAGGATTGGGGTAAATGCTAGATTCCGCAGGTGTAATGCACGCCATTCTTGCAAAAGACCTTTTCGGAAACTTTGTAGAAAAGCAAATCCTCAAAAAACCATTTGAATAGAACGTCTCTGAGAGAAGCCTTGATGATAAAAAAGTCTCGCTTGTAGCAAGGGCCTGCGCCATTTCCTATGAGTAGCGTGTCTGACGAGATCGTTGCTAGCGTTCTTCGCTTACTCCTAACGAAGAATTCTGTTTCCATCAAATCCCTAGGGGAAGATTTTTCCACTTAGGTTGGAAAAATTGTCCAAAATACCTAAAGTTAGAAAGAAAGTAGCTGATTATTTTGAGAGCTATTTGGTTTATTCCCACCTCCGAAACAGCAAACATATTGATATACACGGGAAAAGAAACCAGCTCGATGTTCGTTTTGAGGTATCTCCGCTATTTTCTGTTTTTCTTCCGAAATACTTAAGCTTTTAGAATCCTCAGAAAATTTTATCGCAGACTTGCTCTCTTCCTCAATCATCTTCACAAGACCGGCTGCTGAAATACGCTCTTGTGGACAAATTTTCAAACACGCTTCAATGATCCTAGATACCGGCGTATTTCCTTTTTCTTCAAAGCGGTGGACTTCGTTCTTCCAAGACCAAGACTCTGGCTGCTTTGGCCCGAGCCTAACTGCTATCTTTCTTTGTTCTAATGAAATTTCTTGTTGTAGTTCTATCCACTGATTGCGCGTCAAAAATTCTTTCCAAATGCCTAGATATGCCTTAATAGAAGCGTCTGAAAGACTCTCTTCGGTCAGTTTCTTTGCGAGTAGTTTATCTATAGAAATACCCTTTCTTCCGGTCCACGCTACATAAGCAAAGAAGGCAAAAGAGCACATGTCAAACTCAGGCCCAGGAGCAGCTTTTGTAAGAACATACTCCCATGGACGATAGCCAGGAGTTCCCATTCTTATCCAAGATGTACCGGCGCGGCGGCTTTCTTCTGTATCAATGACTTGAACGAGTTGGCGCTTCGGATTATAGACCACGTTGCTAGGTTTTAGGTCTCCATGAATCAGTTTTCTCTTATGCATTGCCGCAACAGCTTTTGCGGCTTCCTTGAGGATCCGCGACCATTCTTCGTAAGTAAGAAAACGCTTTGCTAAAACGTGTAGTAAATTTTCTGTAGATATGGTAGTGAACGCGGCAGCCCACCTCCCAAGACCTACGTGAGTATCAAATACTTGGCTTAGGTTAGGAATAGTATGCTTTTTTAGCTCATTGAGCATATCGATCTTTCGTTGCACAGAAGGCTGGCTCCTTCGATGCAAACCCGTTTTTACTACAATAAGCTTCCCCCCAAAAGCGCCACTATCGCATAAAAAAACAACTCCATTTGCTCCTATCCCAATACGCTTTTGGGGGCGTTTATTTACGAGCCAATTTTCAGTTTCGACATCGGCGTAAATTTTTTTTAAGTCCGTCCTGTTTCCCCCAACGGTACAATTCTTACTACGAGACAGCTTGATAAGCTCTTGACAATCAAAGCAGTTGTTTCCACCACTTACTAAGCTTATAGAGGGCTGTTTGTGTTCAGAAGATCGTATCGGTAGAGATGAATTTTTTTGCGCTTCTCGAACATTTACGCTCTTCTTGAACTCATCGAAAAAAATCTCCTTTTTTGCACGCGGATTCTTTGAGGATTTGAAGAAGACAGCTGTCCAAATGTTGTCGAGGAATAGATTGCGTGCAACGGTTTTTAGATACGTTTCCTGGTCAGGAGAAATTTTGTTTGGTGTACAGCTCTCCAGTTTTGTTATCTTATGATTCGCTGCTTGATATACTTTGACAAAGAGGTTGGCACTTTCAAATAGGGTGTTGAGAAGTGTTTTATGGTACAGATCATAAATACGGTTAAAAAAATGTAGCTCTTTTTCTTCAAAGAACTTCCTCTCTCTTTTAAAATCGTCCGTACCTCTGACAACTATCGGTATATAAACCATATGCACCAAATATTTTCTATGTGTTTTACTAGGCATGATCTCACTCTACTACTAGACATTCTTCCTAAAAGAACGGGTATCTTAGAACGTAGAAGAAATCGATTGCAGCATCCTGTTTTTCCCTGCTTGAAGCTTTTAGCTCTTTTGCGTTGCAAAGTGCGTCTGTAATTTCTCTAAAGAAGCGTGGATGCCAAGAAAGATTTTTACAAAGTAGAGGATTTTATACCAAAAAAGTTTTTCAAGAAGAGGTTTTTCTCAAGATATATTTCTACAGGAGATGTCATTTTTCCTGAAAAAACTCGCATAAAAGTCGTAGGGGTTTTGCGAGCAACGGTAGGTAGAAAGAGCTTTTTTCTAGGAGGTAAATCGATGTTTCCCTATACGTTTATCCAACCTGTGGAGTCCATTTCAGAGATCTCCCTGCAATACATTTCTGCGCCAAAGAGCCAAAATCGATAACTCGGTTTTTCCCTAGGATATTTTGGTCAGGATAAGAGAGCCGCTTATTTAAACGTGCGGTTTTATGCCCCTCCAGCGGAAATAGAGCGCGTTTAAAATGACAGAAGAAGAGCTACAAGCCATAAGAAGCGCGGCAAGAATAGGATGAAAAAAACCAAAGGCAGCGAGAGGAACGGCTAAAGCGTTATACACAAATGCTAAAAAAAGATTCTGAAGGATTTTCACTTTGACCCGTTTTCCTAATCTTAGGGCCGTATCAATCCCAAGGATGCTTGGATGCAAGAGAGCAACGCTCGCATACTCCATCGCAATGTCGCTAGAAAAGCAGACAGCAAAACCAACATCGGCTGCGGTTAACGCAAGAGCGTCATTGACTCCATCACCCACAAAAGCGACCTTAAGCCCATCTTTTTGGGCATTTTTGACATGCTCTGCCTTTTCTGAAGGGCTGAGCCGAAAGAAACAAGCATCTGTACCAAGAAGCGTATGCATGCTTTCTACAACAGATGACTCATCCCCCGATAGAATCGCTGTTTGTATCCCTTGACGGTTCAATAGACCAATCAGTTTTTTTGCCTCCTTTCTAGGAGCATCTACAAACGTAGCCTCCCCTAAATAGACTCCATTTTTTGCAAAGAAAACGTGGGTTTGCGTTAAGTCTCCGAGCGGAATGTTGCGCGCTCCTTTTTCTTCTAAATAGGCTTTTGAACCAATGAGATAATGCCCTCCATGGAGGATTCCCTCAATCCCTCTTCCTGTATCGGAAAAAAATGATTCAACAGCTTCATGAGAATCTTTTCTCAGCTCTCCTTGTTCTACAAATGCTTTTGCAAGGGGATGATTCGAAAGGGACGCTAGCTGATAAAGAGCGCCTATTTCCCCCTTTTCTTCGAGGTGCAGCGAGCTTAACCTAGGCTTTCCTTCGGTTAGCGTCCCTGTTTTGTCAAAAAAAATGATGTCTAGCCGAGCGATTTTTTCGAGGCAAGCAATGTCTTTGATCAAAAGACCAGATTTGGCAGCAAGAAAGGTCGCCACTAACACGATCATGGGGGTAGCCAGTCCAAGGGCGCAGGGGCAAGCAATAATCAAGACCGATACCCCATTTTCTAGGGCATGATAGCCGCTCACTTGTGCTCCCCAAAAAGCGCCAACAATACTCATCAGAAGAACAGAGGGGACAAAATAGGCCGAAATCGTATCGACCAACTTTTGCTCAGGAGCTTTTGAGCGGCTCGCAATGTTTGCGCAGGCAATCATTTTCCCAAGAAGTGTCTCTCCCTCCAAAGAGGTCACTTGCACCGTAAACGCGCTCGACTCATTGAGCGTTCCTGTAAAAACGGAGTCCCCCCTTTTCTTCTCTATGAAGGCACTTTCTCCTGTGAGAATCGCCTCGTTTACAACTGCGCTTTCTTTGAGTAAAACCCCATCGACAGGGACAATATCTCCAGGTTTTACAAGAACAATCTCGCCCACCGCAATCAAAGAGACCTGTTTTTCTACAAAAAATTCCCCCTCTTGGACAAGGGCTGTTTCTGGTTGTAGGGATTGCAATTCTTTGACCGAAGCGTTTGCTTGCCAAAGAAGAACGCTTTCTAAAAAGCGACCAAAGACGATGAGGGTAATGACAGACGCGTTTGTATCAAAGTATAGGGGAGAAGAGGGGGCATAAAAAAAAGAGAAAAGGCTATAAGCGTACGCTGCGCTTGTCCCTAAAACAACCAGCGTATCCATCGTGAGTCGCCCTCGGCGAAGAGCAGAAAAAGCTCCTTGATAAAAAGAACAGCCGACAAAAAATTGCAGTACTGAAGCAAAAACCCACTGTCCTATGGGAGAAAAAAAGGGTCTTAGCTGCAGAAGAGAAAAGAGCATCTGCAAGAGAAATGGGAAAAAAAGAAGCAACGTAAGACACATCTTTCTTCGGACAGAAGAGAAGCTTGGGTCATTTTCCCAAAAAAGCGTATGCCAAAAACCTTTTGCAGCCAGGCTCTTGTTATGAAGATGCTCTGATTTTTTGGTAGATTTGTTCAATCTGATCCGCCATGGATGTTTGTGTGAATTTATTCAGAACAAGCTCTTTTGCCCTTTTTCCTAAGCGCTTTGTAAGCCCCTCTTCATTTTTTAGACGCAAGATCGCCTCAGATACCGCAGCAGGGCTCCTTGTTGGCACCTGTATTCCCGTTTTGAAATGCTGACAAACTTCTGGAAGCCCTCCGACGCGCGTTGTAATGAGAGGCCTTCCTAAACCTAAAAAAGCGGCTTGTAAGCTCGCTTGAGACACTCCTTCATTGGCCCGACTTAAAAGGACAAACACGTCAAAAAGGGCCATTGCAGAAAAGGGTTTTTCAAGGTGGCCGGTAAAAAAGACACTTTCTCCTAACCCAAGCTCTTCGGCTCGTTTTTGGTAATAGGCCTGATTGCCGCCGCCAACAAGAACAAACTTGATCCTTTTCTCCTGTTTTAATAAATGGGCTGCTTCTAGCAGGTCTTCGATGCCTTTCCAAGAGCGCATAAAACAGGCTGTTCCTACGATAAAATCGGTCGGTTGTATCCCAAATCGCTCCTCCCAAGAGCGCTTTTCAGCAAAGTCATAAACAACGTTTTCCGGAAGAATCCCTGTCGGGATAGACAGGCAACGACCCTTAGCTTGCCTTGCCTGCTCCACGATTTTAGGAACCATCTCTTCGCAGGTTGTCACGACATAATCGGCTAAAAGCTTGTACAAAATCTTGCTATTCCACCCTTTTTTGATCGGAGCTGAAAGATGTCTTGTCCGGATCACAGGCTTTCTTAGTACTTTGCCTACAAACCCTCCAATCCAAGCGTCAAGAGAAGAGTGGGTGTTGAGGATATCTACCTGCTCTTTTCGAAGAAGGTAGAGAAGGTACCAAAACGTTTTCCACCAGTAGCGCTTTCTAAAAGAACATTCGTAGACCAAAAATCCCCGCTCTTCAGCCCGTTTCTTTAAGAGCGCCCCTTTTTCTACCACAAGGAGGATTTTGTAGCCCCGTTTTCGCATCACCGTCGCCTCTTCTAAAATCCGCATCTCTTGTCCTCCCCATCCAGTCGATGCTTCTAAATGCATGATGATCACAAAAGACTCTCCTCTAAAATTTTTTTATGCCCTGAAGAAAATGGTAGTGTTCTTAGCTCCGGTTTTTTTCTAAAGTTATAAGAACGTGTAGGGGGCTTTTTCCTAAGCAGAAGATGCCATGGATAGAGCGTCACACGAAACTTTGTAAAAGTATGAAAAACCGAAGGTTTTCTCATCGATTCTTTAATGACAAGACCCCAATCCTGACAAAAAGCCTCTAATGAAAAATCTTTATTCCAAGTAACGTAAGGGAATTCAAACAGGTCTTGCATGACCCCTGCAGAGTTTTTTTTCACCAAAAGCTGCTCCTTATATTCGATCAAAAAGACAGCCCTTTCTAATCGTTCGTATACCGTTTTTTTCTTTTTTCTGGGCACAGTTTCTTGGGCTTTTTTTGCAAAAGCTTGGCAGCCGCTTTGCAAAGGACAGGCAAAACAGGCAGGTTTTTTTGTGCAGATCAAAGCTCCCAGTTCAATGAGCGCTTCTCCCAAGGGATCGGAGCTTTCTTTTTCAATAAGAAGCCCATTATGCTCTAATGTTTTTTGCATTTTCCTAGAGGTGATTTCCTCCTCTAAAAAGAAGTAGCGGGCAAGAACGCGCTTTACGTTCCCATCAATAGGAATGCATTTTTCTCCATACGCAAATGCCAGGATCGCATTTGCGGTGTAGGGTCCAATGCCCCGAATTTGGCGTAGCTCTTCAAGAGTTTTGGGGAATATTCCCAAATGCTTCGTAGCGATTTCCTTCGCCCCCTCATGGAGATTACGCGCCCTTTGATAATAGCCTAAACCTTCCCAAAATTTGATGACCCGGTCTAATGGAGCCTTTGCTAATGTTTCGATCGAAGGAAAAGCCTCCATCCAGCGGAGAAAATAGGGGACAACAACAGCTGCCCGCGTTTGTTGTAGCATGATTTCAGAAACCCAAACAGAGTAGGCCGTTTTTTCCTCTCTCCAAGGCAAGGATCGTTTGTTGTTTTGGAACCATTGATGTACATTGAATTTGTCGGTCGGAATCATGATTTCTCATAAAGATGTTGGAGCTTAAGTATACATGAGCGGGAAAAAGCTTGCATGTTTGATCTACGGGCAAGAGATGCATTACATCGATCACTTAGCTCCTTTAGCCTATTTTTTTAAGATCCCTCTCATCACAAGCGACGTAGATGTGGAATCGACCCTCAAAGAGTTTTATCCAGAGGTGACATCGTATTGGATCGATCCGCTACGCCTGCCAGCTTACTTGAGCAAAGGCTATGATGGGATCATCTCTTGCATGCCCAAATCCTACGTAGACAGCCTACTTTTCCCCTCTTCGATCAAAAAACGTCCTATTTTTTTCTTTTGCCCCCACGGAAATTCGGATAAAAAAAACTTGCGCCTCCTTGCACAAGAAACGCACGTATTTGTGTATGGAGAGCAAATGCGCACCCGCCTAAAAGGAGGGAAAAAAACCTTCCTTTTTTTTCTTGGAGATTATCGAAGACAGTACTACCAAGAGCAAAAGCTATTCTACAGAAAAATTCTTTCTCGGTTTCTTCCGCAAAACCGGAAACAAACCCCCTCTTTTTTTTACGCGCCTACTTGGGAAGACTATGAAAACAATTTCTCTTTAGAAAGGGGAGAAAAGCTGATCGCTTCTTTCCCAAAAAACTATGATTTGCTCGTCAAAGTCCACCCCAATACCTACTTGAAGGAAGAACTAACGCTACTTCGCTGGAAGTACTTCTATGCCAAGCCCAATATCTATTTTCTTGAAAACATCCCTGTGGTTTATCCCATTTTGGAAAAAGTCGATGGGTACATTGGGGATGGATCTTCGATCGGTTACGACGCCTTACTCCTCAAAAAATCTCTTTTTTTCTTCACGAAGAAACGGAAAAGAGCTCTTTTTCCTTATGGAAAAATGCTCTCTATGCAGCGCATAAAAGAAGATCTAGACGCCAAGGATGGTGTATCTTCGGAAAAAAAAAGAGCCTTTGTAGACCACGTTTTTCAAAAAAATGTTTGTTTAAAAAGCTTAAAAAAAGAGGTATATCTCTCTTTATGAATGATCGTATCGAAAATACGTTTGCTGCTATTTCCCGCGCAGGTTGTCCCCACCACATCGACCATTTAGCGCCTCTTTGCGCCCTCTTTAACGCTCCCTACCTTTCTCCTCATGAAGAAGAAGTCGCCTTTGTAAAACGCTTTTACCCTAAGATCAAAACAGAACTCGTTCCTGTTTCTCACTTTCATCCTGGGTATTTTACCGACCATTACGACGTCCTTATCCACAGTTTCCCCTGGCCTAAAGCGCTCATTGAAAACTACCCCCTGAGTGCTAGAAAAAACGTACGTACCATTTTTACTCCTCACGGTTACTCAGACAAACAGTTTTTGGAAAACAGTTGGAAAGATTATCAGCAAAACGACATCACTCTTCTTTACGGGAAATCGATGGAAGAACATCTTCACGATCAAGGAGCAAACTTGTCTTCGTTCCTATTGATGGGAAACCTCCGTTACAGCTACTACCTCGCCCACAAAGCCTTCTTCGATGAGATCGCAAACAGAGAAATTTTTTCTGAATTTTCTGAAAAAAAACCAATCCTTCTCTACGCTCCTAGCTGGAAAATAGGCGCGTTTTCTTCCTCCCTATACCAAGTAGAACGCTTTGTCTTTCAGGTACTTCCTCGCTACTTTTCCGTGGTTGTGAAGCTCCATCCATGGCAAGAAAAGGATCGCATTGCCTCTTTGTATCAAATTCTAAGCCGTTATGAAGAGGCCCCTTCTGTCAAAATTGTGACCGAGTTTCCTTGCATCTATCCCATCTTAGAAAAATCGGACATTTTTTTAGGCGACGTCTCTTCTGTAGGATATGATTACCTCACCTTCAACCGTCCAATGTTTTTTATTCGGCCACCTGGATTAGACATAGCCCATCCCGCCCTTTTTCTCCAACAGTATGGTGAGGTGCTCTCTCTACACAATGAGGAAAAGGAGGCAAAACATATGGAGCAAGTTGCGCAACAAACATGGGAAAAGTGCTCCCAAAAAACCGATCTTTACGAAAAGATCTACGGATCGTTTGTTCCATTTAGAACAAAACAACAGCAACTTCTCGAAGAAATACTCACTCTTTTAAAAACTCGTGTCTGAAGCGCGTAAAAACCCTTTTCATAGCTCTGGCACATTGAATAGGGACACTAAGCACATAAACACGGCTCCTTACAGGTTGTATCGAGAGAAAATGACTACCTAACGTAAGTAAAAACGAAAGACCCTTTTTCGCGCTGTATCGAGCAAAGCTGGTAGATCTCTTCCTCAAAACCTTTCTTGGTTAGCAAGAATGTTGTGAGGTGCAAGCAATCATTTTTCTGTGCTATTCTTTAGGGCCAATGATCTACTTGAGGGTATTGCAGTGAACGAAGAGAAAAAATATCTTGCCGTATTGATGGGATTCAATCATCACATTTTAGACCATATTGCCCCACTCGCGGCGTTATTAGACATACCTCTAATGATTACAGAAGAGAAAAATTTCTCCTTGGGAAAAGAGTTTTATCCCATGGTTTCTACCTTCTATCAAGATCGAACAAATGTCGTATACGAAAAAATGGCGCAAGAATACGATGTTCTTTTCCGCTGCACATTCAATAGCGCGCGATTTGTGAGCTATTTTGCAGAGCTTCTCGGTAAAGAGGTGAAGCTCATTTACTGCCCCCACGGCAATTCTGACAAAGGACATCTCGACAATTCTTTGCTAGAACATATGAAAACGCAAGACGGCGTACTCCTTTATGGTCAGCATATGATCGATCGATTAAAACAACAAAACCACTGGGACTCTCTTCCCCCTTACGCGATCACAGGAAATTACCGTTTGGAATTTTATCTAGAAAACCGGACGTTTTATCAGGATCTGATGGATAAGAAAATTTTTTCCCATTTACCAAAGACAACCTATACGCTACTTTACGCGCCGACTTGGAATGATTACGAGAATCTCTCTTCTTTCTTTGATCGTGTGGAAGAGTTGATCGAATATCTACCTGAAGATATGTCCCTGCTCATCAAGCCCCACCCTCTGATTGAAGAGACCGCTCCCGCGCAGTTTTTTTCTGTTCTTCCCGAACAGTTTCCTAAACGTGTGCAGATTGTTGAAGACTTTCCGTGTATGTACCCGCTACTCGACCGGGTAGATGCCTATATCGGCGATTACTCCTCTGTTGGGTATGATGCGCTCTACTTTGAGAAACCGTTATTTTTCTTCGATTCTCTTCCAGACAACACGCCTGACTGCGTAAAGCAGCTTCATCAAGGGGGCATTGTACTCAAAGAAGAAAAGGAACAACTTTTTCCCACGATTGAAAACCATTTGCGGAGTTGGAACTTACAATCTGCGCAAAAAAAGCTCTATGCGTACGCATTTGGACCGAGGCAATCTAAAGAAGATCTTCGCTCTAAGGTTTTTGGAATTTTATAAAGTAGACCAGACTTCCACCAAACTTACTCTAGACTTTCTCCAGACTTCTTCCACACTTCTCTTGCACTACTTTCATCTAGACTTAAGTAGGCTCTCCAGGGATTTCCGGCGATTTCTCCAAAAGCCCGCTTTGGGCAATCGCTGATGCGGGCATCCCATTTTTAGGTCGAACTCTAACATTTTCTGTCTAATTCGAAATTCAACCTGCGCTGCGCTGCGTGAGGGCAGGTTTTGTATGCAATTTTAGGAGAATCGTAAGCAGCTTTCTTCCACATGGTTTTCGCTAGGCCCTCATATCCCGGTTTAACAACCGCTTTTTTCATAGTATCATCGATTTTGAAATAATGATCGGGAAGGTCCAAAAAAACAAACTCAGGCAATTGTTTTTTCACAAAAGAAAACTGATCCATAAATTTAGGGGCTACAGTTACAAGCCAAATTTTTGTTAATTGATCTGCTGCGATCATCGAAAAGTATCCACACTTCTTGATTTTTATCTTATCTCCATCTGATAGCATGTCCCCAAACACGGTACATTTGGAGCTGATTCCGATGGCAACAGAACGCAAAGAGGAGCAGAGAGGATTTTTCCTACGTTCTTTTTTTACTAGGCACCAATCCATTTCTTCAAGATACCACTTGTTATTCCTTACTAGAAATCCATCACTTGGGAAGACGCTATTTGGCTGCATACGTAGCTTGGTAATAAGAATCGGCCCGTTTAAAGGATTCTCATCGCGATTACAGTGGATAATTTGCCAATTATTTTGATTTTTTCCTAAAGTATAGATAACTATCTTACTAAATCGACTGGCCGAATTATCTTTTGTTAAGGTAGCCAACAAATTGGATAAATTTTTCGCAAACAGTTCAGAGGGAATCGTATAAATTGTGATTTTTTCTGGAAAAAGCGCTGGACTAAAGGGACGATGGGGACTAATTTTCCAAGGGTAGGCATCTAAACCTGAGACTATTTCTAATCTAACCATCATCATCACCAAAAATGTTGAAATGATTCTAAAGTGATTTGGATATCAAAGAAACAAGTATTTTTCCTAAAAAGAAGCATTAGAGAAGCTTACGTAATCTCCATTTGTCACAGGAGGAAGAACAAAAACAGAAGAAAGGTGGGACAAATTCTGACAAGTGGGCTCTGCTTCTAACCGGTAATAAAAATCTCCTGGCTCTAAAGGAGCCACTTTGGTCACAATCCCCACAAAAAGCCCTTCGGGAAATACTCCGTCTAAACCGGTAGTGACCAAAAGATCTCCCTCTTTCAAAATAGGACAAGTAGGCGTTTCAGCGCTACTTAACGCTTTTCCTGTACGCAGGTCACGCTCTACTCCCTCCTCATCAGCATAATCGTAGTTAAAACCAATCCCGCGCAAAAGGCAGGGAGAGCGGCTCCAAAGGCTGCTAGACGCGCCTCTAATCTCTCCTTTTGCAAGGCGCAGATCTTTCTTTGTGGTTAGAAGATGTTTCTGCAAAGATTGAAAAGCCAAAAGCATCTCTGCAGACAGATCTTTTCTCGACTGTAAACGAATGGATAGCGCGTGAAGAAGCTCGAGGAGCTCCCCGTCTTGTGTTTTTCCTCGGTGGGCCCGAACAGACGGGATAAATCCCGAGTCGGTGATCAGTCGGACCCGACTTTTTTGCTCAGAAACATACTCAACGACTCCGACTAAGTTGCCACCTACAATCACAGGGCTATTCTTCGAAACAATTTCTCTTTCTAAAAGGGCGTTGTCTTTTGCGCCCACATTGATCCAGAGGCTACTACCCCAAGAGAAGGGCTGCCGATAAATCACTTTTGCGCTTAGAGCTTGCGTATGTTTTTCTAAAAGATTTTTTAGTTCTTCAGAACGTCTTTGAAAAAACTCTCTCCAGTAGATTTCTCCATCAAGAGTTTCATTTTCTTGAAGCGACCTGAGTCTTTTTGTTTGCTCTTCAATCCGAGCGTCAAATAAAAGCCACTCGTAAACCGAGCTCATTTGCGATCGAAGGGTATAATTTTCTGCAAGAAGGCGAGCATTTTCTTCTTCAAGGGCGTCGCTACGGCGCCTATCTTTAGAGCGGAAAGACCGGCGCGCTGTTTCTCCCCAAGAAAAAGGGGATGAGAGAACGTCAACTGTTGTAGAGCGGGCGTAATGGAGGAAAGGGGCAGGCAACCTTGTGATCACGCTCAGAAAAAAGAGCAGTCCCAGTAGGGTGAAGGTATTTTTCAGGAACAAGAAACCCTCCTCTTTGATTGAGAAAATTCCTAATCAAACGGTATACTCTAAACAAGCCTTCGATTGCAAGGGGCGTTAGCTCAGTTGGTAGAGCGCAACAATGGCATTGTTGAGGTCAACGGTTCGATTCCGTTACGCTCCATAACTCTTTTTTCCCGGGTAAAATCTTTTTCTTCAGTAAGCCTGTATCCCTAGCTAAAAAGTATATCTATCCAACATTCATGATGAAATCGTAAAAGCCTCTTCATGACCGGTAAGTAAAGATCTTCATCAGGCTCTTGTGAACATTTTCTCTATACTAAAAACAGGGAGACCAGCTTTGCCTCTTTATGAAAAAAAGATAGACCCTTCCCATGTTGTGCGCTCTTTAACGGCAAATGAATGTGGAAGCGAGGATCTTTCTTCTGTAAAAATTAAGCTGCGCAGTTCGATACCTCAATGAGATTTTGATGAAAAATTTCTATAGAGATAAAAAG
>JBCAXK010000005.1:0-62839 GCA_038534095.1 Chlamydiota bacterium | reverse complement strand
TTTTTAACACTTTGTGAATCAATGATTACGCAGCTGCTTTTCTCTTTCCGACCACTGCTCTTTCGGACCTCTCCAACCAATTTTTTTTAAAACTTTTGCAAGAATGCTTTCATAACCTTCCTTTGTTTGTTTTTTCCACAGACTAAAGTAGTAATAACAAAGCTCCCAGCTTGGATATTCTTTTGGCAACATACGCCACTGGCAACCACTTTTTAACAGATACAAAATTCCGCAGAAAATATCGTACAAATCGACTTTTCTAGGCCGCGTTTTTTTTCTTACAGATGCAAGATCTGGCTCGATTTTATTAAAAAGAGAGGTCCCAAATGAATTGCTGTGCATAAAATGTGCTTTTTTGTGCATTTGTGCTGTTTTAAGCAGTTATAGCTACAAAACAGCTCAGCGCATCACTTGGATGTAAGTACTGTTGAGAGAAATAATTAGGATTGGAAATGAAAGACGGAAGAGGAGGGATTCGAACCCCCGGTTGGTTGCCCAACTTCTGTTTTCAAGACAGACGCATTCGACCACTCTGCCACTCTTCCAAAAGGTGATCATTATAGAGAATCTACGAATTCCAGGCAACTTGCTCAAATAGTCTGGAATCATTTTCGCTAAATGTACGGATATCTCCAATGCCGTAGAGGAGCATAGCGATCCTTTCAATACCGATACCCCAGGCGTAACCCGAATATTTTTCTGGATCGATGTTCGATGTGTCTAAGACGTTGGGATGGATCATCCCAGCTCCAGCCACTTCGAGCCATCCTGTGTGCTTACAAAGCTTGCAACCTTGAAGAGAACAGTGCAAACACTCGATATCGACTTCCATACCAGGTTCTACAAAGGGAAAGTAGCTTGGGCGAAACCGTACCTTGATGGATCGACCAAACAGCTGCTTCCAAAAAGAGCGCATAAGAGAGCAAAGATCCGCAAAACTCGCTTCTGTATCGATACAAAATCCCTCAATTTGATGAAAAAAGACATGCGAGCGGGAAGAGACGGTTTCGTTACGAAAACATTTTCCTGGAGCAATGATTCTAATGGGAGGCTTTTGCTTTTCCATAAGATGCACCTGCACATTACTTGTGTGTGTGCGCAGCAAATGCCCTCCTGGAAAATAGAAGGTGTCTTGCATTTCCCTGGCGGGATGATCTGGAGAGAAATTGAGCCCCTCAAAATTGTAATGATCTGTGTCTAATTCGGGACCTAGTGCTACAGAAAATCCTAAAGAGGAAAAAATAGAGATAGAACGGTTGAGCACCTTTTGCGTTGGGTGCTCTATGCCGATGAACGATTTTTTTCCTGGAAGGGTTACGTCGATTGCCTCAGAAGCAATTTGGCGCCCTTGTTCTTGCTTTTGTAGACGAAGAAAGCTGTGTTCAATGTGGGAAGAAAGCTCTTTCTTCAGATCATTGATCACCTTTCCAAGCTTGGGGCGATCTTCCTTTGGGGTGTTTTTTAAGCTCACCATCAAAGAAGCCACATGCCCTTTTTTTCCAAAATAGGCAACGCGCACCCTTTCTAAATCATCTGTTGAAGATACGAAAGATAGCTCGTCCAGAAACCTGGAACGAATCGTATCCAGTTCCTCTAGAAAAGACATCATTACGCAATCAAAGCGGCTTTTGCAGAGCTGGCTACCTCAGCAAAACCTTTTAGGTCATTCATGGCAAGATCAGCTAGAGATTTACGATTGAGCAAACAACCAGCTTTTGTTAAGCCATGCATCAACTTGCTGTAGGAAAGTCCGTTGAGCCTTGCTGCTACGTTGATTCTTAAAATCCAAAGCTTGCGAAAATCCCGCTTTTTATGCTTTCTATGAATGTAATTGAAGGCTTTGGCTTTCATCACAGCATCTTTTGTGAGTCTTACGTGATTTTTCCGATCACCAATAAAGCCTTTTGCTTGCTTCAATAAGCGTTTGCGCCGTTTACGAGACGCTACTGAACTTTTTACTCGCATGATATTCTCCTCTTACACGCCCATAAGCTTTTTAAACATTTTTTCTTGCGTGGTATCTACAAGACCCCGTCTTTTGAGTCGTCTTTTTCTTTTGGACGATTTTTTTGTCAAAATATGCCGCAAGTTGGGAGAGGTTCTTTTGAGCTTACCACTCGCCGTTTTTTTAAAGCGCTTACGTACGCCTTTTTTTGTTTTCATCTTCGACACGATCTACTCCTACATTTTGATCTTGCTGCTGTTTTTCAGCAGATTTTTTCTTCGCTGCGCTAAAGGGGGCCAAAACTCGTGTAAGTGATCTTCCCATTCTTTTGGATACAGATTCGGGAGTAGCTACATCTTGCAACTCTTGGCAAAACTCTTTAATCACCTTCTCTCCAAGTTCCATATGCAAAATTTCTCTCCCTCGAAACATGCAGGTGAATCGAATTTTATTCCCTTTTTCAATCATCGAGCGCGCTTTCTTTGCTTTCGTTTGAAAGTCATGCACATCAATATTGGGCTTGAATTTGATTTCCTTTACCTTAACTTGGTGTTGAGCTTTTCTGCTTTCCTTTTCTTTTTTTGTCCTATGGTAACGAAATTTTCCATACTCAGTAAGACGACATACAGGAGGTTTTGCGCTAGGTGATACCTCAATCAAATCCAACCCTTCTTTTCGCGCTAAGTCGAGAGCTTGTCGTAAATCCATAACGCCAACGTGATCACCGTTGTCTTTGACTACACGAACTTTTTCAGAACGAATTTCTTTATTAATACGTAAATTTTCTTTTAAAATTCCTAAATCTCCTAACTTAGCAAAAAGAGTAACTGTAAAATGGCATAAAAATAGAAATATATAAGAGAATTCCTCGAAAAATCAAGAAGAATCCTCTTAGAAATGCTTCTTTTTACAAAATGGGATATAGCTGACTCGAACAGCTGACCTCCACGATGTCAACGTGGCGCTCTAACCAACTGAGCTAATACCCCAATATTGCCATTGTATTGTATAGTATCTTAAGCAATTGGAGACTAAAATGCAAAATTCCTCTGCAGTTTTTCAAGAAAACGCCACGTTTTTTTGGCAAAGCGTCCGCGTATTTACGCAATGCTTATGGAAATCTTTTTTACAAAAAAATATGCAGGTGATCGATGCCACTTGTGGCCGAGGAAAAGACACCCTATTTTTAGCAAAAAAAGTCCCTTTAGGGCGCGTATATGCCTATGATATTCAAGAGAAGGCTATTTCTGAAACCAAAGAGCGCATCACGAGGGAAGGTCTTGAAAAGCGCGTCTCCTTTTTTCAAAAATCTCATACGCATTTTTTACAAACAGCAGATCTTGTTGTGTACAATTTAGGCTACCTTCCTGGATCAGACAAACGGATTTGTACAAGGGGGAAAGACGTTCTCATCAGCGTGCAAGAAGCCATGAAATTTGCAAAAGCATTATCCATCACCTGTTACCCAGGGCACGAAGAAGGCGCAGAGGAAGAGCGCCTGATTGGGAGGTATTGCCAAACGCTCAGCCCAAAAGAGTGGACTGTTTCCCATCACACTTGGCCCAACCGCACTCTTTGCCCTAGCCTGTTTTGGATCACGAAAACCCCAGGTTTAGATAGAGTACGTCCTAGCTAGGCTTCCCTACTTACTAGTAAGTGTTTGCTCAAAAGAGTCTTGCGCGCAAAACACTGCTTTTACAGTGTTTTGCAAGGTCCCCCTCTATCTATATGGAAAACATAGATAAAGCACTTTTTTTTGGTAAAGAGGTGCTTACCCGCCCAATCTCAACCGCTCTACCATCTACAGCTAGCTTGATAGATTTTTTAGCACCGATTTCGCCCTCTCCATCATATAGAAAGAACCTGTGACCACAAGAACTTCGTTGTTTTTAGAAGCGCTCTCATAAGCTGCGATGAGGCCATCTGTAAAATCAGAACAAAACGTGTGGGGAGAAAGAAATGTCAGTCTCTCTTGTAAAGACTCTATAGACTCTAGCCGAGTGTTTGGCAAGGAAGCAAGATGGAGATACGCTCTACCGGGAAAATGCTTTGGAATGTTTTTCCCTTTTGTAAGGCAGAGAAAAAAGCGCCCCGTTTTTCCTGGAAATTGGACTCTCAAGGCAGAAAATAACGCTTCAAAAGCAGGTTCATTATGCGCCCCATCAAAAATCACATTGGGCAAAAACTGTTCAAAACGGCAAGAAGGCCTAATCTTCTCAACCCCTTCCGAAGCGATCCCTAAATGCGTTAAAGCCGTTTTAGCAATGAGGGTATTTTCTTCATCGTACCAAGAGGCGCTTTTTTCAGGCGTAAAAAGAAGAGGCGCTTTTTGCTCAAAAGCTTCGCGCAAGATCGAAGCAAATCGGGCCCTTGGCCCCAAAACTACAGGCACTCCTTCTTGTATGATTCCCGCTTTTTCATAAGCAATCTCTTCAAGACTCTCCCCTAAAAGGTCCATGTGGTCATAATCGACTTGGGTAATGATGCTGAGGGTAGAACCAAAAAGATTCGTCGGATCAAACCTCCCCCCAATCCCTACTTCTATAATGACAACATCGACTCTTTGCAAAGAAAAGTAGCGATAGGCCATGAGCGTAAGCACGGAGAAAAAGGGAAGAATGATCCCCTCTTTTTGCAAAAGCGTATCTATTTCATGGTACGTAGCATCAAAAGAAGCGCGATCAATCCTATCATTTCCTAAACGGATCCTCTCTCTTAAGCTAAACAGATGGGGTGAAGTAAACAGGCCTGTTACAAAGCCTGCTTGTTTGTAAGCATAAAACAGCTTTTCGCTAACAGATCCCTTCCCATTTGTTCCCGCTACGTGAATGATCGAAAAAGAGGGCTTCGGGAAGTGGCGCAAATAGAAGCTCCGCAGGAACTTGGGAAAAATTTTGGGAGGGTGTTTTTTTCCTAAAAGAAGGAGAGCTTGTTCAGCGTCCATGGAAAAAAAGGTCTTTGATCGTGTCATCAGAAGAGTAGGAAGCTCCTAAAGACACTTGTGGTTTGATCGAACCGTGAAAGTCGGAGCCTCCAGTAATGATCCAGCCTCGGTTTTTCCCCACCTCTTCCCATACTTTACGATGAGAGTAGGGCATGTTCCCATAATGCGCCTCAATCCCATCAAAATTCATCGAGAGCAGTTCTTTGAGAGCTTTTCCTTCCCTCAAAAAATAGGGATGCGCCAAGACCGCTTTTCCTGAAGCTTTGTGAATTGCTGCAATTGCCTCCTCTGTGGAAACTTTGGGGCATTTTTCCCAAGGCTTGCCCCGATCATCGAGGTAAAGATCAAATGCTTGTTGCAATGAAGACACGCAGCCCTTGTCGAGAAGAATCTTCGCGATGTGTAACCGGCCAGTAACAGCAGAGCCTGGAAAAGAGAGATCCTTTTCTCCAAGAATGATCCCATATTCTTGTAAATACGCAAAAATCTGCTGATTTCTTGCCATCCTTTTTTTGCGAACATCTTCAAGAAATATTTGAAAAAAACGATCATTCACATCAAAACCGTAGCCCAGTATGTGCGCATTTAGCCTCCGGTGTCTTGAGGTGATCTCAACGCCAGTAAATAGCTGTAAAGCAAGCTCTTTTGCTAGATGAAACACCTCATCTGTATACGCGTCAATCGTATCATGATCTGTGATCGAAAGGCCTTGTAGTCCCGCTGCTTTTGCTAAGCGAAGAAGCTCTTTAGGAGCGCAAGTACCATCCGATTTGGTTGTATGAGTATGTAAGTCGTAGCGGCTTTTCATCAAAGGATCACAATTTCCTCATCGAGAGAAACATTGTAACAGCTCTGCGCTTTATTTTTCACCTTGTCTATGAGAGCAAGAACATCTTTCTGAGTAGCATTTTCTACATTGATCATGAAATTGGCATGAAGAGAAGAAATTTTTGCTCCTCCGATTCGAAAGTTTTTCCACCCAAGCTGATCGATCAATTTTCCTGCGCTGATCCCTTCGGGGTTTTTAAAAATTGAACCGATCGATTTTTCTTTTAGCGGCTGACTTTGCCTTCTTGTTTTTCCGATAAGAAGCATGTTTTCATAAGCATTTGGATCAGGTCGCAGAGAAAAGGCAGCCCAGACAATGTATCCCTGTTTTTTCTGGAAAGAGGAGCTCCGATATCCAAAAGAGAGAGCGCTTTTCGGGTAAACATGGTACGTGCCATTTAGATCGATAAAACCTACTTCAGATAGGCAATCACTCATCGAACAGCCGTTAGCCCCTGCGTTCATCCAAATCGCTCCTCCTACCGTACCTGGAATGCTCCAAGCAAATTCTAATCCACTCAAGAAACGTTTTGCGGTTTTCCTTGCAAGAAGGGGGAGCAAATACCCCGAACCGACAATCACCCGGTTTTCCTTCCAAACTAAAGATCTGATTTGATTACGTACAACAAAGCCTTTTAAGCCTTCGTCGGGGAAAAGAGTATTTGAACCGTTGCCTAAGAGATAGAGAGGGAGACGCCGCTCCTTAGCCAAACGGATCGCTAAACGAAGCTCTTCGATCGAACGGACCGAAGTAAAGTATTCGGCAAGCCCCCCAATACCAAAGGTACTAAGATCCTTAAGAGGCTTGTTTTTGGTGATGTTTATAGCTACCATCTAAGATTGCATTCACAAATTTAGCGCCCTCGATCGAACCAAATTTACGACAAAGCCGAATCGCTTCGGCAATCGCTACCTCTTTGGGAATCGCTTCATCATAAAATAGCTCAAACAGTCCAAGACGAAGGACATTTTTTTCCACGGTAGAAAGTTGTTCGACTTTATACGTATCTAAGTACGCTGCCATTTTTTCGTCAATTTCTGGGAAGCATTTTTCAATCGTCAACGCTTTTTCAAGGGCCAAACGAGCCGATTTTTTACTCACTTTGAGTTTTTTCACCACAAGGGATAGTAGCCCTTCGTTACTACTCTTTGAAAAGCTTCTGCTATAAATAATTTGAAAAACAATTTCCCGGATCTTTCTTTGTGAAGTAGCCATAATATCTCCTTCGAAAAGTATAGCAAAAGCTTCTTTTATCCAACACTTCACAATGATCCGCTGACTATTTTAGAGCCAAATCACCACATACCAATGAGTTATCCCAAATGACTACTGAGCAAATAAGCGGCCTTTTCATGAAAAGAAATTCTTTTGATCACAAGGTCTGCGCTCATTTCATCGCGAAGTTTTTGGCAGCCTTCAATCACAGGGCGGTATTCCTTAGCAATCTTCTGGTGATCGTCGGTGAGTTTTTGAATCATGTTTTTTGCGCTCACCCAAGCCTCTTCACCTTGTATTTGTGTGATTTTTTGAAAGTGGGAAAAATTTGCGACCACATACTGTCCCAAGGAGCGAATTCTTTCTGCAATTTCATCGACTCCTTCCGCCAAATCTTCATACAATTTTTGCATCAGAATATGGAGTCCATAAAAATTTTCTCCCTGCAAATTCCAATGGAAATTCTGTGTTTTTAGATAAATGCTGTAAGTGTCTGCTAGCAAAAAACTCAGATGTTTAGCCACTTCCTCCCGCTCTGTTTCAGTCATTCCAATATCCATACTCTCCTCTACCTATTTTTTTCATTCATATAGATTGCGCGTACAATATGTAAAGAGTTTTAGAAAAAAGTCTTTTTTATCCTTGGGGCGAGTGATTCGTTTAGCAAGCTCCTTTACTAAAATAGTTTCACGAACAAAACAATCTTTCCGTTAACAGCCCAAAGCAAGCAGAGAGTTTGTAGGGCAATAACCTGCCGATTTACGCAACCTTCGATACGGAGAGCTAGTAAGGCTTCTTGGCAAGGTTTCTTGGCTCTGCGTGATTGCGCAAACTTCTTAAGCGCGTAAGGAAAACGCTCGAAATGCGGCTGAAAAGAAACTCCGAAAAAACGTGGATAAGAGAGGAAATACGCGGCTGATGAATTTTTGATTGTATTATTTTTTACGCCTCTCTAAATTACTAAGAAAAATTTTATTAAGGAGCGTTTTATGGCCACAGTAGCCGGTGCAGTGAAACCACAAAAATCTGACATCACCAATCCTCAAACCGAACAAGTAGGGATACTTGGAACCAAGTTTGTCCGCTTTTTAGGGGTCATCGGTACGTTTGCAGTCGGCACAGCTGTTTCAGGCTTGTTGGCTCTATCTACAAAAATTCACTTCCTTGTGAGAACCCTGTTTGCTGTACCGTTTGTCTCACTTTTCTTTTTACTAGGTATTTCTATTTACATGTATTTCACTATCGACAAAACCCCTGAAACTCCTAATGGGTACAGAGAGCGTTTCAAAGATTTGATGAATGAATCTTTTGACTATGTAACAGAACTCGTTTTTCAAGGCTTTGGCATGATTTGGCCACATATCTACCCGAAAGCGGTACAAAACATTTCTGAAGAAAAACCAGTTGCTACTACAAGTTCCGTCCGTGCGTCAGACGGAACGCCTTCCCCCCGACTCTCTCCCAAAGCGCGACCCCTTTTTAGGAACCTAGCTGCAGAAACACCTCGACCCAGGTCGGCTATTGCAGATACTCCTGCAAATGAGAATCCTCAAGATTTTCCTCCACTAGATGCCGCTGGAAGTCGTGCTATAGGTGAGGGTGATCCAAGCTCTGGGGAAAATTCACCAGGAGACCTCGAAATATCCTCTACGAGATTGTCTCGGCTTAGAAATAGCGCAGCTGGTGAAGATGGAGTCATGACCGATGGTCAAGGTGGAGTCACTCCCGAAATACCTGCTCTAGAAGGCAAGCATAACGACAAAAATCCCGAAAGCGTTTGCCCTACTTGTAGTAGAGAGACTTCTCCAGCCCGAACAAGGGAAGAGTCTCTTGAACCGCGAAGAAGTGGAGGCGCTTCTCAATCCCCAACAAGACGCCTATTTCCTAATCAAGAATCTGCTCAAAGGCGAAGAAGGAGAAAAGAGAGAGCGCAGCGAAGGGCAGATAGATCCCGATCAAAAACAGCTTCCCAAACTAGAGACAAATCGCCTCAAACGTCCGCCTGCTCGCCTGCTCGAAGAGAGCATAAAAACAACGAGAAAAGGCAACAAGAGAGAAAGTCATCAGGAAATCTTGTGCCTGTCATGTTCGGAACGGAAAACGAATTAAAAACAACACAAAACCAATTGAGAAGTTCTAGTAGAGATCCCGAAAAAGGAAATGTCTAAACAGATTCTGAATAGCGCTACAATTTTTAGGGAGCAAGCTCTCGAAAAATTGTAGTTAAAGGCTCTCTTAGTCAATGATTTATCAATAATTATCATATTACTATTAAGGATATATTAGATGAAGATTACCCCAACTTCCTTGCTTGTAACCTCTGGCTTTTGCGCAAGTACTGCTTTTTTAGGAGCGTTAACCATAAAAGCCGTAAATAAATTTGCTATTATTGCTTTTGGTTTTAACACCTTCGCAGTATTAGGCGCTTCAATCGCTTCAATTTATAGCGTGTTTTATAGCGCACATAACGAAAACTTTTTGTACAACATGCGCAATCATGTCTTCTATTCATTTGTAGGGATGGGGGTAAAGGTTGTGCATGTCATTGTTCAAAATATTCTTTTCGCGTTAACGGCATTTCTACCAGACTATATGAGACGATCGGCTGTTCGTCTTTAGAATGTGCTGTAAAAACAATGTTCTATTTTTAAGAGCAAAAGGCACCGCTTTCCATAAGCGCTCTACTTTTACAAGACTGGGCGCTTATTATCTTAGGTATTTTGCACGCTTATCACATCATCGCTAAAATTGGGAAGTAGAAGGCTGATACAACCCTCTTTCAATTAGGTGGAGTCATCGCAACAGTCTTTTGAGCATGAGAGCTTTGCGAAACTTGATCAATAGCTTTGTTTATCCAATGCAACCTTGCCTCGAAAAATCCGATACACGCAGTAGCCATAAGCGATCACTAGAGGAACCCCAATCACCGCAATGGTGATCAAAATCATCAGCGTTTTTTCCGAAGACGCGGTGTTATAAATGGTCAAACTATGCTCCAAGTCTTGGCTCGACCGTAATAAGTAGGGAAAGGTACCAATACCAAAAAGAGAGAGTAAAAACAGAATGGAAAGGCTAGAAAAAATGAACGCATAACCAAAGCAGTTTTTGTGAAGACAATAGGGAATCAAACAGATCGAGCAAAAAGCGCCTACAGGAACGATCGACAAAAAAGGGTAGCGATAAAACGGCTCGAGCATCCAAGGGGCTTCTTCTATGACATCTAGGGTGATGATGAGGTAAACAAGAAAAAAAAGCAGCACTGAGGCAAACCCTATGGCTTTTGCTCGATTTCTGATCTCATCTCGCGTCTTCATGCACACATAATTGGTTCCATGCATCGTGAATAGCGCGACCGCGCAGACACCGATGCTCAACGCTTTTAATCGGAAAAATAGGGCCAAACTACCAACAAAAGACTGATCACTGGACAAAGGAACTCCTAGAAGAATATTTCCTACACCGACACCTAGGAGGAAGGCCATAGCAATGCTTGAGAAGCAAAACACCCCATCCCAAAACTGGCGCCAGTAGCGCTCCTCTTTTTTTGAGCGGAATTCAATCGCAACAGCGCGAAAAATTATGAAAAAAATGAGTAGCATTGTCGGAGTGTAAAATCCTGATAAAAGCGCTGCGTATACAGGAGTAAAGCCTGCCATGAGCCCGCCTAAAACAATGACCAACCAAACTTCGTTTCCATCCCATACAGGACCAATAGCGTTCAAAAGAATCCTTCTTTCCTGATCTTTACGAAAAAGCAGATAAATGGCTCCAACCCCAAGATCGAACCCATCTAAGACAGCGTACATCATCACAGAAACGCCTATCACCATGTACCAAATGAGCGGTAAATCCATCATGACTCCGAAAAAACGTCGCTATAAACAGAGCTGGCTAAATCCTCTTCTTCTATAGACAGGCCATGTTTGATTTTCCGGTCGAGAAGGAAAATGAACAGACAAAAGAGGAGAAGATAAATCAGCACAAACATCGTCATTGAACCAATAAGCTGCTCTTTTACAAGGGTGGTCGATACGCCATCTGACGTTCTCATCACACCGTAAATGATCCAGGGCTGCCGCCCCATTTCTGCTGCAAACCAGCCCGTTTGCAAAGCAACCTGGGGTAAAACGACCGAAAATACCCCCGGCCATAGAAAGCTCCTGCTTTGAGTGAGCCTCCCCTTCCTCCAAGAGTAGAGGCCAAAAAGGGTAATAAGAAACATCAAAAACCAACAAGCAAGCATCGCATGGTAAAACTGAAACACCAAAGGTACATTTGGCCAATCTTCTTTAGGCACTTGATCCAAACCAGGCACTGGCGTTTTGGGGTCTTGGTAGACAAGAAAACTCAACATGCCAGGAACTCGAATCCCATAGACCCGTTCTTTTTTTGGATCCACCCAACCCATAATCGACAGTGGCGTATACTCTGTGGTTTCATAAATACCCTCCATAGCTGCCAATTTTGTCGGTTGGTATTTTGCGACGATTTTTGCGCTAGAATCTCCAGAAATGACCTGCAATAGCAAAACAACCACTGCTACAATGAGGCTCGTTTTTACCATACAGAGCGACTCTTTTTCATAACGCTTTTTTACCAAGTAGTAGCACCCAACGCTCAACATAAAAAAGCTCCCTGCAAGCCAGCAGCCTAAGATGACATGGATCAATCGGTCTATAGAAGAGGGATTGAACACCATATCCCAAAAACTCGTTACAACCGCCTTCGCCTTAGCTCCCGTTCCTTCGATCGCATACCCTGCTGGAGTCTGCATCCAAGAATTGACGACAATGATCCAAATAGCACTGAAATGGGCTCCAATAGCTACACAAATGGTCGAAACATAGTGAGTAAGGGGCTTGACCCGGTCCATTCCGAAGAGAAGAACTCCCAAAAATCCCGCTTCCAAAAAAAAGGCAAAAATTCCTTCAGCGGCTAAGGCAGAACCGAAAACGTCTCCGACAAAACGGGAATACCTCGCCCAGTTGGTCCCAAAGGCAAAGGTTTGGACCAAACCTGTTGCTACTCCAATAGCAAAAATCAGCGCAAAAATTTTGATCCAGAATACAACAAGCCTCCGGTAATGGGGCTTTTTTGTTTTCAAATACAACCCTTCAAATAGTACTAAATAGATCGCAAGCCCTATACTTAAAGGGGGATAAATAAAATGAAACGCGATATTTAAAGCAAATTGTATGCGTGATAATAATAACGTATCCAAAAGATCCTCTTTAGAAGCTCCTAGGCAGGCGACATTTGTCCTAAAATTCTCACCTTCGCTAAAAAGCTCTGGCTGTCAATCATAGCAGTTATTGATAAGAGCGCAGGTTCTTATAGAGAGCGTTTCAAATCAAAGTTTCTTCTCAAGAGCTTCTCACGATCGATGATAAAAACGCCTCTTTAGAGTTTTATATATAAATTTTTTACTTTTTATACTATCAATCTATCAAAAATCTTTGTAGATAGAATGAATAGGAGGATCGTTTGTCTCAGCGCTTAACGACTGCATTTTGTCTACTACTTCCCATTTCTATTGCTGCTTTCCCCTTATCGATAGAAGAAGCTGAGGAGATCGCTCTTAGTAAAAACCCGTTGTATCTTGTATCTGAAGAGGAAGTGTACCAGTCGCGAGAAAGAAAGTGGCAAGCCGTATCAAGCTGGCTGCCGAAGCTTACCTACGAATCTTTTTACGCGTACACCTTTGAGCCGACGCTTGTAGAAGACATCGCTTCTGCCCAGCTTAGTTACAAGCAGAATCTCAATATGAACAAGTTCGCGCTGCAGCAACCCCTATTTTCTTCTGATCTTTTGTTTGATGTAGCATCGGCCAATATCGCTCTCGACGCTGCCCATGAAGAACAAGCCTTGGAAGAAAATCGGCTTATTTTAGCGATCCGAAAACAGTATTACGCCGCTGTTCTAGCCGCGCTGCGGGTCACTATTGAAAAAGAGAACGTTGCCTTCTTTGAAGAAGCCTTTGCTATCGAACAAAAACGGTACGAAGGATTAGATGCTCCCGCCCTTACGCTGGCCCAAAGCGCTGTGGCTAGCTCCAACGCGCTCTCTTTGTATTACAAATCGCTACAGCAATGGGAAAGTGCAAAAAATGCTCTTGTGCAATCTTTAGGGATCGACATAGAAGTAGCTGACGATTTGCTTTTAGAAGAAACAGATTTACCCGTCCTATCGATCCCTCTTTTACGGAAAAAAATCGCAAAAGCGCAAGAAACCTTTTCTACAACAGAGGTGCCTCTTGTAGAAAAAATCCGGATAACAGAGAAAAAGGATCACCTGTCCCTATTTTCCGAGGAAGAGGTGCTAGCCTACACAGAAATCGCTCTTTCTGAGCTGCCTGAACTCCGTTTGAAACAGCTTGCGATCGATCTCAGAGAAAGTGCTCTAAAAAAAACCTATGGGGAGTATCTTCCCGAAATTTCCACCTTCGTCGATTACCAAAAAAATGCAGGAGACCCTGCTTCCCGCCTATTTAGTCACGACAATTTTAGCTGGGCTGCTGGAATAAAACTGTCTTGGAATCTTTTTGACTCGTTTGGACGAGAAAGAAAAATCAGAGAGGCCCATTCGAAAAAAGTAGCGGCTCGCCTGCAACACAGATACACCGTACTACAAACAAAAGTAGCGATCCGCGATACCCTGTTTCAGATTGAAGAGGCCATTTATGAGCATTTGCACGCAGAAAATGGGGTGTTTTTAGGGGATTTTGCAGCTGAGCAAGCAAAAGAGCAGCTCCAAATTGGCACCATTCGCCCTCTAGATTACCGGAACGCAATCAATGAACGATCCCAAGCAAAAAAGCTGAGAAACGCCTCAGCATACCGGCTGATTGCTACCTACTACCATCTCGAATACCTACTCAAAAACGGGAGAAATGATAGGTAGCGGAAAAAAAATCGAAAGGATAAGATGGGTTATGGTTTCTTTTATTATTCAAAACAGTTTCGCGGGCATTGATGGGCTTTATATAACAGTCTTACACAAATTTATCGCAAAGTCAGGTGCAATTTGGATTTTTACAACGCAATGACCCCTTTCATTGAAGTTTTTGTGATTGCTGTTATCTTCAATTACGTGCTTTCCTTTTTGTGGAATACGAAGTCGATGGACCTTGTGTTCGGATTTCTTGCATTTTTGTTGTTGTTTGCTGCCTCTTCTTGGCTGCGTCTACCTGTCCTCCATAAAATCATGCTTCTTGTTGGTAACGTAGCAGTCATTGCTGTTTTGATCATCTTCCAACCCGAACTACGTTTTGCTCTTTCTAAGCTGAGCTTAAAAGGAAAGCGCTATCGGGAGATCACCGAATTTGATCGCTTTTTAGAGCAACTTGCTAATTCCATTTATAGGTTGGCCGAAAAACGGGTAGGGGCCTTAATCACGTTGGAAAAAGATGACTCTCTAGATGAGTATGCAAGAAAAGCCATCATCTTGAACGCAGAATTTAGCTCGGAGCTTTTGGAGTCTGTTTTTGCGGCAGGAACGCCTTTACACGATGGCGCTGTGATTGTGCGAGGACTGACCATTTTAGCCGCTTCGGTCATTCTTCCTTTAGCAGAAGATGCCTCACAGCTTGCCAAATCGATGGGAACAAGGCATCGAGCAGGATTAGGTTTATCCCATATGACCGATGCTCTTGTGATCGTTGTGTCTGAAGAAACCGGGCGCGTTTCTATTGCAAGGGATGGGATCATGACACGTGGGATCAAGATTGATCGCTTCAAAGGGATCATTCGTAGTATTTTCAATCCTCCTACGACCACTCCACAGACTACAAAGAAAAATTTTTGGGGGTGGATCACCCAATGATCACTCTCTTAAAAAAACTATTTTTCCGCAATTGGCAAAGGAAATTGCTTGCCCTGATTCTAGCGATGATCATCTGGATTGTGGTCAATCACTACATGTCTCTTTCAACGACCGTGCGCAACGTCTCTGTGAGAGTGAAAAACATTCCTCAAGGAAAAACGATCGAAGGGATCCAAAGCAATGGGATTTTGCATCAGAAAATCGCGATCCATTTAACGGGCAACAAAGACCTCATAGAATCGCTACAAAGCAAAGATCTAGAGGTTGTAGTCGATGCGCAAAATACGGCAGGTCCCTGGGAAGCATCTATCGGCAAAAAAAATCTGTTTTTGCGCAATAAACGGGTCGATTCTCGCAGCGTACGTGAGGTGAGCGCCCCTCCTATTTCTTTAATCACATCTCCCATGATCACAGAAAAGGTTCCGATTTTTGTCTCAAAACCCATTGGTGAACCCCCAAAGGGGTACGCATTTTTAGATGTACTGCCCTACAAACTCTTCGTGAATGTAACGGGATCTGAAAGCGAAATGAAAAAGCTCAAAAAAGAGGGTCTGAAACTCACCTTCAATCTTGATCTCATTTCTAGAGACGATTTGGATCTTTTGTATGACCAACATAGAAACGCCAAGCATAGCATAGGAGATGCGATTAGTTATCTCATCCCCGATTCGTTAAAAAAAATTTACATCCCTTCTTTGTCGAAATACCCTTTTGAGATTGACGATGTCCACGCAAAACAGCTCCGGATCAATTTTGTCAAAAGAGAGCTGATTCGGATCCCCTATCCCATTCCTATTTCCTTCTTTTTTTCCCACAAGTTAGCTCGCGAAGATTCTGCTCAAAATTACCGAGTAAAACCAAACCACTTCGTGCAAATCAAGAATGGGATCTCAATGATCAAACAACCTCTTTACGCAAAAGGGATTTCTCCCCTATTTGCAGAAATCACAAAAGATATGATACAAATTGTGATTTCGATCACCCCTAATGGGAAAACGCTTGGATGGAACGTACAAGTCATGAACCCGCACCAACTTGAGAACCTGTTTGTGCAAGAGAAATTGCGACAATCAGAAAGCGCTATCTGTTTACACGGGTACCCGGGCTACAGAGAAGAATATTTTCGGAATCGATTTCGTAAATATGTCAACCAACTGCGACTCTTTACAGCCAATAACGAAAAACTCTCGTTAGACCTAGAGCTAGAAGGTCGTGAAATCGTCATCCAACCCATCAATACTTTGTAGGCTTATGCGGATCGCTCTCATCAATATGCAAGGAAAAAAAAGAGGGGGATTAGAAAAATTTTCCCAAAAAATTCGCCTCTTTCTCGAAGAAAAAGGGTGGACAGTCTCTTGCTTACAAGGAGAGAGCTTTGAACTTCCCAAAACCCGCCTTCGCAAGAAAAAAGCTTTTGGACGAGCCTGCTCTAGGCTCGTTTCCAAGCACCCTTTTGACGCTGTTTTCAGTTTAGAAAAACATGATTGCCCTTCTACCCATCTCCGTTTAGGAGAAGGACTGCATAAAGAGTACTTAGAGACAAGATACGCAGCAGAACCTAGATGGAAAAAATGGCAGCTCCAATCGAGTCGATTCCATAAAAGCGCCCTAGCTACGGAAAAAGGGGCTATTGAAGATCCAAATCTACAAGTCCTTTTTTGCAATTCCCATATGGTGAAAAAACAGGTCCTCAGTCACTATAGAATCGCTCCAGAAAAAATCCGGGTTGTCCACAATAGCATCGACTGGGATAGTTACTCAGAATATTTCTCCACCTGGCCAGAAAAAAAAGCTCTCTGTTTACAAAGGCACGCCCTCCCCGATTGCTTTCATTTTTTATTTGTAGGGCATGGATTTACCCGCAAAGGGCTGCTCTACTTGCTCAAAGCCTTTTCCCACTTACGGGAAGAGGCGCATCTATCGATTGTTGGGAGTTGCAAAACCCAAAAAGCTCTTGAGCGCTATGCGGAGAAACAGGGCTTAAAACATCGTGTCCGGTTTTTTGGAACAAAGCCACCAAACGAATTCTACGCTATGGCCGACTGCCTAGTGGTCCCCTCCCTCTACGATCCTTTCCCTAATGTGCTTTTAGAGGCAAAGGCGATGGGACTAACCGCCCTCACTTCACCACACACTGGAGCTGCCGAAATCCTCTCTCCAAGTAGTATCATACCCGATCTAACCGACCTAGATGCGTTCATCTACGCATTAGAACAAGCCGTCAAACATCGCAAAACCGCTAAAAGTGCTAAGAAAGAGCGGGAATGGGCAAAAAGTTACGATGATAGAGAAAAACTGACAGAAATCGTGGACTCCATTGACCCTCTATAAACAAAAACTTGCTTATATTCTCCTGCGCATTTGCATCTACCCGATCGGGCTTCTCCCAATCTCCCTCATCCGGCGATTGGGAAGGGGCTTGGGATACCTCCTTTTCTATTGCATGAAAAACTACAGAAAAAGAACTCTTAGCAATCTCAGCTTAGCCACTTCTTTGCAACTTGACGGGACAAGTTTACGAAAAATGGCCATCCGATCGTTTCAGAATCTAGCGATTGTCGCATTAGAATATCCAAAATTTGCCCGCATGCGCGATCCCTCTCGCTGGATCACCTGCAAAAATCGGGATAAAATCGCTGGCCTTTTGCGCGAAGGGCAAGGGGTCATCTTTTTTTGCGGACACCAAGCCAACTGGGAAACACTATTTTTGGACGGTACAAAACACATGCCTGGCGCGGCAATCGGTAAGCAGATCAAAAACCCCTACCTCTACAAATGGATTCTTTCGATCAGAGAACAATATGGGGGTAAAATCATTGAGCAAAAACGGGCACTCAAAGAGGGGCTGCATTACTTACAGCAAGGCGCATTTTTAGGCATTTTAGGGGATCAGGCCGATCCGGAAAGCACATTCTCCTTCCCATTTTTTGGTAGAAAAACAAAAGTATCTCTTGCGCCCGCTCTTTTATCCTACAAGTCCAAATGTCCGATTGCTGTAGCAACTGTGAAAAGAACCAATAAGGGGTACGAAATTTTGTATTCCGATCCTTTGTGGCCCGATCGATCCAAGCCCTTAAAGCAAGAGGTTTTCCGGCTAATGAAAGAAACCCTTCTCGTTTTTGAAGCGTCAGTCAAAAAAGCTCCCGATGAGTGGCTATGGCAACACAACAAGTACAAACAGCAAAATAAACGGCACATTTTGCCTCGGTTTCGTCATGAATCGATTCTTTTTCTTTTTGATGAAGCCCATCTCACCTTTTTTCCCGAACTATCTACGTTCAGAAAGATCTATCCCAATGCCTTTTTTTTCATTTTTTTACCGAAAAATGCTCCAAAACCAGACAAAACCCTCGATTTTGAGGAGGTCCATTTTTACGAAAAACCTTCGGAACTACTCCTCAACGACTACCGGTACAAATGCGTGTTCAATTTCACAGCCTTTCAAGCCATCAAACGGCATTTTTCACGCAAAGGAGCTTATGAGGTATTGAACTACCAAGATTTTGTCCGTTTAGCCCCGTTACAAACAGAGGTAGCTACGATGTTTCAAAATGCCCTTTCCAACCCATCAAATCACAAAGCTTAACCGATGACGCGCCGTTTTTATCTAGATCTAGAGCTAAAAAAAGGGCTCTATACACTCACCGATGATGAATATAGGCACGCTCGGGTTTTGCGATTACAAACAGGAGATAACGTATCTCTTGTCAATGGAAAGGGGGCGTTAGGAAAGGCGATCGTCAAAGAGATCACCAAAAATACCCTCACTGTAGAGGTGCAAGAGGTTCTTCATGAGGAGCAAGCCCTTTACATCTCCACATTAGCTGCTGCCATCATCAAGCAAAGCCGTCTGGAGACTTTGATCGAAAAATCGGTGGAAATTGGCATCAACCGCCTTTTTTTTTACAGAGGAGGGCGTTCAGAGAAAACCAAACTCTCCCTACCTCGAGCAGAAAAAATTGCCATCAGCGCTTTAAAGCAGTCGGGAAGGCTTACTCTTCCTGACATCCAAGTTTTCCCGAGTATGCAAGAAATTCCTCATGAACATTGCCTGCTCTATTATGGCTCTCCAAGGTCTTCTTCGCAAAATCCCCCCCATCCTAAACGCAACGCCATTTTCTATGTAGGTCCTGAAAAGGGCTTCTCTCATGATGAAGAGATTTTTCTAGAAAAAATCGGCGCAAGTCCCACTCTTTTAGCCCTAACTACTCTCCGAGCAGAAACTGCAGGTATTCTAGCGAGTGCTTTCTTGGAATATTACAAAACGACCTGTACATACTGACCTTCCCTACGTAGGAAAATGGAAACCTAAATCGGGATAGTCTCCTTGCAAATCAGTTTCCATCCTGCTGTAAATCTAGTAGGGATAGGATAATGAAAAATAGCAGAAGCAATAGCGTGGATGACACTGATGAAGAGAAAGAATGGCAACGTACCAACCATTCCCACTAGATAGGTCACATTTTCTACCAAACGTTCAGAGCCAAAATTTTTAGTTAAAACGCTCTGGTATCATTGTTTAGATAACCTCATATACTCCTGAAAAACCCATAAATACTCTGTTTTCTTAAGAATTCGGATTTAGAGGTGGTTTAGGAGGTCAAGGAGAGGATATCCGCAAAACCTAACTTTTTAGCTGTTCATCTCTGTAAACAATTGCCTTAATTGGGTCCATAAACACCTCTTCCCCTTCTTGCAAAATGCTCATCGCATTCTCTGCTCGTACGATTAAAGAAAGCTTGTATCTTTTTGCCATCTCGATCCCATATTGCATAGAGGCCAAATCCCCCACATGATTTTCTAAAATCACCCCTTTTGCGGCCCGCATGAGCGGAATGTAGGACGGATCGCATTTTGGTAAAACGAGAATCGAGTTTGCAAGATCTTCCTTGGTATCGTGGTGTTTTTGGACAAAGATTTTTATGGTTCCCTTGACAAGAGCTCCTTGACCTTTTTCGCCTCGGACAAGAATATTGCCTATGTTTTCAACAATCATTGTATTGGTAGAACCCCGAAGGCCAAATTCTGAGCCGCCGATCACAACGACCGAATCACCAAAATGGATCAGCTCTTTTTGAGTTGCGTACTTGCTCGCTAATGCAAAGAAATTCGCAAAAGAAGAAGAAGGGGCAAGAAGTGAGATCACTCCCCAAAAAAAACTCATTTGGTGGAAAATTTTTTGATTGTCTGTGACAGCAATCACGGGCATCTCTGGCTTAAAACGGGAAAGAGCTCGGACGGTAAGGCCAGAAGTTGTGAATACAAAAATGGCTTTAGCTCCCACGGTGTAGGCAGTATTTACAGCAGAAGAGGCTACAACCGAAGAGGGGTGGAATTCTTTTCCCGAATGTAGCTTATAAAATTCCCGATTGTTGAAGTCCTCTTCCGATTGACAAGCAATCTTTCCCATAAGGGTTACAGCTTCAATCGGATATTTACCCACAGACGATTCGGCTGAAAGCATGATCGATGAGCTCCCATCATAAATTGCGTTTGCTACATCAGACACTTCTGCTCTTGTCGCCCTTGGATGAACAATCATCGATTCTAGCATCTGCGTAGCGATGGTCACAGGTTTACAAGCATCAAAACATTTACGGACCATCATTTTCTGTAACCTAGGAACCACGCTGGGATCGAGCTCCACACCTAAATCACCCCGAGCTACCATGATCCCGTCGGAGACTTGCACAATGGTATCGAAATTTTCAATCCCCTCCCGGTTTTCGATTTTGGCAATCACCAGGGTATCTGGCTTTTGATGGAGCGTCAACACGCGCTTGATGGCAAGCACATGTTCAGAAGAGCGGATGAAGGAGGCTGCGACCATATCTATATCCATCTTGCAACCAAAAATCAAATCCTCAACGTCCCGATCTGTTAAAGCGGGTAAATTGAGATGAGCATCTGGCACATTGATCCCTTTTCTAGAGAGTAACGTTCCCGAGTCATTCATTTGAATGACTAAGCCATTTGCTGTTTTTTCAATCACGCGTGAAGAAATGTAACCATCATTGAATAGGAGAGTCATCCCGACTTCGATCGAATCAATCACGCTAATGGGATCGATAGGAATCTCGTCTGCTCGAGATGCCTTTTCTACAATAGAAAGCTTTTGGCCTGCTTGCAGCGCAATTTTGTCTTCCAAAAGGATCCCTACACGGATTTCTGGCCCTTTTGTATCGAGCATAAGGGCGCAAGCAACCCCTAAAGATTCTCGGGCTTTTTTCACCCACTCGATCCGCTTTTTATGTTCCTCATAAGCGCCGTGGCTAAAATTGAACCTAGCTATATTCATCCCAGCGCGTATCAGAGCTTCAATTTTTTCAAGCGAGTCTACCGCCGGCCCAAGGGTGCATATGATCTTTGTTCGCTTCATATTTCTCAGCGTAACATACGAAAAGAATTTTTTTACAAAAAACTCCCACAAGCAATATTTTAGAAACCATCTCTCCTTTTGTCGATTAGACTCGAGCATATTCCCGCAGAAGTAAGTAGGGGCAAGTTAGAGCTTGAGTAATGCTTTTGATGGGCTTATAATTTCTTTCATGAATCAAGATGAAATCACGTTAAAAAAAGTGAGTGTCCATAATTTAAAAAATGTGGACCTAAGTCTTAAAAAAAAACAACTAATCGTGTTTACAGGCGTCTCTGGTTCTGGAAAATCTTCGCTTGCTTTTGATACGATCTACGTGGAGGGGCAAAGAAGGTTCCTCGCCTCGTTGTCACATGCTGCTCGCAAAGGCGTAGGCGATCTTAGAAAACCCGAAATGAAATCGGCTTCGGGCATTTCCCCAACGATAGCTATTGAACAAAAACTCTCGGGACGCTCTCCCAGATCAACCGTTGGGACCATGACGAGCATCTATGACTACCTTCGGGTACTATTTGCAAGAATTGGTCAACCCCACTGCCCTGTTAGCAAGGAGCCGATTAGCGCGCTTAGTAGAGAGCGGATTTTTCAGATGATCAAACAGATTCCAGAAGGGACGATGGTCTACATTCTCTACCCTTTTGCGCAGAAAAAGCGGGGAAGCTTTCGGGAAGAGCTGAAAGATCTAGCGCAAAAAGGGTACTTGCGCGTCCGATTAGACGGAAGCTTCACCGATCTTAACACCCCTATTTCTCTTGACGCGAAAAAACAACATGATATCGATGTGGTTGTCGACCGGATCAAACTACAAAGCTCCGAGTTTTCCCGGCTCAAAGAGTCGGTGATCACAGCTCTTGATCAAGGGAAGGGGCTCTGCTCTTTATACTTTCCCGACTCGGAGGAAGAAAGACTCTATTCTGAAACGGCGTACGCAAAAACCTCGGGCATCTCCTATCCCGCTCTAGAGCCTTCCGATTTTTCGTTCAATCATCCCAAAGGTATGTGCGAAGATTGTCAAGGTTTAGGGACCCGTCTCGAATTTTCTTTGGAAAAAATCATCGATCCAGATCGCTCTATTGCAGAGGGATGTTTTTTGGTTGGGGGCTCTTACGACACCATTTACTACAAAAATGTGTATGAGAATTTAGGAAAACTGTACAAGTTTTCTACCAAAACAGCTTGGAAAACACTCTCGAAAGAAGCGAAGCAGATTCTCCTATATGGAACGGAGAATAAATGGACAAAAATGCGCTTTTCTCACCCTAAAAAATCGTATCGCTCTACTGAATTTGTCCATTGGCAAGGGGTCTTATTTGACGCAAAACAACGTTTTTTAAAAGCCCAGTCTGGTGCCTACCGGAAAAGAATGGAAAAGTTCATGGAAAGATCGGTCTGTTCTTCTTGCGAAGGAGATCGATTGCGCCCTTACCCAAGAGCTTGCCTTTTAGGTGGCAAGAATATGGGGGAGCTTACCTCAATGCCTCTAGACAAGCTGAGCGATTTTTTTCTCAGTCTTCCGCTCACCAAAGAAGAGAGAACGATTGGTGGTGAAATTTTAAAAGAACTTGAAAAAAGGCTGGGATTCCTTTTACAAGTAGGGCTACACTATCTGTGCCTCAATCGAACATCTCCCACCCTTTCTGGGGGAGAAGCGCAAAGGGTACGACTCGCTTCACAGATCGGATCAGGCCTTGTGGGGGCGACCTACGTCCTAGATGAGCCTTCGATTGGCCTCCACCCTGCAGACCATAAAAAGCTGATCCAAAGCTTGCAGCATTTGCGCGATTTGGGAAATACCGTCCTTGTTGTGGAACATGATCCCGACACCATCGCTGCGGCAGATCACGTAGTAGATGTGGGTCCTTTCGCAGGCATTTTAGGAGGGGAAATCGTGATGCAAGGGAGTTTTTCCGACCTTTGCAACCATCCCCGATCTCTAACAGGCAGTTATCTTTCGGGAAGAAAAACCCTCCCTTTTGCAAAAAATGCGAGAAAACTACGTCCTGGACTCACGATTCGGGGAGCAAAACACCACAATTTACGCGCCATTGATGTGTCGATTCCTTTGGGAGGTCTCGTCTGCGTCACCGGGGTTTCAGGATCGGGAAAATCTTCTTTGATTGCAGATACTCTATACCCAGCTCTTGCCAATCATTTTCACAAAGCGCAGCTCCCTGTAGGAGCGCACGCCTCTTTAGAAGGGCTCGATACCATCGATAAGGTGATTGAAATCGATCAATCTCCGATAGGAAGAACCCCTAGATCTAACCCTGCGACCTACATCAAACTCTTCGATCTCATCAGGGATCTTTACGCCTCGTTAAAAGAAAGCCAAATTCGGGGACTCAAGAAAGGGCATTTTAGTTTCAATATGCGAGAAGGCTCTTGTCCAAGCTGTTTAGGTTCAGGACACATCAAGCTCGATATGGACTTCATGGAAGATGTTTGGATCCCCTGCAGTCTTTGCAAAAAAAAACGTTTTGAACCTATCGTCCTATCGGTAAAATACGCGGGAAAAAATATCCATGAAGTGCTTGAAATGAGCGTTTCTGAAGCAAAAGAACATTTCAAAAACTTAGCAAATATTGCAAAAAAACTCGATTTGCTCGATAAAGTGGGCTTAGGCTACATGAAGCTAGGGCAAAGCTCTCCTACGCTATCGGGAGGGGAAGCGCAAAGGATCAAACTCACAAAAGAGCTGATTCGCCCCGACACAGGAAAGACGCTCTACATCCTCGATGAGCCCACAACAGGATTGCACCTTCACGACCTCTCAAATCTCCTCTATGTTCTCCATACTCTTGTCGATAAGGGCAACACCGTTTTGGTGATTGAGCACAATATGGATTTCATCAAAACAGCAGATTGGATCATTGACCTAGGGCCTAAAGCGGGGATCAATGGGGGGCTTCTTATGGGAGAAGGCACGGTTGAGCAGATCAAACGTTTAGACACCCCCACAGGAAGAGCGCTAAGTGAGGGCCCGCCTCAGCACACCTCTTCTTTTGTTCCTGAAACCAAACAGCTTCCCATTGTGATCAAGGGGGCTGAGCAAAACAATCTAAAAAGTGTGGATCTTACCCTAACGCCTGGGGAAATCATCGCATTTAGTGGCCCATCGGGTTCAGGAAAAACCTCCCTAGCCTTTGATACGATTTACGCAGAAGGGCAAAGAAGGTACGTAGAATCCTTAAGCACCTACGCAAAAAGCCTTGTGCACCCTCCGCAAAAACCGAAGGTGGGAACCATTGACCATCTTTTCCCCGCAATCGCCATTGAACAAACCAAATCTGCGGTCAACCCGCGTTCCACAATCGGCACCTTAACCGAAATTTACGATCTTCTGCGATTGCTTTTTTCCCATATGGGGATAGCGCATGCGCCCGAAACGGGAAATAAAATCGAAACCATTCATAAGGAATTTGTCGCAGATACCCTCATCAAGCAGTATCCAGAAGCAAAAATCCACGTACTTTCTGCCAAAGCTATGGACCGGGGTGAGACATTTCCCCACTTTTTGGAGCGGATGCAGCGGGAAGGATTTATCCGCATTCGTCTCAATGGCACGTACTACGAAGTCGATCAGGAGATCCCGTTTTCTCCTAACAAAAAAAATAACCTTTTTCTCGTAGTTGATCGTTTGATCATCAAAGAAGACCAAAAAAAACGGCTGATCGAAGCGATTGATCAAGCAGCTTCCCTATCAGACAATATGCTCACAGTAGCTCTTGAGAAAAAGGATCTTTTTTTCAATCTTGCTTTTGCCGATCCGAAAACAGGCAAATCCTACCCAAAAATCACGCCGCAAACCTTTTCGTTCAATGCGCAAGAGGGGATGTGCCCCGACTGTCAAGGCATTGGATCGGTGTATGGGTGCAGTATTCTTGAAGAGGCGGACATTGAGACATTATCAATTATGGATCTCTTGGAAGAATTCATCATCCATAATTATAGAATCCTTGAGCTACTCGAAAGCTATTTTCTTCACATCGGCATCAATCCCTACTGCCGTATTGCGCGGCTCACTCCTTCAGAGCGCCAAACATTCTTGCAAGGCTCTACTAAGCGATATAGCGAGGGAGACGTGTCCATTTATTGGAAAGGTTTAGAAACGATGTTAGCGTTTGCTGCAAAATACGCAACAAAGCCTGTCAAAGACAAACTCGTACCTTTCATGCACGACTTAACCTGCCCTGCTTGTGAAGGAACAAGGCTCAATCCTTTGGCAAGAAACGTCCAGGTAGAGGGAAAGACTCTTCCCGAATTTTGCGAGTTGCCCATTTCTGATTGTGTCACATTTTTACAGAACATGGAGAAAAAGGTTCCCCCATTTTTACTTGAAACCTTTGAAGACATTCAAAAAAAATTCCATTTTCTAGAAGAAATCGGTCTTGGATACCTCTCCTTAAATCGTACAGCGCCCTCCCTATCTGGAGGAGAACTCCAAAGAATCCGCCTAGCTAGGCAGTTAGGATCAGGCCTCACCTCTTGTCTCTATGTTCTTGATGAGCCAACAATTGGCCTGCACCCTCATAACAATCACTTGCTCAATCAAGCGTTAAAAAAATTGCAATCTTTAGGCAACACGCTCATTGTGGTCGAGCACGATCCTATGACCTTAAAAATTGCCGATACCATCGTCGATTTTGGCCCAGGAGCAGGGCATTTAGGAGGAAAAATCACGGCCAAAGGGACCTTAGAGGAGATTAAAAAAGATCCAAATTCTCTGACTGGGGCCTACTTAAGCGGAAAAAAAACCATCCCTATCCCTAAAAAGAGGCGCCCCCCTAAGATGGCGATTGAGATCCGCCAAGCGCGAGTGCATAATTTACAAAACATCTCACTGAGCCTGCCTAAGCATACCTTCACGTGCATTACAGGCGTTTCTGGATCGGGAAAAACTTCTCTTTTACACCACGTATTGAAGCCAGCGCTCTCAAGAGCGTTGAAAGAAAAAAAAGACCGGATCAAAACCGATGACTACGAGGTGGAAGGCCTATCGCAGTTTGATAAGCTGATTACAATTGATCAAAATGTGTTCAAGGTCTCTTCGAAGTCGGACGTTGCCTCTTATAGCGACGCTCTCACGCCGCTACGCTCTTTTTACGCCTCCTTAAAAATAGCGCGTAGCAAAGGACTGTTCCCTTACCATTTTAGCTATCATCACAAAAAAGGGGTATGCAAGACCTGTTACGGACTTGGTTACAAAACGATCGATTTACAGTTCCTCCCTTCGGTGCGCGTTCCTTGTGATAGCTGTCACGGGTACAAACTCAATCCAAAAGCATTAGAGGTCTTGTACAAAAACCAACATCTAGGTCATGTCCTTGGCATGAGCGTCGATCAAGCCACCGATTTTTTTGTAGACATACCCACTATTGTGAAAAAACTGCGTATCCTACAAGAGGTGGGTTTGGGCTACCTCCTTTTGGGGCAGCAAATTACAGAACTTTCTGGAGGGGAAACGGCCCGTATACGCCTTGCCAAGGAGCTGAGCAAGAGAGCAACAGGAAAAACTTTGTATCTTATCGATGAGCCCACAACTGGTCTTCATCCCGACGATATACAAAAATTGATTCCGATCTTCCAGAAACTTGTAGATAAAAAAAATACTCTGGTTGTCATTGAGCATACAGTTGATTTTATCAACACAGCCGACTACATTGTAGATATAGGGCCTGGTCCTGGAGCTAGCGGAGGTTCTGTTGTTGCAACAGGAACCCCTGAAGAGGTATCCCGTATAAAACAATCGGTCACCGGTAGATATTTATGTTAGGTAGATGATGACACACCAAATTACATCGAGAAAAAAAGCCCACGCGATTGCTTTTGCTTTATTTGTGGTAGGAGTAGCCCTTTTATTCATATTGCGCGCCTGGTGGCCCGGCATCGCTCTTGTCTTAGGGATTTCTATCGCTGCTAGGCAGTACCTTCTTGCCAGCTATTTTGACATGGCTGTTTCTCTTGTCATCTTCATAGGGATTTTTGTGATAGAAGCCTTCAAATTCTCTTCCCCTTGGTATATGCCTCTCCTCCTCGTTACTGGAGGGTGTTATGTATTTTTTCGCGAGTTCTTTGGCGGCTCAAGTGTGCCAGAACCAGAGCGGGAAGAAGACCTGAATCATGAAATAGAAGAAGGTGAAGATCCCCCTTCTTCGTAAGTAAAAGCCTAAGGCAAAGCCAAACTTTCTGAAAAAACTTACAAAAAAGGTTCGCAACAAGAAGAGTTTTTCTGCAAGTACTCTTGTGCGCGCTCTATGATTTCCGACTCATCCAAATCAATCCGCCCATACTTTCTCTGCGCGCGCATTCGAAAGATCAACTCTTCTGGAGAGAGCCACTCGATGGTGCTATCCGATTCTGGATCGTTCGGAAAACGGAGATTGATGTCCCACTTTCTTAGGAAACAAAGCAGGTAAAGAGTGGTTTTTTCAAAGACCAAGTTCTCGCTAGGCACCCTCCCAACAAGCGATCCTAAAAAAGCAATCGGATCTGCCTTTGCTCCAAATTCCTCTAGTAATCCCCTCGTTAAAGTCGTCAAAATAGACTCCCCGTCTTCTACGCTTTCTCGCATCAAAATGTAAATATCCTCATTTTCAACCTTTTCTGCAAAGTAGTGGCACGCTATTTTCCCTTCTTCGTCCACCAAGACAGCTCCGACAGAAATATGATAGGGGGACTCATGACTAAATTGAAAAAAGGGTCTTTTCATCGAAGAAGCGCCTAAGTAAGAGACGAACAAAATGAGGAGTATGGATTTATCAATAGGGATTATCCATGCTTTTTCTTTTTAGGCAGGATCCAATACCTGCTCATGGTAAAAATTAGGCAAATAAGTCGTCTCCAAAGAAAAAAACCATTTCTTTATCAAAAACAACATAGTTTAGCTCTAAAGAAACGATTTTTTCATCAAAAAATTTGTATTAAATCTTTGCCAATCAACGTTTTTTAAGCCAGAGATCACTAAAATTACTTATTTTCTTTTATTAAAAATATTTTATTTTTATAAAAAACTTTTGATTTTAATTAATTAAAATTTTAAAATAAAAACAAATTAATTTAATTATCGATAAAATGATTTATAATACCATTACTTCCAGCAGATTATGTAGTTATCTACTCCAGCCTAATTATCCTATCGAAGGATTGCTGCTACATAGAATTCGTTCAGCCGTCTCTTCGTGCCTATTTGAAGGGTCCGATTCGAATACAAACTTCCCAAAAGACTTAGAGCCAAAGAGATGGGGATTTATCACTCCTCTTCGGAACGTTCTTCTGTTTATCCCCATTCTAGGATCATGCGCTGCTTTTCCAATCGACTGTATAGTCGATTTTTTCTCTTATCTTATTCATCCTAAGGAAGTCACGAAACGATCCATTCAAAAAGAAGAGAGAGCAGCGATTTTGGTAAAAAACGCTATTGACAAATCCATTCAAGAAAATAGCCCAGAAAGACTAGAAAGACTATTAAAAGATCATGGGTGGCGCTCTTTCCCTAAACATTTGTTTGATGACGATACTTTGCCCTACAGGCTTAAAACATCTTCCCTCGCTTTATTACCCGGAGAGGGATCTATAACCCTCGTAGACTACGCGCTTTTGCAAGCAAGCGCAAAGGGTTCGTGGCCTACCATCGAACATTTGTTCAAATCTTACGAAGACGAGCCTTTCTCAGGATACTTCCAAGAAGACATGAGTCTCCTCCAAGCAGGTATTGAAGAGCTGATTCGCTCTGAGCGCGTTTTCATTTTGAAAGAGATCTTGAAAATCTACGGAAAAAAACCTTGGGAAAGAAACGTTCCTGGTTACAACTTGATCCATTTCACTCTTGAGCAAGCAGTTTTTACGCAAACAAGCTCCGTATTGCATGCTGTATTGGAAAGTTATGGCTCTCTTCCTTGTCCTGGCAAATCCGCAAACATGCGATGGAACCTGATACATTACGTAGCCAGCTGCTTAGCTGACGCAGTTCCATATCCAAACAGCATAAAGTTGTTTGAAAATTTTTCCAAAAAATATGGCCATCTCGAATGGCCTGCTCTCCCAAAAGGGATGCTCCTAGATAGAAATGGTGTTCTCTCCACGATCGACCAAAATACCTCGATTCATGAGGTGCTAAGCCGCGCTATCGAGCAAAATGTTCGTAAGCATTTTCCAATGGAATGGCTCCTCTCTCTTAAGAGTTTGATTGAAAAGGTAAGGCTAAAAGGTGAATAACGTGCGCTAGAATAAGACTTGAAGGTACAGCCCTCCGTTATCTGACTATAGAAATCTTTTGTTTTGAAAAGCGCAAGGGCCTTTTGCGCGCATCTCATTTCCATGCATTTTCCTAGCTCTTCTTGATTCTAATCTCCCCCTTTTGCTCATCAGCGCACGTAAAAAATCTGATGCCCTAGCTTTTTCCCCTATGATAGCGCAATTTTGTCCATTTTAACTGCTTTCTCTAAGATAGGCTGGTCCCTTATTTCCTTCTTAACGCTGCATATAAACGGCTATCTCCTGAATATGATTGGTTCTTGTGATCATCTTTCTAACCAATTTTCCGAAAAGCAGTGTTCAGAACGAACTCCACTGCTCCAATCTAGGAGCGCTGATCAATGGCAAAATTTCTTACCACTTTTTTCCGAAAAGGCATCAAACAATTTTGTCTTGCTTGAAGTCTTCTTAAACGTCTAAAATGGTATGCCTTGCTTTGATGATAAATTTTGGTGACAGATGTCTATTGGTCGTATTGGTGAATTTGAAGATTTTCTGTATGAAGATATTGAAGATAGGTTATCACCTATCAAGGGGGAATCGACTTTTTCCCGATTCTCCAAAATTACGGTCGCCTTCATAGAAATTCCTATCGCTCTTATCACAACCATTGTTCATCAATGTATTCAAAACCTCGTCAGGCTCACAAAAATTTTCACAAAGTCTCCTTCCGCTAAAGAAGATTTTTCGGTTGTTGTTGAAGATCCTAGAAAATGGTCAGAAATCGATGTCGACCATGAAATTATGCAACGCTTGCAATTGGGACACGCGAATTCTGATTTCAAATGGGGTACAGGCACTTGTAACTATCAATCAGATCCAAAGAACTTTCGTGAGGCCCAATGGGATTCTTGGGAACCTCCCCTAGAAAATTCCGATCTAGAACGCCCCCTGCCCGAGCTCTATCGTAGCTATACCACTCCTGAAGGGCGTCAAGAGCTGATCAGACAGCTCCAAGACCTCGGGGTCAATACGTTCCGTTTCTCTATTTCTCTTCCTAAAACCATGCTTCCAGATGGGGGATGCAACGAAGAAGAATTCGCTGTCATCATTGCTCTTTGTAAAGACCTACGAGACGCAGGAATCGCTCCAGTAGTTACGCTACACCATTTTGCAGAAGAGCAAAAGTGGCATAACCAAGGGAGCTTTGCTACAAAAGAAAATGCGCAAAAATTCGTCAATTTTGCGGTCAACCATGCGATCCCTGCTCTTTGCCAAGACTATATGGGGGAGATGCTTGTAGAGCGCATCTATACGATCAATGAACCCAATGTTGAGGCATTTTCCCGTTACATCCGAGGCGCCTTTTCTCCAGGTATTTATTTCGATTTTGAAAAGGCTTTCCATTTCTTAATGAACATGTACGAGGCGCATAACGAGATTTACCGCCTTGCAAAACAGCAATTCCCAGAAGCAAAAATAGGACTAACTTACCAGTATTTAGTGTTCAAATCTGCGAACCCATTCACCTACCCAGTCACCTCGTATTTAACCGAGTTTGTCAATAACGTATCGATGAGGTATTTCGCAGCATCAAAAGATAGTGATGAGGATACTGTTGAGACCTCTTTTAAAGCTCCTGGTTTGGTCAACCTCAAACGGAAGACAAAAAAATTCCAAGCAGACTTTATGGGCGTTCAAGTCTATGTTCGACCATTTATTGGAGTCACAGGGTCCATTCCACCTTATAACGGTATTGTTTATAGAATCACCCGTCTTGTTCGAGCCCTTTTTGGATGGAAAAATGAAGTTCCTGTGATGACCAGCATGCCCTTCTGGGAAGATCCAGCAGCTGTTTTCCCTGCCATTGTCTCTATGTTCAAAGCCCTTGGGATAAAATTGCACTTAAGTGAACTTGGCATCTGCCCTAAAGATGAAAAACAAAGAGCTCGTTTTTTAAGACGGGTACTCTACGCTGCGCAAGAGGCAGCAAAAGAGATTGGAGAAGAAAATTTCGAAGGGGCTATTCTTTGGTCAATGCGTACTTGGGAGTGGAACGATCCTCACAATAAATGGCATGGATTTAGTACGTTTGACGAAAATGGCCAGGTCAAAACGGGAGCCGCTCCTTTCAAAGAAGCCATTGCTCGTTGGAAAAAGCAGTTCCCTGCAGCAAGAGAAGCAGCCGGATAATGGAATCTTTCTAAGTGCCCGTTTGAAGGATGGCTTCTAAAAATACTTCTTATAAAAAGTGTTTTAGCCTACAGTTTTCTTTGTAGATATACGCCTACTTAGGAAAACAGCCTGATAAATATCTGTAGATTGTCTGCTTTTAAGAAAAGTGTTCGTGATCTAGATGATGCTCTCTACTTCACCCGGAAATACGTAGAGCTTATTAGAGAATCCTTAATCAAAAGACTCGCTGATGACTTTATTATGTAGATGCGCAAGTAACTCCTTGCCTTACGCAAGCAATCGAAATTTGAACAGAGAATTACACGAAAAATTTTTCTGTGAAAACATCATGATGTACGCTTGGCATACGGTTTTTCTTCTAGGTACCTATTATTTTAGTGACCAAGGAGGGCGGTTAAGCAGTCAGTTAAGCGCGATACGCGCCTCTGAAAGATCAACGATTCAAGATCAAGAAGGGATCATGTTCATCGCAGCGATCCTCTGTTATAGTTCTACTTTAGTATCCACCGTTATGGACTTTCATATCTATAGACGAGTTCTTTTTCGAGCTGTTGTATTCAATACTGAGCATGTCGATAGAACAATCCCCAGGCAAAGCCCGATGGCTTTTTATCCCCAGTGGCCCAGCCTCGACCACTACCACCCTAGAATGAGTGATATGCAAAATCTCCTTCCTGATGATTGTAAAACAATCTTCCAGGGGTGCAAAAATGACCTTCATGTCCAACGTCTACACCGCAAGTTTGCCATTCTTGCAATAACAACTTCTCTTCTTTCTGCAGGCGGCGCTTTATGGCTTTACAGTCACTCTATGCTACTTATCAACACGAACAACGAAACAATCTACTTGCCAAGCAGGAATGTTCTCTTTGTAGGGGGCCTAGCTGCCTGTATCGATGCCCTTGCGAAAAGCGCTTTGTGGAATATTCGTAAGCACCTAGTCAACTCCATACAACAAGCAAAACAGTCTTTTTCAGATGGGATGATAGAGCTGTGAATCCCGAAAGATTGCCAGAACTGCCACTTCTTGTTGTCTATCCCTTCATAGGACGATTATTCTGATTGTATATTTCTGGAAGAATAGAGCCGGAATTTCTTTGTGATCCGTTTCTTCAATTGCAGAAAAATGTCTAAATTTGGTGAGTATAAACCCTCTAAAAATCCCATAGCTACATGTTTACGACATTGAGCAGTTTACGAAGAAAACCGGTCAATTTTTTAAGCAAAAACGCCGAGGCCTTCTCCGTGGAAAGAGAGATTAAGAGGCTAGATGCTTTCTTGAAAAAGGTACATAATGCCCATGGCTTCTTTCACCTCTCGCAGCGTATTGGCAGCGACTTTTTGGGCTTGATTTGTTCCTTGAACCAAGGTGTCTCTTACGTAATCCAAGTTGTCTTCGAGAGCAGCGCGCCGTTTTTGGATAGGAGAGAGAAAAGCTTCTAACACTTCCATCAGACGCTTTTTGACGATAGAATCGGCAAGGCCGCCTTTTCTGTAAGACTCTTTTAAATAGGCGAGCGCTTCTAGATCAGCATCAAAGGCATCTAAATAAGTGAATACCAAACTATTTTCAACGTTGCCCGGGTCATCGATCTTAGTATGAGAGGGGTCCGAAGGCATTTTTTTGATCCGCTCAAATACTTTATCAATCGGATCTTTGAGGAAAATGGCATTCCCTAGGGTTTTGCTCATTTTTTCCGCCTTGTTTTTTACTCCAGGCAGACGTCCAAACGGGGAAACCAAGGGTTTTGGCTCAACCAAACATTCTACCTGATAGGTCCGATTGAACTGACCTACAATCCGGGATGTTCCCTCGATCATTGGAAGCTGGTCAGATCCTACAGGGACCCTATTGGCTTTAAAAGCTGCAATATCGGCTGCTTGAAATACGGGATAAACCATAAATCCAGCTGGGATATTCTCCCCGTACCCCTTTTGTACAATTTCTTCCTTGACAGTTGGGTTGTGCTTGAGACGATTCCAGGTGACTAAATTCAAAAAATAGGCGCTTAGCTCAAAGAGTGGGGGGATTTGTGATTGAATGAAAATGGTCGACTTTGTGGGATCAATGCCTACAGCCAAATAATCCAACACGACTTCTAAAACATTTTCCCGAATCACATCAGGGTTTTTTGCATGATCGGTGAGGGCCTGGGCATCTGCGACCATGATGTACTGTTGATTTTTTTCTTGGAGTTGAATGCGACTTTTGAGAGAACCTACATAGTGACCTAAATGCAACGGACCTGTCGGTCGATCTCCCGTTAAAACAATTTCACCAGCAGGGACTTCAGATTCATCAAAAAACATGGGCATTTCCAAAATTAAGTTTTCAGCATAGCCTTGCTCAATAATTGTCGTAAAGATCTAAGATGGAAAAAATCCTTGCGAAGATGTGCGATATATGGGATGACATTTGTACATGAAAGAAATGTATCCAGAAGAAATTGGTCGCTATAAAATTCTACAAAGAATTGGCAAAGGGGGGATGGGAGAAGTATTTCTTGCCTACGACCCTGTTTCTGCAAGGAACGTTGCTTTGAAATGCATCCGCAAAGAGCTACAAGAAAAAAGCACCATCCGCTCAAGGTTTTTGCGTGAGGCAAAAATTGCTTCTCAGCTCACCCATCCCTCGATCATTCCCATCTACAACATCCATACAGAGAAATCTTCCCTATATTATACGATGTCCTATGTGGAAGGGCAAACCCTACGTCAAATTCTTAGAGAGACCAAGGAACAAGAAAAACAAGGGGAAACCGCCCATCCCATTGGGGGATCGATCCCAAACCTATGCCAAGTCTTCTTGCGTATTTGTGAAGGGGTCGGTTACGCCCATGCAAAAACCATTTTGCACAGAGATTTGAAACCAGAAAACATCATCATCGGGAAATATGGTGAAGTGATGATTTTGGATTGGGGAATCGCTGATTATGCAAAAATGCAAAAAAAAAGCACAAAAACGGGGAAAGTTGCTGGCACAGTAGCTTATATGGCTCCAGAAAGAGCTCTAGGAGAAAAAGCCACTTACCAAACAGATATTTACTCGCTCGGAGTGATTTTATACCAAATACTCACGCTGGAACTCCCCTTTCAAAGAGGAAATTTAGAGGCGTTTCGGAAATACTTAAAAGAAGAAAAGTACATCAACCCCATCGAACTTGCTCCTTACAGGGAAATCCCCCATGAAATTTTAGACATTGTCAAAAAATGCTTAAGCTTTCATCCAGAAAACCGTTATGCGAGCCTTGAAGACCTTACCCAAGATGTGAAAAGCGCGATTCAAGGAAAAACCTGCTGGACCTTCATCACAAATCTTCATCCGCAAGAAAAAAACGATTGGGAGTTTCAAGAACATGTGATGATTGCAAAACATACTGCCATCACAAGACATACAGATATTGCCCAGTGGGCTACCCTCATGGTCTCTAAACACAACTTCTCTGGGAATATTCGGATGGAAATCGAGCTAGAGCTCTTAGAAAATAGTTCTGGTTTGGGGATTCTGTTTGGCGTTCCAGAATCTCCTGAAAGGGCCAACCTTCGAGAAGGTTACTGCCTTTGGATAAAAAGATCTGCTCCTAAATTACAACTATTTCGGGCCAATGTTCTGGTCGTAGAGGTGGACACTTTCCCAAAAGATGCGCAGGAAATCCACCACATCATCATCGAAAAAGCGCATGAACACATCCGCTGCTTTTGTAATAGCGCTCTTGTGTTCACCTATACCTTAAGCCTTCCATTAAGTGGAGCCCACGTAGGCCTTCTACATAGAGATACCCATTTTGAGATCAACATGTTCTCCATGTATAGCGGGTCACAAAGTCTGATGGTCAATTGTTTAGCCATTCCCGATGCATTTTTTGCTTACCAAGATTACGATACGGCTCTACTCGAATATCGGCGCATTAGAAGAGCGTTCCCTGGACGAGCTGAAGGGAGAGATGCTGCCTTTAGAGCCGGAATCACACGCCTTGAAAAGGCGAAGCTGTCTAAAGAACATAAAGAAGCTCTGTATCTAGATGCGCTAGAAGAGTTTGAATCGTTGCACGGCACCCCCGGAGCGCCATTAAAATACTTGGGAAAAGCCCTTACCTATAAAGAACTGGCCGATTACGACGAAGAGGCAAAGTGTTTGGAATTTGCTTTGAAAAAATTTGCAAAGCATCCCCTCTTGCCAATTGTAGAAGAGCACATTGTCTACCGCATGCATGAAAGCACCGCGTACAGCAGAAAGGCTGCGTACAAAATGATTTTACTTGTTGCTAGGTATTTTCCCAGTATGCTGCAAAAAAAAGAGGCGCCTCTTCTCATCAATAGCCTAGAAAAACATTGGCAAAAGCTCTTTTTTTTAGAAAAAGAGGTGAAAAAACTCCCCCTTTTGACCATCATCTTATCGTTTTGGACAGACGCAAAACAAGCGCTTTTGGAAATCATCCACTCTCTAGCAAAACAGCTACCCGAAACGGCGCCTCTTTTAGAAAACGCGCTCTTTTGTTTGAGCGAACTTGGCTATTACAACGATGTACGCAACCTATTAGAGGACTTTCGAGCCTCTTCAAAAGAGGCTCCTTTGGAAAAGGGGCTCTCGTTGATCAAATGTACTATTTTAAAAGATGATCTAGCCATCAAAACGCTGTTTACCTCTAGCCCTAAAAAATTAGGCCTTCAAGAGATTCGTGTCTTAGTCCACATCATCAAAAAATTACTCCTAAGAAAGGAATATAGAAAAATTCAACAAATCCAGCAAAAACTTCCCGAAGAGATCGATCCCAAACTCGTTGTCTATTTGCACGCAGGCTTTTTATGGGCTTGTTTACTCGAAAATCAAATGCATCATGCCAAGAAGCTGATCCATCACTATTCTCCTGCAGAGCTGAGCAATGACCTTTCTCCCATGTTTTCCCCGTATGGTCTATTTCTTTTACGCGCTAAAGGGGAAAAAGCGATGGAAACGCATTTTAGCTCTTCTTTAGAGAGACCCTTTCCCCCCACCACTTCCTTACTCAGCTATTTCTTAGAAAAAAAATTTCATGCCTACTCTGACTGGATGCAAAACGCATTTTATTGGGAAAAGCAGGAGTTTTTTTTAGAAATGACCCTATTCTGCCGAGCCACGAACCAACCGAAAGAGGCAAAAAATTATGAAAAAAAACTCGAAGGACGCTATACCCGCGACTACCGCAAAGACCTATGTACATAAGGGTTTTTTTGATGTGCGTATCGATACCGTAGAACAGGGAGATCTCTCCGCTAACTACACGGTTCTTTGCACAAAAGCAAGAGCCGCTGCTGTGTTAGGAAAAACCTGCTCAGGCGACTATTTGCTCATCAAAGAATACCGCTACCCCTCTGGAAGATGGGTCTACTCTCTTCCTGGAGGCAGAATAGATAAGGGGGAGAGCAGCAAAAACGCCGCGCAAAGAGAGCTCTTAGAAGAAACAGGCTACCAAGCAAATACGTTCACTCCCCTCTTTGTACACCTTCCTATGCCCTCTGTTGCCGATCAAGAAATTGATGTGTTTTATGCAAAAGACTGCTCACTTTCTGGAGAAACTGCGTTAGATCCTTGGGAAAAAATAGAACCCATCTTGTTAGACGAAACCTCCCTATTATCCCTAATGAAAAAAGAATCTTCTGCTGTTGATAGCCTGCTCTCAGCCTCTCTTTTCTATTTGCTTCTTTCTAAGGGCTTGTTAAAATAGAAATCCATGGATAAACAGTACAAACCTCAGCTTATTGAAGAAAAGTGGAGAGCCTTTTGGGAGCCTTTTCATCGACCCAAGGAAGGCGCTAGCCCCTTCACTATTCTCCTCCCGCCCCCTAATGTCACTGGCGTTTTGCATATGGGACACACGCTCGCAACCACCCTGCAAGATATTCTCATCAGAAAAAAGCGGATGGAGGGCTTCTCCTCCCTCTTTTTACCAGGAACCGACCACGCCGGCATTGCCACGCAATCGGTTGTGGAAGAGCAGCTTTACAAAAAAACCGGGAAAAAAAGGGACGCCTTATCCCGAGAAGAATTTCTGAAAGCCATTTGGGACTTTAAGGAAGAAAAGCAGCATACGATCTTATCGCAATTGCGGCAAATCGGCGCTTCTTTAGACTGGTCTAGGCTCCGCTTTACCCTAGATGATGAAAGCTCAAAAGCAGTCGCCTTTTGTTTTAAAACGTTATTTGATGATGGACATATCTACCGGGGAGATTACCTGGTTAACTGGGATACCCAGCTACAAACAGCTCTTTCTGATGATGAGGTGGAATATGAAGAGCGAGCCTCCCATCTTTGGTACTTCCGCTATCCTTTAGAAGATCATTCTGACCACATCATCATTGCGACCACAAGACCTGAAACTCTACTAGGGGACGTCGCTGTTGCTGTGCATCCAGACGATGCTCGTTTTCAGTCCCTGATCGGAAAAAAGATCGCTTTACCCTTTACAGGAAGAAAGATTCCCATCATTGCTGATACCTATGTTGATCCCGACTTTGGTTCGGGATGCGTAAAAATCACTCCTGCTCACGATGAGAATGATTACCTGGTAGGACAAAGACACAATCTTCCCATGATCAACATCATGACAAAATCGGGAAAGATCTTAAAAGATTGGCCCCCTTTTGCCGGCTTGTCGATGCAAGAAGCGCGAAAAAAAATGGTCTGTTTGATGGAAGAGAAGGGCCTTCTTGAAAAAAAAGAACCCCATACGCTCCGAGTGGGCGTCTCTTACCGATCAAAAGCGGTGATTGAGCCCTACCTTTCGAAACAGTGGTTCATTCGGATGAAAGCCTTTAAAGAGATTTTATCGCAAGCGGTCAAAACGGGAGAAGTGAAGATTTTTCCCAAAAAAATGGAACAAACCTATTTTCATTGGATCGACAATCTACGTGACTGGTGCATTTCACGGCAACTTGTATGGGGGCACCATATCCCCGTCTGGACCGCAAATAATGATCCGAACACCTTCGTCTGTTCTGATGGGACATCCCCTCCCCCTGAAGTTACAAAAAACCCAGAAAATTGGACCCGAGATAAAGATGTTCTCGACACCTGGTTTTCCTCAGCTCTTTGGCCTCTTAGCACTTTAGGGTGGCCAGATAAGACTCAAGACCTGGCCCATTTTTATCCAACAAGCGTCCTTGTTACTGGTCATGACATCCTATTTTTCTGGGTAGCTCGCATGATCATGATGGGAAAGTACTTCACAGGAAAGGCGCCTTTTAGTGAGGTATTTATTCATGGTCTTATCTACGGAAAATCGTACTGGCGAGAAGAAAAGGGGATGCCCCTCTACGTATCTTCTGAAGAAAGGATCCGCTATGATGAGGATCCTGCGTCAATCCCCCAAGATGTGCGACAAAAATGGGAGAAAATGTCCAAGTCAAAAGGGAACGTGATCGATCCGATTTCTGTGATTGAGGACTATGGCACCGATGCTATGCGCCTTAGCTTAGTCACCTCTTTAACCTCTCTTGGGCAAATTGATTTAGATAGAAGGTCTTTTGAAGAGCAAAGAAATTTCATCAACAAAATTTGGAATAGCGCCCGTTTTGTCTTGATGAGCACAGAAGATCTCAAGATCTCAAGTGGCCTGGAACCTAAGCTGCTCACCGTAGAAGACCACTGGATTTTGCGCCATCTAGATGCAACGATCCAAAAAACAAGCGAACACTTAGCGCAGTACGCTTTTGAAAAAGCGGTTAGCGTACTTTACGATTTTTATTGGAAAATGTTTTGCTCTATCTACCTCGAAACCACAAAACCCTACCTCCGTGAAGAAAACGCTTCCAAACTTCGTGAACAAAAACAGAAGCTCCTACTCTTGTTATTATCTTGTTTGATGCGCCTTTTTCACCCTTTCATCCCTTTCATTACTGAAGAGATTTTTCAGATTCTAAAAAAACAGTTTCCTATCGAATCTCTTCCAACCGAAGATCTCTACCTCTCTGATTTAGCCATCTCTTTTCAACAAAAGGCCTGCATCATAGCCCCCTATCCAACACCTTTTGCTCCTGCTTTCCTCGATCCAAAAGCCTTACAAACGATGGAGCTTCTACAAAACATTGTCTACCACATACGCAACATTCGGGGAGACATGCAAATCCCTTTAGGAGAAAAGGTGGCTATCTATTTACATCTCAAAGAAGAGCCTCTCACCCAAGAGATGCAACAAATGCTCTTTTCCTTAACACGCATTGCATCGATCCACGAAAAGCTACCTGAAAAAAAAGGATTTGGCTCTAGCGTAGAAACGAGTGCTATGTACCTTTTTATCCCCCTTCCAAAGCACCTTCGGGAAAAAGAGCTTTTACGGATAAAAAAAGCCCAAGAAAAAACTTATCTTATGAAGGAGCGGATAGAAAAAAAATTGCAAAATCGAAAATTTCGGGAAAATGCTCCCCAAAATATCGTTCAAGAGCAAGAAAACCAGCTAAAAGATTGTCTGACTTCTCTACAAGAATTAGAAAAAAAACGTCAACAGATCGAGTAGATTTCGCAAAAAACCGCTCCTCCTCTTTCGAAATTTGCCAATGAACGAGTTTTGTACAACAAATATTATGAAAGATTTTCTGCCTTTCAACCCACATTCCGCACCCTTTTATGTTGAAGCGTAAATTTTTTCACAAGGGGGGCCTAGTATCGCAAGTATATAAAGATGAACACGTTTAAAGACGGACGAGGTCATGAACGATGAGTCTTTTAAAAATCGAAACCCTCTTTCCACACACTGCTGTTCCTTGTAGTTGGCCAATTCTGATTTCAAGGAGTCACCGACGAACAAAAAGTTCCCAAGTGCCTGGCATCGGAGTTGATGCCAGGCAGCTATCAAAAAATTTCTTGTAGACACAAATAACGCTTTTTCGTAAAACCATGGCCATGATTTTTCATTCCTATCGTCAGGCATTACTTGTGATGCTTTCTCTTTTACTTATTCCCTTAGATGCTTCCTACTGCACCAATGATGACATCGAACAGTTTTATAGAACAGGATACCTCCTTAAAAAACAGGCTATTGCCCCCTCCACTTTACAACTCCTGAATACAAACAGCACCCTCTTATTAGAAAAAGTCCTCTCTGCTTTAGAAGATTACCCTTATCAAGCCGAGGAACAAACAGCTTTGCTAGAAGGCTCACACATTGTGTTCCTCAAAAGGCAGGGAAAACCCATCGCTATCCAAAGAATTGTGGGCGTTTGTGCCATCGCGCCCACGTTACAAAAGGTACTACGCTCGAAAAAGATGCTCCATACCTACTTTGCTTTATTGGATACAACATGCTTAGAGCAACTGATCTGCCAGTTCCATCCCAAACTTCCAGGAGATGGTGTCTCGTTTAACAAACATCAAGACTTAGAACATCGCAAATATTTTGATCCTAACTGGCAAGACATAGGAGAGAAAGTAAGTTACGCAGTTTGTCTTTTAGCGATTGATCCTATGACCGAAGAGAATGGCTGTTTGTACATCGACCCTCGCAGCTACCAATCCCAAGACAAGGATCCCTTTCCGATCATTATGGAGCCGGGAGACCTTCTGTTTATTCACCCGCAAATTACCCACTGGAGCGGGGAGAATCGCTCAAATATATCTAGGAGAGCTCTTCTGACTGGCTACTGCATTTACGGAGCCAACCATGAAAATTATCCCGGAAACTGCACAAATGATGTGTTCCACAAGAACTCTTCTTTGGCGCGTCCAGCTCCGTGGAAAGCTGGCGTTCCCTGCGTAAAAAGAGCGCTTAGATAGAAGACTGGCTAAGACGTTAGAGAGGCATACCTATCGAGACTCCTAGCATTAAATTTCACAAAGGACTCTTGCGGATTTTTTTAAAAAAATCCTTTAAGTTTTTCGTAACTTTCAATGAAATCATCCTCGGTAGTTAGAGAAAAAGGGATCTTAATTAGGCAAAGCTAGAGAGGTTAGAATGATAGAACAAGGGATTTGTTGCCCAATCTACCGAAACGGTGTTTTCTGAGGTTTTACTGAATGTACTTCCGAAAGGACTTTGTGGAATAGGCTTTGCTCTTCTTTTTATGCTTTCTGCGACCACCTTGAGCGGACTTTGGAGCGCCATGGGTTCAATGTGGTTACGCGATTTCTCAAACGACACCGATTCTTCTTCAAGGAATGTATTCTGTAACGCTTTTTGCTCTCATCTCCCTTATCGGAGCCAAAATCGTAAAAACGATCTAAGGCTCTGTCCAAACGGTCGTCATGGATCACGTGGCCACAATCTCTCCCTAGTAGCCTGTTTAACGGTCTACTTAAAGAATTGTGCTGCTAAATAAAGGGGTCTAGACGTAAACCCAAATCCATTGAGTAGCATCAATTTTAGGCATTCACCCAAGCTCATGGCCATCTGAGGATCAGAAGGAATCAACTGATCTACCGTTTCCTGAAGGCCCCATCTCTTCACACACAACACTCACAATCCCTAGATGGTCGAAATTTTTGCTCTTGTACGCCTCTTCCATAACATCTCCTACACAATAAAAAGTTGGAGTTTAAACCAGAAAGGACAAAAATGATCTCTTCCATTTCAGTTCCTCTAAAAAAATCAGATTTTCTTATACCCCTTGCGGAGGGGGCGCGGAATGTGGGTTCAATTGAAGGTATATGTAACCCAATTTTTCAACCGAAATAGGTATAAAAGGGCGCTTCCTATATCGAATCGGGCAATGCCTAGAAGGTTTTCTATCAACTACTTCTACCAGGGAAAAGCAGTTTTGCGCACTCATTCAGCAGAAATGCCCACATACGTCTCAAAGAACATTTTCATAAAAGTAGGCAAGAGCGCTGCATAAAAGTAATTATATTTACGTAGATAAACGGACTCGTTTTTTAAATCTCTACGCAATTTTTTCTTAAGAGAGTCGATATTTGGATCTACTTCTGAAAGCGGATACATAAGATTGTTCCCCAGTTTTTTCCGCAATGTACTATGTGTTTTGATAGCGGCTCTCGATTGTTTGAAAATTTTTTTATAGGCCGTTTTAAGAGCCTTTCGATTAGCAAAATGTCGTTCAAACATTTGTTTGGAACGAGACTTTTTGGCAAGATTCTCTTGTATACTTTTACGAAGGTTTTTTTGAGCCTCAAGCTGTTGAGCAACTTCTATTATAGGTGAATGAGACAATGGCAGGGGCCCTTGCCGTGAACGAGAAACTGTTTCAAGACGTTCTTTACAATCTCTTTGCAAAAGAGGCGCCATTTCACTTCGATTGTCTACTAGCAAAGCTTTTGATTCGGAAATACTTTTGTTCAATGTTGCAATTTTTTCATTCACTGCATGAAGTTTTAGAGTTTCTTCATCCATTTCTTCCTTCATGCTCTCAATCCTTTTCTTCGCATCAGGAATTTCTTCATCAACTATTTGACGAAGCCTGGTCTTACTTTTATGAAAGCGTTTTTCTTCTCCCTGAACGCTCTTTTGAACATTTTTCTCTTCTTTAAGAAGATGTTCTCTGATCTTTGCAGCGGTCTTTTCAATAGATTGGAAAGATTCTTTTGGGAACGAGTGCAAAACATAATACGATCTACAATGAGAAATAAACTCTGCGCCTATATAACCAAGGCACAACAAAGCTACAAAACGATCCAGCTCTAAGCCTAAATAGTAGGTAACCGCTTGGACACCTAAGCAAAGATAGAGATCCTGATTACTGCGCATGTGCATGTAATGCCTGATATGTGTTCTAACAGCTTCAATGTGATAATGACTCTGACACCTGTCTATCAACGCAGCAGGAGTTAATGAAGGAACACCAGACATAAAAACGAGCACCATAAATTTTTCTAAGAAATTTACAATGGGAGTCGTTTTTTTTATATCAATTTTTAGGGAGCTCCCGGGTATTCCTGCAAGATAAATTACTTTGTCAAAATCGATCCTAGCTTAAACAATTCTTGCTCATATTGAACATCTTGTTGAAATAAAAAAAGCCCTTGAGCCTTATCTACTCTACGCCGCGAAATGGAAAAAGACAAATTGAAGGAGCAAAAGCAAGCAACTAGGATGCACCATTTTTTATGTAGAAGACGTCTTAAAAACGGCTGCATTCTATAAGAAAGCGTCCAGGCTACAACGCAAACTGGTCCATGCATCGAATATGTAAGCCGAAATGGATACAGGCGCAACAACTTTGGCCTTTTGCCCGAATGAGCTAGCCGAAACGCACGGTTTTTCTTATCAAAAACACGCTTCCAATGAGGCGCCAGCCGGTTCTAAAATCCCCTGCGATGCAGGCGCCTATCGACAGAAAGCACCTGAAAAAAACCTTGGGGGCAACTAGTTATACGCTTGTGATCCAAATGGCTACCTAGTTGAGATTGGTTCATGTGTAGCATAAGAAACAAACGATCTTGAGCGATCGGAAAAAAGCTGATGTACGCAACATCGCTACATTCTTACCCTGCAAGGGAGGTAGCGGGCTTTCTTAAGAATTTTCGAGGGAAACGCTCTGACTACACTGGGTAGAGCTCTCTTTTTCCTCAGCCAAAAGACGAAAAAAGCCTTGCGCTTCTTTCACAATCACAGGGGAAAGAAGAAGGAGACCAATGAGGTTAGGAAGAGCCATGAGACCATTCATGATATCGACAAGAGCCCAAACCACATCTAAAGAAAGAAGCGTTCCTAAGAAGGCGAGCGCAATAAAAAGCACTCGGTAGTGTACAAGTACGTTTTCGCCAAATAGGTATTCTACGCATTTTTCTCCGTAATACGCCCAACCTAGAATGGTCGAGTAACCGAAAAGAATGATACAAATGCCCACAATCCAGTGCCCAAATGGAACAACGCTCCGAAAGGCTTCCATCACCAAAGGGGCTCCATTTAGCACTTTTCCATCAGGACCAAACGATCCCATAACGCCAGTGACCGCAATGATGAGTACCGTCATGGTACAGACAATAAAACTAGAGAGAAACACGCCTGTCATAGAAATGAGAGCTTGCCTTCCAGGAACGTCGGTTTTTGCGGCGGCGGCGGCTATTGGCGCTGAACCTAACCCCGCTTCATTCGAAGATACGCCTCGAGAAACGCCAAGCTGCATCGCGCGCATCACGCCAGCTCCCATAAAGCCCCCAAAGGCGGCTTGTCCAGAAAAAGCGTGTAAGAAAATTTTTTGCATACTAGGAATAATGAGATCGTAATTGTATCCTAAAACAAGGAGTCCACCTCCGATGTAGAGGAGCGCCATAGCAGGAACAAGCACCGCGTTCACCTTCGCTAGACTCTTAATGCCCCCTAAGATGACAACGCCCGCTAAACCAGCAATCAACACGCCCGTAATGGCTTGAGGAAGGCCTGTTAGGTGCTCCATAGCGTGAGCAATCGAATGCGCCTGGGTGATATTGCCTCCAGCAAAGGCGCAAATAGCACCAAACACAGCAAATGAGCCAGCAAGCTTAGGCCAGCCGAGCCCTTGGCGGATATAATACATAGGGCCGCCGCACATCTCCCCTCTTTGATCGACTTTCCGGTACTTGACCGCCAAAATGGCCTCAGCAAACTTGGTCACCATCCCAAAAAAAGCGACCACCCACATCCAAAAAATCGCTCCAAGACCTCCTGCCATCACAGCAGTGGCCATCCCTGCGATGCTTCCAATACCGATTGTTGCTGCAAGAGCGGTCATGAGAGACTGGAACTGAGAAATATCTCCAACGCCCTCTTCCTGCTTTTTCCCAAAAGCTAACCGAAGAGAGTAGGGCAAATAACGAACCTGCATACCACGGAGACGAAACGTTAAATAAACGCCCAAAGCAAGGAGCAAAATCAGAAGACACTTCTCCCAAAGGAAGTGGTTGAAGATTTCTAGAAAGTACATCATAGAGCGACCTGTTTTTCTGAAGACCACTCTTGTTGCAAAGCAGCATCGAAGAGCTCAGTTTCTTTTGCAATGACCCGGCTAAGAGCAAAGAGACCAACTAAGTTGGGAAGAGCCATAAGACCATTCATGATGTTAGAAAAACTCCAAACAGCGCTCAAACTAATCAGTGAACCTGGAATCAAAAAGAGGGTAAAAAGGACCCGGTAATAAAAAACGCTACGGAGACCAAAGAGATATTCCATACATTTTTCTCCGTAATAGGCCCATCCTAAAATGGTCGAATAGGCAAACAAGAGTAACGAAATGGTAATGATCACCCCTGATCCTGGAAGGGTTTGATTGAAGGCTCGTATCACCATGATCGATCCATCGAGCATGCGTCCCTCTCCATCGACTTGTCCCAAAACGCCCGATGTAGCAATCGCAAGGCCTGTAATCGTGCAGACAATGAAAGAGGTAAGAAACACGCCGCTCATAGAAACAAGCGCTTGCCTTGCGGGCATGTCCGTTTTGGCAGCAGCGTCAGCAATAGGAGCAGACCCAAGTCCCGCTTCTGAAGAAAAAACGCCTCTAGAAATCCCATATTGCGCCGCCAAAAAAATCGTAGACCCTGCAAATCCTCCAGTAGCTGCTTGACCAGTAAAGGCAGTAGAGAGGATCTGAGAAAATGCGGTTGGAATATGCGCGTAGCATAGCCCCAAGACAAGCAATCCCCCACCTACGTAAAAAATGCCCATGATGGGAACAAGATAACTAGCGATTTTCCCAATGCTTTTGATCCCTCCAAATAGGGCGATCCCTGTTAGTAAGGATAATAAAATCCCAGAGGCCCATGGGGACAAAAGACCATATTCAAAAAGGGCAGAAGAAACAGAATGGGCTTGAACCATATTCCCTGTTCCAAAAGCAGTAATCGCTCCAGCAACAGAAAAAAATGTGGCTAAAGCGGCGCTCAACTTTTTCGAGGGTAGGCTTTTTTCAAGATAGTACATGGGACCTCCTGAAACGCCCCCTTTTCGGTCGGTAATCCGGTACTTGACGGCTAAAATCGCTTCCCCATACTTCGTAGCCATCCCTAAGAAAGCAGCTACCCACAGCCAAAATAGGGCTCCTAGGCCGCCAACAGCAATAGCGGTTGCAACCCCCGCAATACTTCCAATACCAATCGTGGCCGCAAGAGCGGTCATGAGTGCTTGAAAGTGGGTAATATCCCCTTTTCCAGAGTCTTCTTGAGGACCAAAAGCTAATTTTAACGAATAGAAGAGATACCGCACTTGCACCCCTTTTGAAATCCAGGTTAAATAGATTCCTAAAAAGAGTAAAATAAGTAACAGAGGAGCTCCCCAAACTATTTTTTCAATATTGTGTAAAATCATTTATATCATATTTGTAATCTTCTTTAAAAATACTGTTGCAAGAAGACTTTGAGCAAGTATAAAGCAATAACAATTTTACTACAATCCACTCTCTTGTAAGAATATTTTTGCGATGTCTGAGGCGCTCTTCCCAGCAGAGAGTGCGTAGTTCATCTGTCGCATTTTTTCGAGCGTAATTTGGTCTCGTAATGGACAGATTGCCTCAAGAGCTTCCGGAGCGCCTTGTAGGAAGGATTGACTCGCTAAGCAAACCGCTTCATAAGAAGGAAAAACCCCCCGATCTATGCGTAAAATTTTTACTGGATAAAGTAGAATATTCCCATCAGTTTCACTGGCAGAAATGACATCTAAACTATCATGGTTTAGAGAAAAATAGAGAAGAGCCGGGTCCATCATCTGGTAATCCGAAAGGAGCAGCTGATATTTCTCTTTGATCAAAGAAAATTCTTTTCTTGTCAAAAACTCTGGGTCAAAACCATAACGGAGCGCCCGATTTTGCAAATCTTGCGCAGTTGCAAGCGGCGCCTCTTTTTGTGTTAAGAGTACGTAAGAGTTGTTAAATCCAAAAGGGAAAAGAAGCGATACGCCATACTGTGAGAGCCTGTTTTCCCACTCTTTGCTATCCTGAAGTTTTGCCAGCTCTCCCTGAAACACTGTGAGCAAAAGCGTTCCTGTATAATCAACATATAGGTCGATACTGCCAGAAGCAAGAGCGTGGAACGCTACGTAGCTGCCTTCTAAACAGAGTTTTTTCTCTACGCGATAATCGGTATGTTTTTCAATAAGAGCGCTCATCATCTCCGCTAAAATCTGACACTCTGGATTATTCTTTGCGCCCACAATGATGGTTTTACCCCTAGGATAAAACGGGTAATTGAGCAGAAACAAACAGATCATTCCGAGGCACAGCAGAGAGAGCAATCGCGCATAAAATCGTTTCATGAACGCACCGGAGAGAGGCGACTTCCCATCCAAGAGATCGTGCTATCAAAAAGTATGGCTAAAATCATGAGCGGAATCGTTCCGCAGGCAATCAGCGTCACGTTCATGCTACGAAGGCCCTGCAAAATCAGATCACCTAAACCACCCGATCCAATCAAAGAGGTGAGAGTGGCTGAGCTAAATGTCCAAATCAAAGCGGTACGAAATCCGGTCAAAATTTCTGGGAAAGCGATAGGAAACTCCACAAGGTATAAGATTTGCATCCTTGTCATCCCCATACCTCTTGCTACTTCGAGTAGGGACCTGGGAATGCCTTTGATCCCTCCGTAGGAACTATTCATCATCGGTAAAACAGCGTAGATGGACAGAACAAGTGTTCCCGGGAAAAACCCTGTGGTAGGCAACGGAAAAATGGGCCTGACTAACACAAATAAAGCTGTTGTGAGAGCAATCAGAGCAAGACCAGGCACAGTTTGCAAAGCTCCGACAATCCGAAGCACAATTGCTGCGAGCTTTTCTCTTCTCATTTTTGCAAGAAAAATACCAAGAGGGATCGCGACCGCCGAAGCAAGAAAGAGGGCGGTAAAAGTCACTTGTAGATGTTCTCGAATTTTGATGAAAAGGTAGTAGTAAAAGTGGCTATCCATAACCTTCCTGAATGAGCGTTTCCAATTCCCGAAGAACCGTTTGTTTATGAATATTGCCTAAAAATTGCTCCTTTTTATACACACTAATCACATCGACCCCTTTTTGAGAAAAATCGTTGAGCAATTGGAGTAAGCTCCGGTTGATGCCAACCTGCATGTGCTGCGGAGACCCAGATTCAAGAGGCATGGCGCTAAGTTTTTTCATCGTCAGGAATAATTGAAATCTTTGATGAGAAAAAAAGTCTTCAACAAAGGGGTTTTGCGGGTTGCAAATCACCTCTTGGGGCGTTCCTATCTGTTGCAGCTCCCCCTCTTTAAATAGCGCAATACGATCCCCAATTTTCACCGCTTCATGCACATCATGCGTCACAAAAATCATCGTTGTATCGAGCTTGGTTTGCAAATCGATGCACTCATCCTGCAACTGATTTCTGGTAATGGGGTCGAGCCCTCCAAACGGCTCATCCATTAAGATGATTTCAGGGCGGTGCGCAAAAGCGCGAGCAACCCCTACTCTTTGCCCCTGACCTCCGCTCAGCTGATGCGGATATTTTTGCCCAAACGTCCCCGGATCAAGCCCGACCATACATAAAAGGTCCCCCACTCTTGTTTGTATCGCTTCCTCAGAAGATCCTAAAAGGCGCAGAACAACGGCAATATTTTCAAAAACAGTCATGTGATGAAAAAGGCCCGTATTTTGAATGGCGTAACCCACTCTTCTTCTAAGAGTGATGAGATCCATCGTTCTGTAGTCTTGGCCTTCGATAAAAATCGTTCCATGGGTTGGATCGATAAGACGGAGTACCATTTTCAAAAGAGTGGTTTTCCCCGATCCTGATCCTCCTAAAAAAACGAGCCGTTCTTTTTTTAGAACGCGCAAAGTGACCGAACGTACTGCAAAGTGTTGTTTGTATTGTTTATCGATGTTTTTAAAAAAAATCACGTTTTTACCAGTTTACGATCACCCAAAAGGAAGCCCTAACAGACAGGAAGTGGTCGTTAGAGCTCCTCATATACACGCTATTTGAGCAATCATTTGCGCTTTGACTTTCTGCGCAGCTACCCTTCTTTCTCCCCTTTTTGACAAGTAGGCTCTCATTTCTTCAAGAAGATCCCTTGCTGTTGTTTTCTATTTGTGGCTACGCCTCAATTTTTTCTACCCAAAGCCGGCTCTTCACCTCTTCGACAAGATTTCCAGAGGCGGTTAACAAAACGATTTTGTAGGACAAAATGCCTCCACTTCCCTGCTTGCACGGAAAAAAAAAGGTGTCAGCTCCCCTCCTTTTTTCCAAGAGGTGGATTTGCGTCTCCTCTGTTTGGTTGTAAAAACGGACAAGCACCAAAAGTTTTTTCACAAGAGCAAACTCCTCATCGGAAAAATCCCACGACACAAGAATATTTTCCCCTTCGGGAGGGCGAAATTTCTTATGATCTTTTGTATGAATCCGAGAGCTAGCTCTGTAGGAAAGCCCCACCTTTTGTCTTTGCGCGGTAATAGAGTATTGTGAAGAGGCGCAGCTCACGCAAGAGAGAACAAGAGCCATTCCCCACTTCCTCAGATAGCTATCCATCATACATTCATGTTACGATAAGAAGAAGCATTATCCCAAGGAAAACTCATGGATGAAACAGCGATAGCGGCAATTTTCAACGCAAAACGAACGCATATTCTTCTCATAAAAAGGCGCGATGTTCCCGTTTGGGTTCTACCAGGAGGTGGGATCGAACCGGGAGAAAGTCCAGAAAACGCTTGCATCCGCGAAGCTTACGAAGAGACGGGCTATACAATCCATTTACTCCGAAAAGTGGGTGAATACTCTCCAGCAAATCGGTTAACAAGGTTCACGCACATTTATGAAGGTGTTGTTGCTTCAGGCAAAGCGTCACTTTCTGAAGAAACGGCCGCAGTCCGTTTTTTCCCTGTAAACGATCTTCCCCCTTTGATGCCTCCTCCCTATACAACATGGGTAGCAGAAGCGGAAAAGAATTTTCCCTTTGTCATTCAAAGAAGACTGAGTGAAATTTCCTACACACTTTTGCTGTATCGAGGATTGACAAATCCAATCCTTGTGATGAGGTTTTTGCTTACGAAATTAGGACTGACATGGAATTCATAAAAGTTCATAGAAGATGGCCTAAAAGGGAGGAAAAAGCCATCTTCTATGAAGGGGGTAACTTTCTTTCGATTGATTTCTCAATCAATTTATTTCTGTAAGTATATTTTATGTTTGGATTTATGTATACGAGAATCGAAAAAATTTTCTAAAAACTTTTTCGTGCCAATCATTACCCGAGAAGAAGGAGCCCAAACACAAAGGCAAAGAGACCAAAAGATTCCACAATACCTAAAGCTGCAAAAGTCTTTCCAAAAACATTTGGTTTTTTTGCGCAGGCTTGGATAGCGCTCGCAGCGCATCTTCCTTGATACACAGAAGAAGCCATGATCGCAATGCCAACGAAAAATCCGATTCCAATTCCAGAAAGAGCGGAAACGGTTCCCTCTTGGATCGCATTTTTCATCAAAATCATCAAAATAAATCCGTAAATCGATTGGGATGAGGGCATAGCAGATATGCCGATAAACTTTCCATGCCCTTCATCTATTTTACTCATTGCGCCGTGAGAAGCCATCCCTGCAATACCGCAGCCGATAGAACTTCCTAGACAGCCTAGCCCCAGCACAATAGCGGGACCAATCATTGCATAATCCATGGTTCTACTCCTATTTTTCTAATAATCTTAGGGGGTTAAAGTTTTTTCCCCCTCCTGTAAAGCTGTAATGGTACCATTCTAAAAAGTTGAGACGAAGCCCATGAATGATCCCTCCTTGAATACCTAAAGAGATGTTGACCCCATGCCCAATCAAGATGATAAAAAAACCGATGAAAGGGCCAAACTCCATGCCCATCTGATTGAACGTATCGGCTAAGATCATTCCCGCTAAACCAAGCGCGTACAAACGGAGATAGGATAGGACATCTGCAAAAACTTGTATGGCATTAGCTATCTCAAAAATTCCCTTCGCGCGGTGCTGGATCAAAGCAGCGATGAGAGCAAAAGCAATGCCAGAATAGAGCAAAACTTGGCCCAAAAACCGTCCACCTTCCAAAGGAACAAGCAGTAAAAAATTCACCAAAGAAGCTGCGTAAAGAAATTTGGGGAAATAGAGATAGCCGCCTAGAGTCGCAAAGGCCCATCCTAATCCTGAAGGATTGGCTTTCCAGCTACGAAAAAAAGAGGCTAGCAAATGGAGAACCCCAATCACTAAGGAAAGTTCAATAAGAATAGAGCTGCTAAACTCATTGAAAGCTTTGAAAACGGTTTTTCCTCCCACAGTGTTTTTGACGCTACGCAAGAACTCTCCTCCTGTTTTGGCCTGTTTTGCCGCAGGATATTGTCGTACCCAATCCTGGTAAACGGGATCGTTTGCTTGCATGTGGTAAGCTGCTTTTTTTTCAGATAAATATTGGGTCAAAGAAATTTTTCTTAAGGGGTTATCGGGATGGAGATCAATACCAAAATAAGAACCTGTTAAAACGCCCCAACCCATCGCAAAAATGGAGATGGTAAACAGAAGAGTTTTCACCCGCTTTTTGAGCCCTTTCCAATCAGGAAAGCGCCTTTGTAAGTAAAGAGCTAAAAGAAAGTAGATAAATCCGTACCCGGCGTCGGCTACAATCACCGCATAGAAAAAGGCAAAAGACCAAAAGACCCAAGTCGAAGGATCGGGATCTTCAAGAGCTGGCGTATCATAGAGATGCACTAAATCTTCACCGACCTTACCAAGCCCGCTATTTTCCATATAGGTAGGCAGCGCTTCATCAGGATCCAAATCGACTTTTTCTGCGTAGAGACTACGCCCCTTAAGAAGGTTCTGTAAGGTGGAGACCTTATTTTTTGGCACATAAGCCTCAATAGAAAATAGCTGATCGAAAGGAGCATCCGAAGGCAACTGTTTTTTCAGATTTTTCGTAAAGTTCTTCGCATTATTTAACCGATCTTCATTGAGTTTTTCTCTAAGCGCTTCTTGCATCGGCGCAAAATAGCAACCATATTCGCGCAAAATACGCTCGTTTTCTGCAATTTTTTGGGAAGTATCTTTTACATCACAAAGCACAAGACCTAAAGGCTGCTCGATCTTCATTTCAATGTACCCAGGATAGGCCGTTTTTTCTTTATGAAAGGCAACAAAGTAATCCAAGCTACCCTCTGTACCTACGTAGATCAATCCTTTAGGGGGATTGGTTTCCCTTTTTGAGGATTTTAGGGAGTAAAACTGCAAAAAGCGATGCGTCGACTTTTCAATAAAAGCGACAGCGTCTTGATCAAAATCCCCAAAGACTTTGATCCGCTCAACTTCCATTTCAAGCTGCTTTTTTTCCTCTAAAAGCGTGAGATAATCTGCGTGCGCTTGACAAATTGTAGCAGCTGCTTTTTGGGGAGAGACTTTGGCTGCGCTCTTTTTGGGAGAAGCGTCATATTTATGATCTTGCAAAATTTTGAGAGCCCTGTGTAACGAAAGCGCTTCTTCTGAAAGCACCTCTTTTGAACGGCTCGGATCAATGAATTCAAAACACCCCTGTTCTTGCGCGGCCACAAAAAAGGGATCTAATTCGTGATTGTGTCCAATAATCAGGTACTTTTCTGTAGGAATGATCATGCAGTTTTCTTTTTTTTCTCAATTTTTTCTTTAGCAATCTTTGCTTGAGCAACAGCTGCGAGCTCTTGATCCCCTAAAAAGACATGAATTTTTTTGATGTGTCCTTTCGCTCTAGGAATGAGCACCTTTTCAAATAGATTGACCCGCAGAGAAACTTCACGAAGTTCTTTTTCTAAACTTCTTTTTTTCTCTTCCAAAACGGCTATATGCTCTTTGATCGTTACGGCTTGTTTTGCTTGGTCTAAAGCGCTATTGAGCCAAGGGGGGGTGTCAAAAAGGAAGAAGAGCTCTTCTTGAAACCGGACGCTTTCAAATACAGGAATCTCAACGCCAGCGATATTTTCATAATATTTATTCACATGCTGGACTTCTAAAAGCTGAGAAAAATCGTAGTCAATTTCCTCAAGAAAAAGGGGAGCAAACTGTTCTAATGTTTTTTTTACAGCAATAAAGAGTTCTTTTTTTGTAAGAATTTCTCCCTTCGCTGCGCATACTTCGGTTTGTAGAAGGTTTTTTTTCAGCTGCAATGTGGGGAGGTATTTTTCCAGTTGTTGCAGCTGTTTTTCTTGCTCCCGAAGAGAATTTTTTGTTAACCGAACCCTACTCATTTTTCTTTTGGCCAGTACTTGTTCGTAAACGCGGCTTTCATGCCGATTTCTCCGACGAAAAAGCAATCGGAAAGAATTTGCCATCCCAAATCGAGCGCCTGTTCTAACGGAATATTGACGGAGAGATTCATCATTTTCTCTTCAAAAAACCCCGAATAACGGAGGAGTTTTTGATCCCATTTCGAGAGTTTAAAACCCATGGATTCCCTTTCTCGTGCTTTCTTAGATTCGGCGTAAAGACGGATCATCGTATTGGCAAGATCATTATGATCTTCTCTAGTCGCTTTGCCAATCACTTGCTGTTTAAGCCTCGATAAAGAACCAAAAGGGTTGATTTTTCCCTCTTCTAGATAAAATTGCCCTTCTGTGATGTAGCCAGTATTATCGGGAATAGGATGCGTCACGTCCCCTCCAGGCATTGTTGTGACCGATAAAATCGTGATCGAACCCTCCCCGTCAATTTCTACCGCTTTTTCGTAACGGGAGGCTAAATCCGAATAGAGAGATCCTGGGTAGCCTCTATTCGATGGAATCTGATCCATGGTGATCGCAATTTCCTTGATGGCATCGGCAAAAGCGCTCATATCGGTCAGAACCACAAGAACGTCTTGCCCATCTTGCGCGAAATTTTCTGCAACAGCTAGCGCCATATCGGGAACAAGCAAACACTCGACTAACGGGTCGGTGGCTTTATGGATGTACATGACGGTGTTGGCCATCGAGCCTGAAGCGCTTGCGTTATCGACAAGGGCCTGATAATCATCAAAACGAAGTCCCATGCCCCCAATAACAACTACGTCAGCATCGGTCTGGTTCGCAATGCGCATAATGAGCTCGTTATAGGGTTCCCCTGCTGTAGAAAAAATCGGGATTTTTTGGGATTTTACGAGCGAGTTGAAGACATCAATCATTGGGATATTGGTGCGGACCTGTTGTTTTGGTACCGTTCTATTGATGGGATTGAAGGAAGGCCTGCCCACTTCCACGAGAGCTCCTTCGACTTTAGGACCTTCATCGATCGGATCCCCCTTTCCATTCAATCTTCTTCCTAGCAACTTTTTTGAATAAACCGCGCGGATACTTTCGCCGAGAAAAGAAACTTTGTCTCCGGTGGAAATCCCCCTTGTAGAGGCAAAGACCTGCAAGGAAATGAGCTCATCATCAAAACGGACAACAGAAGCTAGCGTCGAAGTACCATCTTGCTTTTGCACCAACGCAAGTTCTCCCAATCCCGCTTTTTTTGCTCGGATGGTGATCAAACTTCCACGAATCGCTAAAATACGATCATAGACTTTTCTCATATGCAGGCTCCTTGACATTCTTTTAGCTGCTCTTCGATTGACCGGTAGGCTGTTTCATAAGCATCCGACCGGTAGGGAAGGTAGTTCATGTTTTTTATACGATTTTGCAAACTTAAGAAAAACTCTCTGGCTTCATCATTGGAACTAAAGGCAAACTCTTGAGCCAGGATGCTTTGTATCAACTGAAACAGAGCAACTTGTCTCTCTAGAGGGCAATAGGCATCTTCCTTATCAAAGGCATTTTGCTGCAAATACCCTATATCGTAGAGCTCCGCTTTGAGATAAAGGGTGATATCTTGTATGGAAACGCCCTCTTCTCCAACAACTTCCATCCTTTTGCCAATTTCGTCCCCTTTTCTTAAGAGCTCTTTTGCTTGGCTCACAAAATGGGTCCAATCGGGCAAATGGGTCTCCATCGCTTCCCCCACTTGACCCACATACTTCGTCCAAGAAATGAGCGGATCGATCGCTGGGTACTGCCTTGCATCAGCCCTTGCTCTTGAAAGAGCGTAAAAGGCTCCTGCCAAAGTCAGGGTGGTCTGAGTCACAGGTTCTTCAAAGTTCCCCCCGGCAGGAGACACCGTCCCTCCGATGGTAAGAGAACCTGTTTTTTGTCCCATACGTAAGACACCTGCCCTCTCGTAAAATGCGGCAATTCGCGAACCCAAATAAGCTGGGAAGGCTTCTTCTCCAGGAATTTCTTCTAACCGACCCGACATTTCTCGCATGGCCTGCGCCCACCTAGAGGTGGAATCGGCCAAAAGAAGAACATCGAGGCCCATCTGCCGGTAGTACTCTGCAATGCTAGACCCCATATAAACAGAGGCTTCTCTAGCCGCTACTGGCATCGACGATGTATTGCAGATCATGACGGTACGATCCATCAAGGGGCGATTTGTTTTTTGATCGATCAGTTCAGGAAACGTTTCGAGCACTTCAACCACTTCCCCCGCTCTTTCTCCGCAAGCAACAATCACAACAACATCGACCGATGAATACTTGGACAGGTGGTGTTGCAAGACCGTTTTCCCCGCTCCAAAAGGTCCTGGTGAGCAAAAAGTGCCCCCTTTAACAATGGGGAATTGCGTATCGATGATCCGCAATCCTGTTTGCATCATCTCTTGAGCGCGGACTTTTTTTCCCACTTGTAGAGGAGACTTTACGGGCCATTTTTGCAACATAGTGATCGGAAATTCTTTCTCCTCTTCGCTTTTAAGAATGGCGATGGTCTCTTCGATTGTGTAGTCCCCTTCTTTGGCTAAAAACTGTAGGGAAAATGTACCATGCAAAGAAAAAGGAACCATGATTTGATGGGAAAATCTCCCCTCTTCCACAACACCTAGAAGATCTCCCTTGGAGACCTTTTCTAAAGGAGCTTCTGTAGGATTGAAATGCCAGAGCTTTTCCCGGTCCAAAGAGGGCTGATAGATTCCCCTTTCTAAAAAGAGGCCTGACTGCTTAGCTAGCTTACGAAGAGGGTTTTGCAAACCGTCAAATACTGTTCCTAAAAGCCCTGGCCCAAGCTCTGCTTCTAAAAGATGCCCCTGAAAACGGACAGGCGTTCCGTAAGCAATTTCTTTTGTATCTTCAAATACCTGCATTTTTGCAAGGTTTCCAGCAACTTCAATGACTTCTGCCATGAGCGCAAGCTCGCCTAATAGAACGGCTCCTATTTCTCCTAAACGAATCGATCCTGTAAACTCTACGTATAGGAGGTTTCCTAAGCCTTTTGTAACAATGCCGCTCGCATATTCCATAGTCGTTTCCCTAAAAAGTTTAAATAAGTTGATCCAGCGCTGCTTTCCCTTTTTCTTGATCAAGATTGTGCCAAGACTCGACAAGCAAGAGCTTTGCAGCAAACGCAAGAACTTGATCGATCTGAAACAGTCTCCCCTCTTCCAGCTCTTCTATTTTTTTGATCTGGTATTCGAGCAGTTTCTTCTCAAAATCCATAGGAGCCTCTTCATGCGCTACAAAAAGCGTTTTAAGATCCGCAAATTCTTCAGGGGGCTCAAAATCTTTTGCACCCTTTTGCGCAAGGATGTACGCAGGGAGGGAGCTGTCTATTGGCTCAAATTGCAGCTCTTCATCAAGGTTTCTATGCCACCTTTGCGCTCGAAGGGCGGTAAGGACAAGCCGCATAGAACGGACAAATCCAAAGTACTTGCCCAAAAATCCGGTCCTATTTTCCGAGAAAAACTGGGCGTAAACCGATGCGTAACGTAATACCTGCTCTTTTTTCCCTTCAAATCGATCAAAAAACTCAAAGAGGTAATCGGGCAGACCCTCTCTTCGCAAAAGCGCTTCTCGAAGTTCTTTCTGGGACAAAAAACCTCTTGGATCAAGGGGTTTTCCCAGAAGAAATGCTTTGATGTTTTTCAAGTCGATATAGAGTAAAAAATCCCGATAAGCCTCTTGATCTTTCTCAGAAAGGCTTTCTAGCAAAAGATCACTGAGCTCTTGAAAAGACATCTCCGGCAAAGACTTTGTATGAACTTCAGGGAATGCCGTTGTTAAAAAGTAGTAGAGCATACAAGGTTACGGCGTCTTTTGAAAAATCAGATCGTTGAAGGCACTTCCCAAAAAGTTTCGTAAAAATGCTTCAAGAGCGGGCCTTGTAAGATCAATCGTCAAGCCCTCCCCCTCTAATTTTAAGGCAATTCCCTCTTGCAGAGGAAGTTCCTGAATTTTTTCTTCGCTCAATCGTTTTTTTATATTTCCAACAAGCGCGCCTAAAAGCTTCTTTTTATCCACCTCTTTTGTGACAAAAAGCTCTAGGTCAGGTTCAAGACCTTCGCTTTCTATCGCGCTTGCTACCGCTTCAATGAGCTTAGCCAAGAGTTTAGGATCGTGTAATTCTTTTGTAAAAAGAGAGGAGATTGCAGGCTCAAAAAGATCTTTTTCAATAGTTTGCTTGAGCGTGTCGATCGCCTGAGACATCGCGCTTTCTAGAGAAGCTTGAAAAGATTTTTCAATTTTTGCGAGTTTTTCCTCTGTTTCCTGGGTGATTTTTCTGCTTTTTTCTCTAGCGCCTTGCAGAATCTGCTCCCGTTCGACTCTAGCATTATCTAAAATCTCTGTCGCCTCAGATTGAGCCGGCTCAATCGTTTCTTTGCGAATGGTGGAACAAAGAGCTGCAAGAGCATTTTTAGAAGTTTGCTTCATGAATTTTCCATACAAAGTTATCTTACGCAAGAATACCCGAAACTTTCTTTTATTGCGAGAAGGATTTTGCCTAAAAGTAGTTAGAAAGAAAGCCTTACAAAAAGCAACAAGTACGACAACATTTTTTGCTTTTTTCGAAGAACTTGTTTGTAGACATGCCTAGAAGACAAGCGAAAACGATCAGCAAAAAGCGGGCGAAGTTGCTCAAAAGCAGCCGATCACTGCCCGAGAACGAAGCTTCTGCAAAGGGCTTCTATCACTAAACTGTTCTTTACTTACGTAGACAAAGCCTTACTGTGCAGACTCAAGATGGTAAAAAAGGGCGTTATGGGACTGAAAGATCTTATGCGGTTTGACGGCTCCTTGTCTAGATCAACTACCTGCAAGACGCTCATAGGGAAAAACGGGCTTCCTAATGCCTAGATCGAGACGGATTTTTCCTCCAGTTTCGTGATAAATCGGGATCTTTTGGATTCCTTGATCAAAAAACTACTCTTGGAAAGAAAAAATTGTAGAAAATTATATCAGCATTGTGTTTTCTAGTTTTTAGATGAAGATCTAGTTTGGTTTGCTAGATAAACGAACTCACAAGGAGAGAACCATGAAAAAATTTGCCACTGCAGTTACCTGCGCTTGTATGCTATTTTTCAGCGCAAACGCTCACGCACTAAAAGCCCAAAATGGATACAAGTATAAAGACAAAAAGGGATCTGCCGCCCTATATAGCTCAGAAGCTAGCTTTGACTTTGCTTGGCCTGTAGCCATCGGAACCCTAGCTATTCTTGTCACCGTTGCTACTCTTGCTGCAACAAGTTCTACAGACAGATCACCTACATTCTCTCAAAGTAGCTAATCCATTGTTATCAGCATTCTATGAGCCTCTTGAATATTTTGAGAGGCTTTGAATAAAGGAGGAAATATTATGCGTTTTATCTACGCTCTACTCATACTTCTCTCTCCCTTATCTGCGCAAAATACTTATCAAGCAACAGAAATGCGCACGATAAAATCGAGAGGAGAAGCTGCCATCAGTAGCTCCACACATTTGATTGCCTACTCTATGGTTGCATGGGGCGTTGTTCTAGGCGTTTCTGCCGCCGTTTTAGCAGGACTATTTCAATCAAGAGATTGAACCCATTTTACGAGTCTATTATGAAATTCTTTTTCCTTTTTTTTGTTTGTTTCTCTCCCCTTTTTTCTCAAGGAACTGCCTACTTCATCCCCCCGAAAGGTTGGAAGGAAATTGATCCCAATAGCCTGACCCCTTTCGTGCAAATGGGATACGTAGGGAAAGGAGCCAGCTCTTTTGCCCCTTCTATCAATATTGCCGAAGAATCTGTCGGGACTATTTCACAAAAAGAGTATCTAGACATTGTCAAAAAACTCCATACAGCCAACCCCTCTACTTCTTGGAGAAGGCTAGGCCCGCTCCAAACAAAAATAGGAAAAGCTGAGCTAACAGAAATTACGATCCAAAATAGCGGATCCAAAATCAAGATGCTCCAATGCATTTTTTTGCGTGATGGTCAAGCGCACATCATCACAGGCGCTAGTGATGGAACAGAGTTTGGAAAATTTCGGAAAATATTCACAAGCGTTTTCCGGTCTTTCAATGTGACAACCGATCTTGTGCGCGAGCTAAAGGACCCTACGCGGGAGCAAAAAATTGGACAATATTTTACCCATCTCACCTCGCTTCTACAAAAAGCTACCGTCTCGGAAAAAGAGAAAAAAGCAAACGTCTTAGACTTCCATGCCTACCTAACAAACGAGTGCCCAGAACAGGGAAGTTATTGGCATTATCTTGTCTTGAAGGAATTAGAACGAAAAGTGCGCCCGCCACAATCAGCGATCTCTTCGCTAAAGTAGGTGCCAATCTACTTGCCGTTTCCTCCCATTTCTTGAATAAGGATTGACTATTTTTCCTGCAAAAAACCGCTCATCGAAGGCTTTCTGGAAAAGAGAAAAAAAGCTTTAAGAAGGCAAAACCAAAGATTCATGGCGCCGCTTTTTTATAGACCCTTTTTTATAGGCCCTTGGCTTTCTTTAACAAGTATTGTTCTAAAGAAACGATGTCTGCAGAAAACTTACGAATCCCCTCAGCCAGTTTTTCTGTTGCCATCGGATCATCATTAAGAGCAAAGCGAAAAGAGGCTTCATCAAAGGAGCGCTCTTGTATTGAAGGATCTTTTTTTGGTTCGAGCTTCCTGATCACAGGGCCTGAGTCCTGTTCAAGCTCTCCTAAAAGTTTTGGTGATATGGTCAAAAGATCGCACCCTGCAAGCTGAAGAATTTCTTCCTTATTTCGGAAAGAAGCTCCCATGATTTCGGTAGAATACCCCACATGTTTGTAGTACGCGTAAATCTGTTTCACAGAAAGAACGCCAGGATCCTCTTCCGCAGAGTATCCCTCGGTTTGTACGTTTTTTTTGTACCAATCCAAAATCCTCCCAACAAAAGGAGAGACAAGAGTCGCCTGCACTTCCCCGCAAAGGATCGCCTGTTCTAAAGAAAAAAGAAGGGTCATATTGCAATGAATTCCCTCTTTTTCTAAAACTTTTGCCGCTTGAATCCCTTCCCATGTGGAAGCAAGCTTGATGAGTATCCGCTTCCGATCAATCCCCTTTTTTTCGTAGAGACTGATGAGAGTTCTTGCTTTTCTGACGCTCGCTTCTGTATCGAAAGAAAGGCGAGCATCCACTTCGGTAGATACTCTCCCTGGAACGATCCGTAAAATGGCCTCTCCAAAATTGACAAACACCTGATCCAAAGCTTGCTCCACGTTCTTTTTTGCGCTCGCTATGGGTGTTTCTAAAAGCTCTTGATACTCCTCCATTTGAGCTGCAGCCAAAATCAACGAGGGATTCGTGGTCGCATCTTGAGGTTTATAAGCCTTCATCGATTCAAAATCGCCTGTATCAGCGACAACAACGGTCATGGTTTTTAGTTCATCTAGCGCGCTCATGAGTTCTCCTCAGCTTTTCATTTTCAAAATAAAAGATTTTGTCTTTAAATGGCTAGCTTTAAAAAAAGGTCCGCCGCTACAACAAACACGAGGTAGTTTCAAGTAAAAGAGAAAACACGCTAGTTGTCATTTCCAGAAGACACTTTTTTCCCCTGGTCTACCGTTACGAGAAGAATTCCTAAAAAAGCTAAGGCCAAAGCCCCGCCTGCAAATACCCAATTTTGCGTGTAACTAGACTGCGCTTTTGAGGCCGTTGCTGCTGTTCCTAAACTATTGATTTCTACCGCTTGTATCTGACTACCTATTAGCAAAAGAGAAAGAATATACCGGTTCATGTGCGTTCCTTTGTTACGTCTATAAAAATTATGAACGATTGACGGGATTTTCAAAAGGGTCTTTGTCAAATTTTATCCAAAATTTTTCTTAGGCGTAGGTTAGGTCCGTTTTCCTAAGGATGAAAGGGGTATTGAACGCCCTTACCCTCTCTTTTTCAGTTACAAATAGAAAAACTTTCTTATGATTCTTACGCAGTTTATTTCTTTGAAAAACTATCACGGGAGATTTTTTTCTTTTTTAAAAAAAGTATTGAACTATACTCCCTTCTCATCAAATCAATAGTAGGAGCAGGCCAATGATTCTGTCAAAATGGTCCCGTTTTTTTACTTTCTTGATTTTTTGTCTCCCCTCTCTCGTATATCCTCTCGATCCAATGACGCAGCTACCGAATCTTGAAGAGAAAAACTCTCTCCAAGAATGGCAAAAACAGGATAAGTCCGCACAAACCGCCTTTTTCCTAGGCGCGCAGAAAAATGCCACAAAATTAGAAGAAGGCTTAGAGCTTTCTTGGGGCGTAGAAGAAACAAATTCTCAAAACAAGCTCCCCATACAAAATATCTACCCCAATGCACCCTCTTCTCAGCGAGATGATCAAATCACCTCCTCGATGAGCACTTTTTCGAAGAGTTCTAACCAACAAGAGGGGACAACAAACATTAGGGCCTCTCTAGAGCAAAACCAACAGCTTTCGCGAAAAAATATTCATGAAAAAATCGGCGTTCTGCAAAAAATCACAACCCTCCTTCGGGAAAAAAATTTCAAAAAAGCCGCTTCTCAAATCGAAAGCGATATACACGCTTCCTTTCCATCATTAAATCCAAACCCGACACAAACGCTACAAAAGAGTCGGGACGTTTTTTTAGATAAAAAGCCGTGGATCTCTAGCGATACGCACATCTACGCTGGAGAGCTTACAAGCGCTTTCAAGGAGGAGCAAGCCCGAAGAAAACAGGCCTTTTATCAACAAACCTCTCCCTACTTTTCCTCGGATAGAGCCATTGTAGGAGACTGCGCAGGACCTTTTCCAGAGGTCACAATTTTGAATGCAAGAGCCACACAAGAAGATGGGGCGTTCATCTTCTACGCAGAAACATTTTACCGTCTTCTCTTACGCCATGAACGCCCGATACAAGCATTAGAAGTGCGCGTTTATGAAGAGGAGGAGTGCGTCTATCAAGAAACCATCGCCCTCCCTGAAAAAAATACTGCGTCGTGGAAAAGGTACGTTACAAACGGCCTTGTACTAGACGTGGAGGGAAGCTTAAGAACGCTTTACGGTTTGGAGATGCGCGCCCAGTTCGCGTTCGATCCAAACGTGCCCACTTCGATCGTTTTGACACATAAAGCAACAAACGGCCGATACCGATTTTCCATCTGTTTGCCAGGCGGATCCCCTCTCTATGCAATGCGCTTTCTCCCTGCTTTACCTTGGCAACTCTCCAATGTTACTAAGGATATTTCTATCCCTGATCCCTTTTGTTTAACAT